>JAIETZ010000005.1 GCA_019744775.1 Candidatus Obscuribacterales bacterium
TGTCGGGATGTTGGTGCCGGTAAGAGTATTGGAGAGCATGTTGGCGCCGATGATGGCATTGCCGCCGGTGGCAACACCCTGTCCGTTGACGATGAGTGTGCCGCCGATTTGGCTTTCGCCTTGCAATTGAATGATGAGGGCGGTTAAGTTAGGATCAGTGAAGTCCAAACTATAGATGGGACCTTCAACATCCGGCGTGGCAGTGCCATTGATGGTGACATTACCGCCAAGAGAAATTGCCGACGCAGACAATGACCCTGTATCGAAGATAACGGCACTGCCGTTGGAATTAACATGATTATCCGGAGCGGATGCGGTTATGCTGTTGGTGCCGAAATAAGTGACGCCGCCATTTGTGTTGTTAACAACTACATTACTTGGAGTGGTGGTGTTGGTGCCTGTTGGCAGTGTTGTGCCGATGAAGATGTAGACGCGACCGAGTGTGTCGCCGGTGGTGCTGGCAGACAGTGTTGTGCCGCTATCAATTATGATGGCACCGGACGATGTATTCATGTCTTGAAGTATTAAATTTCCTTCGTCGACTGTTATGTCTTGCGAGACACGAATGTCGCCATTTGCAATAATAGTAGCCGAACCACCTATAACTGTGGTGGCACCATTGATTCTTACTTGTCCACTGGAAGAAGTGAGTTCAAAATCGCCTGCAACGTCAACAGCGAAGATCAGTACACCATTAGCTTCGTGAATATAGGCACCTGACGAATCACCGTTGTTGATGGTGATGCTTGAAACGGCAGTCTGAATTGGATTAGACACTCCAATTCCACTGGCTGCGTTTAATGTGAGCCCAGTGCCAGAAATGGTGCCTGTCGTTTGAATAATTTGTACGCTTGAAGAAATACTGATATCGTCAGCAGCGGTTATGCTGGCCGATAATGTCACGTCGCCATGACCGTTGTTGGTGGACAGTTGAATATTGCCCGCATTAAGAGTACCGCTTACGACTAATCCGGTCTGAGCGGACAAGTCTACAGATGAGTTGGAAGTACCAGTTACTACACCTGAATTAATCGAACCGAGAGTGCTCACATCTAATGACTTGTCACCAAGTGTAATGGTCTGACCGGCGCTTGTGAAGTTGCCTGTGCTGGTAAATACGAGATTGTAATTACCCTGGCCGGATCCGCTAACATCAAGATTGTCAGCTATAGCTAGTGTGGATTGCGATGATACTGATACGGTTCCGGCAATTGTCGCAGTCAACATGTCATTGCTGACAAAGAAGGGGCTGGCATTGGATGTGCCACCGACTGCTACTGCTTCAACTTGATTTGGATTTAGTGTTACTAAGCCGTTGCCGGCAAAGATTGAATTGTAGTTCAAAGTTGCAGAAGTCAGGGTGACATTGCCGCTTGTGCCGGTATGACTCGTGGTCACGTAATTGCCTGCAATGTCGCCGGAAGATGTCACCGAGACGTTGCCGCCATGTCCGCTTTCCGCCTCTGCAAATAACCCACTGACTAGTATATTGTTTGATGACGTCAATGTAATATCGCCGGCATTACCGGTACCGTGGTTAGATGTGATAATCGCCGATATACTGTTGCCATTGGCCAGGTTGAATGAGAGGGAAGGCAAGGTTCCGGAAGAATTTCCGTATCCGTAAATAATTGCGGTGGTGCCGAATGCAATCGTTGGTGTGGCAATTGGAGATCCTGGTGATGACGGATTACCACTTGAATAGAAAGTTAACGCTCCTGGTGTGGATGCGTCACTTTGGAAGAGGAGACTTTTTAAGTTGAATGTGGAGGTCCCACTATTTAGCGTTATGTTGCCTGCAGCACCTCCTGAACTTGAGACATCAATGCGTTGTGAAACACTAATTGCGCCGGCTGAAGTTAGGGTCATGCTGCCACCTGAGCCTGTTCCTAAGTTGAACAGATCGATTGCTACGAGCGAAGTGCTATTGCCCAGGAAAAACGAAAGCGACGGTATATTGCTTGAAGAATTTCCGTAGGCGTTAATTGAAGAAGGACTTAGGAAAGTGACTGTCGGTACTGCTATTGCCGTGCCTGGCGAGAGATAATTTCCGGAACCATAGAAGGTGATCGTACCTGGAAGCCCTCCGGCGCCGTGAGTGTTCAAAGTGGTTAAATTGAAGGTGGATGTACCGCTATTTAGAGAGATGTTTCCACCTGCTCCACCATTACTGTAAGTTGTTAGATTTACGCCCACATTAATGGCGTTAGCGGCCGTCAAGCTAATATCGCCACCGGCTCCTGTGCCGCTATTGTGAGTATCAATTGAAAAAATCGTATTACTGTTGGCTAGATTGAATGACAAAGAGGAAATAGCGCTGGATTTTGAGCCATAGACCCAAATGTCCGAGCCGAATGCAAAGGTGACCGTTGGTGTGGCAATTGCCGAGCCTGGTGCCGATGGATTGCCGGAACCGTAAAAGGCTATCGTTCCTGGAGTGTTGGAACTGCTGTAAGTCCAAAGACTAGACAAATTAAATGTTGATGTGCCGCTGTTGATTGTGACATTGCCGCCAGTACCGGAATCGGCTACTGTGGCCAGCCTGCTGGTAACGGTAATTGCCCCTGTTGAAGCAAGCGAGATATTTCCGGCATTACCGGTGCCGAAATTGGAAGTGTTGATTTCGCTAACTTCAATATCTTGATTGGACTGAAAAGATAATGATTGATTATTGCTGTCAGTGAAGCCATAGAAGTAAAGGGTTGCTCCTTGTTGAAATGCTACTGTTGGAATCGAAATTGCCGAGCCGGGTGAAGCGGCATTGCCACTGCCGTAAAATGTTAGTGTGCCCGGTGCGCCGCTGTTGCTGTAGGCATATGTGTTGCCTAGCGTAAACGTGGAAGTGCCACTATTGAGAATTATGTTGCCGCCATTTCCTGAAGCACCACTAATCTTGGCGCTGTTGATAGTGTTGATTGTCGTGATTGCTCCCGTCGCAGTAAGAGTTATTGCACCGGCATTGCCGCTTGTGTTGCTTTCAGTATTGATTGTGTTGACCGTTAATGAACCATTGGTGCTGGTTATGGCAACTGCACCGACTGCTGATGTGGCACCGTTTAGTTGGATCGCGCCATTGGCTGTAAGCGACAAACTGCCATTGCTGGTCAAGAGTCCGCTACTATCCATCAGAAATACCGGACCAGCTTGATTTGAACTTACATTGACCACACCTGCCGATGGACTGCCGCCGATGTATTCGTATGTTCCGTTTAGTACGGCTTGAGAGGTGTGGGAGCTTCCGTCTATATTGATGGATACCACGTCGGAAAGTGTAAAACCTTGCATGGATACTGTCACGGATTGCGGAATATTGTAGGCGGTCAGTGCTGCAGCCAAGTTTGCCGGCCCGATAATCACATTGCCGCCAGTCGCTATGCCGCCACCGTCAACGATGAGGGTGCCGCCGAGCTCCATGGTTCCCTGGAGATTGATAATCAGGGCGGTCACAGTTGGATCGGTGAGGTCAAGACTGTTCAGCAGAGTTAGTCCTCCACCCTCTGTAGCGTTGATGGTGACATCGCCATTGAGGGTAATTGCGTTAGCCGGTCGAGAGCCGGTATCGAAAACGATATCGGCGCCATCCGCATTGGCAAAGTTCTGCGGAGCATTGCTAGTGATGCTGTTGGTGCCGAAATAAACTTGTCCGCCGTTCTGTTCATCTACTGTCACATCGGAAGGAGTTGTTCCTGTAACGGCTGTGTAATCACCAATAGAGATGTAGACGTTGCCTAGCGAGCCGCTTGTTGCAGAAGCTGTAAGGGTCGAACCAGTCTCAAGGAAGATAATTCCCGAACTTGTATTTGTATGCTTGAGTGTAATATTCCCTTGCGTAGCTTGAAGGTTAGCGCCTACGGCAGTTTCTAGCGAACCGTTAGCCAGAGTGATGCTAATGGAGCCATTGGTGGCAGTTAGTTCGGACAGCTCAAGCGCAGGAATGGTACCAGACATGGACATAGTGATTGAAAGTCCTGAGGCAAATATGAATCCAGCGACAAGACCAGATGCACCGCCTGTAATGTTGACGTCGCTGGTGGCGTTTACATTTAAGTCTGAACCGGGTGGCGCGAAGTTGAAGTTGATGGAGCCATTAACGCCGCTGAAAGATGTAACATCGATCCTGCTATTGAGGGTAACATTTAAGTCACCACCCTGATTGGCGATGGCCACACTGCCACCATTGCCTGAACCTGAAGCATAAGCGTCGATTGCACCTTTGACGCCGTTAGTAATGCTATTATCGTCACTATCGATTACAAAGTTGCCTGCGGCTGAATTGTAAGATA
Source organism: Candidatus Obscuribacterales bacterium (assembly GCA_019744775.1). Classification (NCBI taxonomy): domain Bacteria; kingdom Bacillati; phylum Candidatus Melainabacteria; order Candidatus Obscuribacterales; species Candidatus Obscuribacterales bacterium. Next base: position 4,284 of record JAIETZ010000005.1, read on the forward strand.
GCGTGACTATTCCTCCGTTGCCGCTGACGCCTTCCGCGTAAGCATCGATATCGCCCAAGACTGCCAAATTGCCGCTGCTTGAAAGTGAGACGTAACCCGCATTGGATGAGCCCACTAGAGTATTATGACTTGTGCTGGAGTCAACTCTTTCAAGCTGAATGGAGCCTGTACCTTGCTGAGTCATGACTATATCACCACCATGACCGAATGCGTTTCCACCGCGGGTAGCAACAACGGTTGCCTGAATGCCGTCTTCGGCATTGAGAATAATGTAACCTCCGTTACCACCTTCTCTGGCCGCAGTGTCTAGTGAGAAGTCAAAATCAATTCCACCATGCTGAGCAGTCAGCACTATATTGCCACCATTGCCTCCGAGGGCGCCACCGTTGGCGGCAAGGTAAGAGGTGCTGGTAATGTTGCTTTCAGCTTGAATATTAATAGAGCCGGCATTGCCGAAATTTGCGGAGCCACCAATGTCGATGAAAGAGCCAATGGACACGGAGCCGGCAGATGTGATGGATACATCGCCACCATTGCCGTAGCTGTCACTACTGAAGACGTCGTAACCTGGGGCATTGGTAAAAATGAACGATGTGGTGACATTGCCCGTGCTTGAAGTGATGTTGACGTCGCCGCCGTTGCCGCCGGATAGGCTGCCTGTGGACTTGAAGGTAGAGGCGTTGACATTGTCGTTGGCCAGGACGTCTATTCTGCCGGCAGAGCCATTGGCAGCAGCACGAGTAGCAACAACAGATTGAGCAGAACTGCTCACAAAGCCGAAATTTGCCTCGCCATTAGTTTCAATGCGAATGTTGCCGCCATTGCCTGGTAGATCTGAGCTTTCATTGCCTGGTCGGCTGCGACCTTCAGCTCTAGCACTTACAGTGCCGTTAATATCACCCTGAGCAACTAGAAAGATCATGCCGGCGCGGCCACCGCCATCGAGCCAGTCGAAAGCGGAAGCGGAACTATCGAGGAAGCCGATTGAAGTAATTGTTCCAGAGTCGGACTGAATGACGATGTTGCCGCCGTTGATGGGCTCAACAGATGTTCTACCGCCGGTGGCATTAGCCGATAAAAAGCTTATGTTGCTTCCTGCATGCAGTGTTATATCACCACCGAAACCGGATCCAAGACCGGCTGAGTCGATAAAACCGCCGACGGAGATTGAGCCGGCAACCAAATTAATGGAGCCACCATTGCCGGAGGCGGTGCTGAAATCTGCGCCGCCATTAGCGCGAATGCTGCTGGTGGAACTAATTGAACCGGCTGCTATGTGGATCCAGCCGGCAGAACCACGAGAATTGCTGGTAAACGACGACTCAGCAGAGCTATCGATGAAACTGTTGAAAGTGACGGCATCACCGGCGCCAATTAGAATATTGCCGCCTTTACCTTCTGCAAACACGGCACTGCCACCGACGGCGTTAATATTTCCGTTGAGTGGATTGGTTACAGAAAAAGTAATATCTCCTGCAGCGGAAAGGAGGATTACATTGCCTCCGGAGCCTAGTTCTTCACCGCGAGCGTCGATGTACTCATTTATCGATATATTACCGGCAGACGAAATTATTACTGAACCTCCGGATCTTTCTTCATCAGTACCGCCGCCGCCGACGCCACCGGTGAGAATCGCTTCTGTTGTGATGGTATTGGTAGAACCTAGAACTACATAGCCACCACTGGTATCTGCGCCGCCTCTGGTATCAAGATTACCCGTAAAGTTAAGACCACCGGCAGCAGTAGTATCAAAGTAGAGGCTGCCACCGCCAGTGGCGATACCGTCAATAGAAGTGATACCGGCATCAGTGTCGCGGATGAGAATAACCATATTACCGGTGCCTGTGACAGTGAGTACTCCGCTATTAACGGTGAAAGTACCGAAAGTGCCTGTTGTTGTAGCAAATACTGCATCACCGAAAGTGATGGGAGAATTAGCAGCGGCGTATAAGTTGGAAAAACTTGAGACAAGCGAAGCGCTTCCGTAGGTAGTGCTGGTCATCGTACCCGGAGTGAAGGAAGAGGGATTGAGCACAGACAATACGAGCGTGGATTCGGATGAGATATTGACAGTGCCCTGCATGTTGTTCTGGGTGGCGATGACTGCACCATTGTTGGATTCAAGAGAAATAGAAGGAGCAACAAGAGAGCCAAGACCGGTAAGTATTAAGTCCGCAGATGTAGAAAGGGTATTTTCAATCGTGATGCCGGTAGCGGCAGTAATCGTGCCGTCGTTTTTGACATATGAGAAGTTTGAAATATCCACAGTAGCCGAAGCAGATTCAATGCTGTCGGCACTAATTATAAGCGAGGCATTGGCAGCGTTAGTTACAAAGGCGACACTGCCTTCGGCGACGATGGTGCTGCCCGGAATAATTTGTATATCGCTGCCGGAAGTGATGGTGATTTCGTCATTGGTGGCGGTTATATCGCTAAGCGTAAGGAGTCCGGATTGGGAAGTGAGATAAAAGGCAGTTGCTGCTGAGCCGGTGACTATACCGGAAATCTGCTTTTGAGTGACATTGACTTCACCGTCGGCACTTTGGAAAGTGATGAGACCTGACAACGGATCAGCAACAAGTTTGCCGTCGTTAAAGGCAGTTATGGCAAGATCAAAACCCGCCGGTGCCTGAATGGTTAAGGTGGCGCCAGCTCCAAGCGCGGCGATCAAGCCATCATTGGACAGGGCCGGAGTGGTAATGGTTATTGCACCGCTGCTGCCGTTCATCACTGGGGTGACAACTTGAACACCCTCAGAAATAATCACAGTTGATAATGGATCTGCGCTGGTCGTTATGGTAATTGTCGGTGCCTCAATGTACGATGAACCATTGACGGTAAACAATTGGACAACATTGATGGCTGAAATATCTATGGAGTCATTTGCATATAGATTGTCTTGGACGGACACCCCCCCGTTATTATCGACTGCATGTAAAACAATATTTTCAGCGACAACTGAGCCTATAACATTTATATGGCTATCGGCAACAACTGAGAAGTTGTTGCTAACGCGAGAGACTGAAGAGGAGCCAACATAGACGGCGCTGTCGGCAAGAATGCTGACTTCACCTGCAATGCTTGAGTTACTTATAGAACCAATTTGGACACCACCCATGCCTAGCAGTGGATCGCCACGACCTGTAACAGTGATGTCGTAGTCACCACCGCTGGTACTGAGGTTGACATTGCTGAGCCCTACATAGCCACCAGTTGAGCTTGTACCGGCAACGAATGAAATGGATGCACCGCTGGCAGTATAGTTGAAGTTGCGACCGGCATCGATAGTAATGCTGCCGCCGTCAACACCCATGTCAATCCAGCCACTAGCTAAATTAGTGAAGCTGCTGCCGCCCGTCATTATGGTGAAGGCATTACTGTTGCCGGTGTAAGCCTGCCGCCAGGCAGAATTACCATCGAAGAGATAGGATATATCGAGATCTCCGGTTGCTAAATTGGACAGTCCGCCATTTGTGCTGAGACCAAGGTTGTTGCTGCCGAGTGTTATGGAAATGCCTGTGCGGTCGATGGCTCCGGCTGACACAAGGACTAGGTTGTAGGAACTGGATAAGTCAATATCATCTTCGACGTTTAAAACTTGAGTGTGGTAGATGTCACCGATTTGCAGAGTGCCGGTTGTGATATTTGCAAGGTCCGAGGCGGAAATATCGAAAGGAGCAGCTGTGCCGGTGGCGTCAGCAATGGCAACTATGGTATCGCTGGTTGGTGCCAATGCTACAAAACCAGCCGGACCGGCATCCAGGGAGTTGCCATTGAAGGTAACAGGCGAACCACGCAGCTCAATTCTGCCGCTGTTGTCGACCGTCCCACCTGTGACGACGATGTTATCATTTAAATTCAAGTTGCCGCCGGCAGTAATGTAGACGCCGGCACCGACGTTAGCAATGGTTTCAATTGCGCCAACCTGCGCGCTGCCGTAAGTGGTGATGGTCAGGGAATTGCTATTGTCAAATTCTTCTCGCCCTAAAGTAATTGTTTGACCCTGACTTGTGAAGTTGCCGTTGCTGATGAGGACCAGATCATAGTTGCCGGGATCATCAATCGGACCGGAGACATCCAAGTCGGCGACAACTGTCATGCTTGACGCGTTGAGACCATCACCGATTGTGAGAACTTGGGTGGTTATGTTTGCTAAATCACCGGCGGTGATGTCGAAACTGGTGCCGCTTGCAGTTGTGCCGCCAACATTAACTGCCATTGAAGTTGTAGGTCTTAGTATTAGAGATGTAAATGCGTTTAACACATTCCCGTTAAGAATTACTGGGGAGCCGGCCAAAGTAACTTCTGACGCGCTGATTGTACCGTTGAGGGTGACGGTACCTAATGCGTCCATCACCAGTGCATTGCTGCCGGTAGTCATGTCACCGGCATTGATTGCTCCAAGGGCATAGATACCTACAGCTCGGCTTTGGGAGTCAAATGTGAAGTCGTTGTATTCGTAACTGCCGTTTGTGTAGAAATTCAATTGTCGGTAAATGCTGGTGAAGCCTAGGTCGACGTCGTCAGCTAAGGTAATGCTGTCGGTTGAAGTAAAGTTGCCTATATTGAGAGTGGCGGATCTTATGTGGTCGAGGTTGTTTTGGGAAATATCGAAATTGACACCGCCTTGCGTCGGGGTGAAAAAGTTAATGTCCATAGCACTGGAAGGGTGAATGGTGACAATGCCATTGAAGGTACCGGCGTTGATATTTTCTCCTGGATCTAAGTTGAACATTATCGGGGAGCCGCTTAAATGGATGTTGCCGTTGATGCTGAAAGCGGAACCCGGATCAACTGCTTCTATCGCGTCATTTATGTAAAGAACCCCCAAAGCTGTAATACTAATGGTCGTACCGGTGCCGAAGATTCCATTGATGTAGGCGTCTGCTCCTGCTTCTATGCTCAAGGTATTGAATCCGAGAGTTATCGACTGGGAGTCCATGTCTACTGTGTCGGCACTAAGTAGTGTGAGGTTGTACAGGGTTGATACATTGATATCGTCGGCAAGGTAGAGACTGCCGGTGTTATTTGAGTCACCAATTGTTAGATTTCTGGCGACGATATTAGCCATGTCTGGGTCAATAATATCCAGAGCTGACCCGCCGCGAACTGCACCACCGACATGAACAACGTAGTTGCTGCTAAGTGGATGAATTATTACTGAGCCGAAGCCGCCGGCATCTACGAGGCTTGTTAGCGTGTCGTTACGAAAGTCGTCAGTAATTAATGTAATAGTGCCATTGCTCTGCGAAGTAATGCTGCCTTCGTTGGTGACACTCGGTGCGCTCAGGGACAAATTGCCTGCGCTTGTGAGTAATCCGGTGGAGTTCACCAAGAAGGCTGGTCCTGTTTGAGTAGATGTAACTTCTATCTGTCCGACTGCGCCGGCACCGGTAAACTCATGAGTGCCGGCAAGTATTGCCTGTGAGCTGGTACTTGCGCCGCTAATGTCTATGGTTACAAAGTCACTGCCCGTAAATCCTTGCATGGTGACGGTGACGTTGTCCGGAATATTGTAGGCGGTCAGGGAAGTCGGTAAATTAGTCGGCGCAAGAATTACATTGCCGCCTGTAGCAATGCCATTGGTAACAACGAGTGTGCCGCCGATAACTGCTTGCTCTTGCAATAAGACTAAGTAGTTAACGGTGAAAGGATCGGTCAGATCAAGACTGGCTAATGAGCCCGCGGTTCCTTCTACATCACTTTCAATGCGAACATTTCCATCAACGGTAATGGCCGTTGCCGCGGCGGAGCCGGTATTGAAAATTACCGTAGACGATGGGGCGGAAATGGAGTTGACTGGAGCATTAGAGGTGATGCTATTGGTACCGAAATACGGTGAACCATAAATATTCATATTGGGTGGAGTTGAGCCGGTCACTGGTGACGTGGGGACATTACCGAGCACAATGTAGACATTGCCGAAAATGTCCCCAAGAGTGCTTGTTAAGCTAAAGGTAGAATTGGTGCCTAAATATATTGTGCCATCGACAGTGTCATTGTTTTGCAGAAGCAGGTTGCCGTTGTTGATCGAGATGGTGGAACCGGGTATTAGGGCAATCTGACCGCCTTCCGTAGTAATTGAGACGCTTGCGCTCTCAATATTGCCGCCGGTGAATCCGGTGAAGGCATTGATGGAAACAAGTCCGGCAGCATTACCTGATTGAGCGGTCGCTGTAATGGAGTCCAGAGTTACGGCACCGGATGCGGATGAAATTGTAATATTACCTGCGCCGCCGGCAATGTTTCCGCCATTGCTTACCAATCCGACAATTGAAATATCTCCCTCGGCCGTCAGGGTGATTGCGCCGCCTTTGCCTATTCCTGTGCCGCTGGTGTTGATTGTGTTGATGTCAATAATGGTGCCCGCATTTAGGATCACAGCACCTCCTGCCCCGGCGGCAGTTGCTTGGTTGGTCAGGGCATAACCAAGTGTTATTGATCCATCCGTAGTGTTGTCCGATGTGTCTAAAGTCAGACGCGTGCTGGCATGCAATACTCCGTAAAAGTTGATAGCACCGTCAACGTTGACGGTCAAAGAGCCGTCCGATGTCATTTGTCCAGTTGTTAATGTTAGCGAGTTTCCTCCCAAAAAAGCTGGACCAGGCTCTGTCGAGGTGATGTTCAGCGTGCTGACTGAAGCTCCGGATGCAGACAGGAATTGCAGCGTGCCAACTACAGTAGCCTGGCTTGTTGTGCTGGCTCCGGTTATGTCGATGTTGACTGACTCACCATCAAAATTGGCTAATGTAACCTGGTATAGGTTTGGCACATTTAGTGCGGAGATGCTGGTGTCCAGTATGTAAGGGAGGATAACAGCTGTATTGTCAGTGTTGATAGAGCCACCTATGTAGTGAGCTGTTTGCAGATTTTCTATGGCTGTGACGACGCTTGCATCACTAAGATCAAGACTTGTAAGCGGAGTAAAGGTTTGTTCGGTCTGTGATGTGATGGTGGTGTTGCCGCCCAATAGTATGGCTGGTCCGGGCGCGCTACCTATGCTGAAAACTACACTTGCGTTTGTGCCATCGGCAGTGACTGTATTTGTTGAGGGACTGGCATTAACCTGCCCTGTACCAAAGTAAATTACTCCGCCGTTCAGTTCATTTGCTGTTACGTTGCTTGGTGTCGGTCCGGTGTCGGGACTTGACGGAATACCGCCGATAACAAGGTAGATTTTACCTAATGTGGTGCCGGTGGTTGACGCGGTTAGCTCGGCATCAGACTCAATCACTATCTGACCATCAGTGGTGTTCAAGTTATTGATGGTTAGGTTGCCTTGGTTAGCGTAGATTGTACTGTTGGTGATGACGGTGACATCACCCACAGTGTTTGTGATTGTAATTGAACCGTAATTTGTAATTATGGTTTCTAATCGTGTGCCATTGACGGTATCGTTATTCGTAATATTGAAATTGAGAAGAGCACTGCCTCTAAGGGTGCCGAGGGTTGATGCCAGTGTACCGGTGACGGAGCCGGTTAGACTGTGCAAATTGATCTGGCTGGTATCGGCCATAAGATCAATTGTAGATCCGTTAAGGATGACATTGCCGTTGTTGTTGACGGTAAAGGCGATTGCAGCGCTGCCGGAAATTGCACCTAATGTGAGATCGCCTGTGATGGTTTGTATGAAAATATTTTGGGAATCGGAGTTTATGCTGATTGCGCCGCTAATTGAATTTTGACTAACGCTGGTGTCAAATCCACTTGTATCTGTGCTTGTTATGTGAAGATCGCCTATGATGTTGCCGGCACCTATGAGTGTAGCTCCGGCAAACCCGTCAGTATAGGAGTAGAAAGTTCCTCCGGATGCTCCCAGCGGTGTTGCAATAACGCCTTCATTTGTCACCTGGGAGGTTCCTGATATGGAAATGGTGCCTGCGGAATTTACTTGCAGCCGAGCTCCTGATTCTACTGTCAGCAGATTAAAATTCATGGTCAGGTTAATTAGGGCAGGAGGCCCACTCTGCCAGGTAGCTTGCACAGTTGATCCGTTGGCAATAGTGAATGTGCTGCCGGAAGCTTCCAGATCAAGCACGGCGCCTGATGAAATATTGCGCAGGGTTACAGGGTCGAAGCCTGTGCTGTTGATATAGATGTCACCAGTTGTACTTGCGCTGAGTTCTTGAGTTTGCAGTGCAAGTGATAAACCGGTTGTGCTATTGGGACCACCAATCCAGCCGGATGTAGCGCGCAAGGTCATGCTGTTAGCTTCAAATGTTGTGTTGTTTGTGGTCTGGTCTATATTGCCGCTGCCGCCTGCAGTCAGAATTATTGTGCCGGCACGCACTGTAGCTCCGTCAATTACGATGTCACCATTGGACGTCGTAATAAGATCAAGCACTGTAGTACTTTCGAAAAGTGATTGACCAAGGCTGGAATTGCTGAGCTGCACTGAGCCATTTTGGCTTAAATAAGCGCTGCCACTGTTTGTGGAGACCATTAGTCCGACGGTTGCATTTGTGTAAAACCGACTGCTGTTTGAAGTGCCGATATTTCCTGCATCAGTTATTAAAGCAATTACTGGAGCAGTCACCGTTCCGGGTGATTCTCCATGCCTAATGCTGCCGCTTCCGGATGTTACCAGTGTTAGTGATGCGTTACCGTTGACGGTTCCGTCGACTGTGATATTGCCGTTGCCACCAGTGGTGACTATAGTCAGGTTCTCGGCGCTAACTTGTCCTAGTACCTGGATATTCCCGTTGCCTTGCACAAGCAAATCGGTGCTGCTCTCCAGAAGACCTGTAGCTGCCACGCTGAGCACGGTGGTATCAAGATTAGAAATAATATTTATGGATGGATTACCATTAGTGTATGAATGCGTGCCGCTTATAGTAACTTTGTCAGTAGTACTAGTGGATGTGAGGTACACACTGGTAGGTGTTGTGTCGTCAAAGTCGGTAAATTCAATAGTTACGTTATCGGGAATATTTTCTGCGGTCAGCCATGGAGCCAACACGGAGGGAGCAATAATGGCATTACCGCCAATTATATTTGGTCCGGATGTTTGCAATGTGCCTCCGACGCTGCCCAGAGCCTGCAAGGCTAGAATTTGCGCTATGGCGTTAGGGTCATTTACGAGATCCAGACTAGTGAGCAATTGTGGTGTTGAGTCTTCAGCCTTGGCGTTGATGGTCACGTTTCCGCCAAGTTGAATGGAAGTTACAGCACTGCCATTAAAGGCAACAGTGCCGCCATCAGCGGTTACGTGGTTGTCCGGAGCTGATGCCGTTAAGCTTTGAGAGCCATAGAATATCTGACCGCCGTTTACTTCTTGGGCCACAAGATTGGCTGGAGCAGTGCCTGTCACATAGGAGCCTGGATCCGGACCACTGAGAAGATAGACATTCCCAAGGCTGGCTCCGTCACTAATAGCCGTCAAGAACGAATCCTGACCGATGACTATCGTGCCGGCTGTGTTCAGGTTTTGCAGGTAGACATTACCTTTATTTGCCGAGAGCACGCTACCTGCCTGTACGTTAAGATTTCCGTTGCCGCCTACTATTAGGCTAATCGTGCCGTTGGCTGAAATACCGTAGTTGTTGGCGACAATTGTGTTGGCGACAATATTTGAAGTTGCAACTTGCACTGTGAAGGTGCTTCCGGACATGCCGGTCAAATACCAGGCTTCATAGAAAGTGTCGAAATAGTAGGGATCCAGAACCACCTGGTTGACGTTGACACTGCCGGTAGTGCTTATCAGAGTAAGTCCAGCTGGTGACCATATGTCATTTGTACCAGGTCCGGTTATGGAAAGATTGCCGCCGCTGGTTACAAGTTGAGCTGTACCGGAGCTGTTGATTGTTGGACCCTGGGCTCCGAACATAGTATAGAAGGGAGAGCAGCCGTAGCAGTAACTTCCCCATGAATCCGTTACTGCTGTGTTGATGATTTCCGATACTATTGTTATTGAGCCTCCCGAGTTCAATATTGAAATTACGCCGTCATCGTAATTAGGACCCACGGCGGTTATTGTTGCACCATTGTTCAATGCAACGTTTCCATTAGTATTTGAAATGTAGACATTGCCTTGAGTAGCATCTAGAATCGATTGATTGGTGATTAGCAAATTGCCGTCGTAATTTAGAATATTGATATTCTTGCCTACGCCACTGCCGGATTTCAGAACAGACCCGTTGGTTATTGGTAAATCACCACCGTAGTTCTTTATGCTTAAGTTGGAATTGCTTTCGGCAAAAATATAAGTGTGGTTGATGGTCACAGAGTCATTACTAATAATGCTATTTGTTTCTGTGAAACTATCTTGCAGATTGATGTTATTTGCGGAGATAGAGCTGAATCCGTTGAGGGAAGTTCCGGTTAATGATAGAGAACCTTGAAAAACGTTCAGCGACGAATTACCGGCTACGCTCATTGAAACGCCGTTACTAAAGGACAAATTTCCTCCTGTGACGCTGATTGTTGTGTGTGGGGAATCAGGGGCAAGACAGATACCACAGGAATTGAAGTCAATGTAAGGCTGATAGTGAAGTCCGTTTTTCATAGTCAAGTTGCCGTTACTGACACTCAAATTGAAATTCGGACCATTTGTCGTCAACTGGTAATACACCAGTCCAAAACAAAATCCGCAACTGGAGTTCTGAATAAAGCCATTGTCCATGGTAAAGTTGCCGTTTGTTACTTGAATGTCTAAGCTTCCAGCCTTAATGTATCCGTATATGTCGGTTTGTCCAGCGCTGGATATGGTCATGGTGTTAGATAGATTTAGCTCGTTCCACGCGGACAACCCGGAGCCGGCCATTAGCAGGAATCGACCAGAGCCGCTGGCTTTGTTGATATTTATGTGCGGATAACCAATGCTAAAAGTGTTGAGGACAAAATTATTGCTGGTGAAAATTGACCAGGTGGCTGTGTCCAAAGAAATTATCGGGTCGTCTATTGTCACCGGCCCAATATGGCCTCCACCTGTGGCTGTAAAGCTTGTCGCCCACCAAGTAGCATTGGCTTTAGTTGAGATTTCACCCCATTGTCCGCCGTTTGCTCCATATAGCAAGCCGCCGTTTTGTACATTGAGATTACCGAGGATTTCGTTGTTTTCACTGGTAAAGACCAGCATTGAAGCGCCTGTGACTAATCCAGAGATTTTTACATCGCCGAAATAAAGATTGCCGGCAATTGGACATGTGGAACAAGCGCCAGTGTCTACTTGTCCGCCGACGGAAACATAAAGAGTGTCGTTCATCGGATTGAAGACATTGTCCGGCAGGGCTGTATTCAATAAAAGGATATTGCCGAAAGTGTGGGAGCTGTTGGCAAATGAGTAAGTGACACCGCCGTGGCTATCCGTGCTTGTGCTCAGTGGTCCATTGACTGTTCCGCCGTTTGTGACTATTTGGGGAGGTATGTCTATTGTCCCTAATGTGGCTGCACCTGCTGCAGAGAAGATGAGCAGCAAGTAGTCGCTACTTGTTGCACCGTGGGGAATGCTGGCGTTAAGCGTGCCGATGAATTCCGCCTGCAGTGCTATCAAATTGCCGTTGGCATCAAGATTGATATTTGGAGCATCTATTACACCGCCGCCTCCCAAAGAAAGAGTGCCGTTCGGGTTTTGGATGGTTACATGATCAAGATCGGTAATTGTGCCGTTGTTGCTGACAAAACCGGCAGTAATTTCCGTCCCGGTGGTGCCATTAAGCGCATATTCGTTCCAGAGGCGAACGGAGCCATTGCTGCTTGTGGTTATTGTGATGTTGTCTGCCGTCATCGAGCCGTCGCCTACTCCGAATGGATTGGTCGGTCCAAAGATGATGTCGCCATAAGTATTGTTGTGGGTTATGTCTATGGCTCCTGTGGCTTCCACGCTGCCGAAATAGAGAGCGCCATTGTCCACGCTTACAGTGAAGTCTGTTGCAGTTGAACCTCCGGTTGAGACCAGTCCACTTAGTGTATTTTGATGAACGGTGACGCTGCCTCCCGAAACGAAGTTGATAAAACCATTGTTGCTACCATTTACGCTGGTTGTGACGTTAATAAGTCCGTTGCAGCCGCCGCATTCGCTTACCGTAAGACCGGAACCACCTGCGTTAACAGTTACAGATGATCCTGATATGGTTCCGTTGTTTTCCAGATCGTTTGTATTTATGACTACTGCCTGATCTAGGCTGTTGAAGTCATTATTTGTGTAGCCTTGATAAGCGGATATGGCCGCGCCGGTTGCCACTGTAATCTGTCCCGAGGCAGTTATTTCAATTGCCGTACCGCTGCCGCCTGAATTGCCCATGATGGTCGAGCCTGCCAGCACATTTAAGTCGCCATTGGTGGTGAGACTGAACAATCCCTGAAAACCGGCTCCATTGCCGCTCAGATTTAATGGCTGTCCGCCGCTGTCGTTATTTACGTATACGCCTGCTGATATGGAGAATGGTGTCACATACAAGATATTGGAAGATACCGACAGATTTTCCGTAGCTGTTTCTACTGCATCAACATCCGAGCCGATTGTGCCACCACCGCCTACAGTTAGGACAATGTTTTGTCCTGTTAAAGTACCGGTTGTTTGTGCAATACCTGTTGTGCCGCCGGAGTAGATCGAAAGAGTATTTGAGGCGGTAACACTATTGCCCAGGGTTACATTACCTGTGGCGTCATAGGTGACGTTGTTGCCTGCAACAGTTCCACCTGTTGTCGTGTAGCCGCCCGAGGTAAGGGTGATGTCACCGGCTACAGTGCCGGCTGCCGAAAGATTGTCGGTATCAATAGTGGTTGTTGCCAGCAGATTTATCTCGCCGCCATTGCCCCCATTGCCGTCCGTTGTAATATTGGCTGTGTCAATAAATGTTGCTGATGTCAGATAGACATGACCACCGTTGCCTGTGCCTGTTGGTGTCGTGACGATATTACCGGTGAATGTAATTCCACCGGTACTTGTTGTAATTTCCACAACACCGCCATCGGCGTTAAAGCCGACTCCGCCATCGTTATAACTGGCGACATTGAGAATTAAGTCGGGGTCTCCGGTAAGTGCCCAACTTTCCATATAAAAAGGATGTGTGCCATCACTGACGGCAAATTTGGCAGTACCACCTTTAACGTTTACATCACCGGCTAAGTCTTGGACGCTCACATTTAAGTGACCGTCATTGGCGTCAAAATTGACTTTGTCTCCCAAGAGTTGCCCGCCTAGAACATTTACAGTCGGCTTGAGTACACTTGTATTTAGGATTGAAAGTTCTTTTGAGGCGGATAGAATTCCATTGAGATTGTTGATATTGAGTTCGTTGGCAATTCCGGAAACTGTTAATTTGCCTGCCATTGCCTGAACCAAACCTGAGTTGATCAAATTAGCTGTAGCCATATTGATATTGCCCAAGGTTGCAGCTATTTGCGCCTGGTTGGCAATTGTTGAAGCTTGCATGTTCATATTCTGCATTGCTTGAATGATGCCGCTGTTAACAATTGAACCACCAGCCGTCATAGACAAATTACCGGCACTCATAATGGTGCCGGCATTGACGATGTTATTTACTGCGTTGAGATTGAGGTTAGCCAATGTTGATGAAATCATGGCACCGGCATTGTTATAAATGTTAGTTGCATTAACCGTCGCTGCCGTAACGGCTGCATTGGAAGAGAAAAAGTTGAGTGTCCCTGAATTGGACAGATTGCCTGTCAGATTTAGACTTTGCAAGATTGCTGCATTCTGTGATGCTCTGACGCCTTCCGGAATTACTAAATTGCCTAGTCCGTTGGTCGCATAGTATTGCAAATGCAATCCACCGCCAATGGCTGCGCCCAAATCATTTAACTGCAAATACTGATTGCCCGTGTTTACGACTTGCCGCACTGCAACCATTTCTGCTGCCGTCAACATATCTGTCGGACTAATTGTGCGTGCTACGCCTGCTAAGTTAATAGTTGCTTGACCGTCAGGCAATACTGTCGATGCTGCGACACTACGATCTGTTGAAGATAAATCAAGGTTGGGAGCGCTAGCTTGCGCAACTGGAGCTTCCTGTGCAAAAGCCGGCGCATAAGCAGCCCAGGGCCACAAAAGCTGGAAAGCCAATAGAAATACTAAGTACCGACCCATGCCCATATTCGTTCCACCCAAAGGAAGAAAACAGGACTGCCCCAGTTAAATTTGGTTCTGCCGTAGAACCGCCTATACCTACATATACCTCATCCCTTGACTACGTAAACTGGTTTTTAAATAACCTCGTAACGATTAGGCTTCAAATTTAAATAGTGATTTCCAAGACAGGGTCAGCGTTTCAGGAGACAAGGCATCAGCCGGTTATGAAACTCGTCCAAAAAAAGTAGCAATAATTTTCAGATGGAGAGAGTTTCTTGGCTCAAAAACGTTGCCGTAGCTGGTCTTAAATTAGTCCTTCGTGATTTCCCCACTGACAGTGGTCAATTTGGATCGTAATCTTGAGCCAAGTATTTAGAGAATGGCTGGGATGAGAGATTTAGAGTCAAGCAAATGCGCTGCAAGTGAGGCTTCTGCAAAAGATGCGCGCACAGTCAAATATTGCGAGGGTTGGAGCCTAGCCTTTAAAGACGACAAACTCGCAGCAATTACTTATCCCAATGGCAAAAAGGCTGAGATTAGCTACGACGACGATGAAGCTAACCGCGTAAAATTGCCCGATGGTACTGTCTGGACAAAACCAAGCAAGTATGATTATTCATGGTATGAAGGCAACCGAAAATGCCTGGACACACTTGGTTGTATAACTGTATTCAATGACGGCAGAATAATATCGAAAAAATGGAAGACTGCTCAAGAACGTACCTGGTATCCCGATGGAATTAATAAAGTTGCGACTCCAGATTTGACCGGCGACGAATTAACAGGACTGTATCAGTCAGCATTGCCACAAATAGATTTCAATAAAGACAGTAAGTTGACCAAGGCTGAACTTAGAAATGCAATAACAAACCCAGCAGTAAAAGGAGACGTCGCTCGTTTTGCAGCTATTGCTTACCGAAGCTTCGACGATCTGTCGTCCCTTACATGGAAGTGTCCTGGCGTCGAGGCGATCATCGGAAAAGAGGACATTGCTGTTTACAATTCGTCTTCCGTACAGAAGTTAGACAATTGGTCGAAATTGGCTGGCATGCTGAATAATACCGAAGCAAAAATTGGA
Source organism: Candidatus Obscuribacterales bacterium (assembly GCA_019744775.1). NCBI lineage: Bacteria > Bacillati > Candidatus Melainabacteria > Candidatus Obscuribacterales > Candidatus Obscuribacterales bacterium. Next base: position 19,394 of record JAIETZ010000005.1, read on the forward strand.
AGCATTTATCGTAATTTGCACGATATCGACGGAAAGAATCGCCACCGCCATCTATATTCTCTTTCAGGCGATGCCGCGAAAAGTATTCAATCCAAGTTTGTCAAACAAGGCTTGTTGGCAGACTGCTATTTTCATGCAGCCGTGGCATCAATTGCTGAGGCTCGACCTGACTTAATAAAAAGTATGATTCAGAGCAACAAAGATGGAACATATACAGTAACTTTTGCCGATAGCTCAATAACAATAAACGGTCTGACAGAGGCTGAAAAAATGCTCTATGGCTCCAGTACCGAAGGTGGACTTTGGCCATTGCTGATTGAAAAAGCTTATGGTGAGCAACTAAAAACGGAATATAGTAAGCTCGGACTTGGCTCCGTGGTCAACACCATGCTGCCATATCAACTGACGGATATCCCAGGTCAGACTGAACGTGTCCTAAATAAAATAACAGGACAAAAGCACCACATGGTTATTCTTCCTATGACCGACGAGAATGATATAAGTGCCAAACTGAAGTCCGCGTGCGAACAACACATACCAATGACCTGTGGCACACGAATAGCGGACATTCGTCCACATCTCGATGGACTTGAAACGCTCCATGCTTACAGCGTTTTGTCATATGACGATAACAAACGACTGGTCACCATACGCAATCCACATGGCGCTGACGACTCGAGTTTTCAGGGCACGTGCCAGATGACTCTTAAACAATTCAGAGACAATTTCACTGATCTGTACTTGGCTTGGAAGCCTCAGTAACAGGCTAGTTTACAATTCTAATTCTTGTCAGGCGCTGTTTCGAAGGCATTCCGAATGTAAATGATCGCGAATTTTAGTTTTGAAAAATGCTAACCTAAACTGGCGGAATTTTGTTTGGGTACATTTCGACGAATCTTGACGGTTTATTTGCAGCAAAGTTGATGTCCGCCATTAATTCGTAGGGGCGCATTGTATGCGCCCGCTCGGTTGCGTGTTGGCTTAATCAAGTACACTGTGTGCATATGAGACAGGTCATTCAGTACATCCGCGAAAAGTACCATCCTCTTCATTACCTCAGGCAAAATCGGTTGATTTACGATTTCTTGCTTGATAATTGCAACAAGCAAATCGCTTGGCGTTTGCCGGGCATTCCTTGGAATGTGTATCTTCTGTCGATTAGGGACTTGTCCTGGGTTTTGGGTAGCGGTGTTGCTGAACCCTACACAGATGGACTTTTTCGGGCTATTTCTAAGAGGCTTCGCCCGCACATATTCTGGGACGTTGGAGCTAATTTGGGTTATTACTCTTGGCTTCTTCTCGGGCAAGATCGTTCGGTGCAATGCTTCCTATTTGAACCTGATCCTACGAATGCAGATTGCATCAGAAAAACGGTAAAAGGTGCTGGGCTGGAAACTGTCACTCTATTTCAATTGGCAGCGTCTGATATTGACGGAAAGGCGGATTTTGCTGTTGATACATTATCTGGTGCAACGGGCACTCTAGAAGTTCGAACGCGCAACTTTGGCGAAATACAATGGGGTAAAGTTGCTCCCATAATTCAGGTGGACCAAGCGAAGCTGGATAGCATAGCAGCACGAGAACAATTACCCGTACCTGATCTGATCAAGATAGATGTAGAAGGAGCTGAACACCGGGTTTTGGATGGGCTAAAACAAACTATCCAACGAAGTCAACCGATGCTAATTATTGAATGTGTAGACTCAAAGACAAGAGATATACTCGCCTGGCTTCAGAGTCTCGGTTACGAGTTAATGGATGCTTGCAACGCAGGCCCGTACAGACCATCTTCGCAAATGGTTCTAGCCATACCTCAGCGGTACGAATCGGAAAGAATCGCATTGGTAGAAGAGTGGAAAGAAAATTTCTCCTGCTAGACTGAGCTCCACGAGGTGACGATTATGTTAATTGGCTCTTTGCCGTGTGTGATCACAAGCTTTCATGTAAGTGGATTCCAGTTGTATCTGCCGCCTTCATAAGCTTGTTGCTCGCAAAAGAGTTTGTGCTTGATCGTCCGCAATTTCGAAGTGATGAAAGTCTATTGGCGTTGTCCATGATCCGCCCCAGCGTATGAAGCCGTGTTCGGCAAAGACTGTGACAATTCCTTCTACCATGCCTGGCTTTTGGTTGTGTCGGTTTAGATATTGCCAGCTTTCTTTGGGCTGAATAATTGGATTGTGTTCGTTGCCAGGTTCGAACGTTATGAAAGGGTTTTGCACGGGGTTGACATCAATTGCAAGACCATACGAATGCATCGAGGCTTTGTCGCTGCCTTCGATAGGACGATGACAAAAGCACGAGGTGTTGTTGTCGGACATTGAGAGCTCGTCGTTTCCTTGATAGTGATGAATGGAACGGATTTTGGCAATGGGGAAGCGGCGTTGGTATAGCTCATGGAAGATTTGGGCGACTCGAGGTGCCACCACATCTAATACCACTAGCTCGCCGTCATTATGTTCGACGTTGCTGAAATCGACGTATGGGATGGAGCTGATGAGGCAGAGTCTGGTCAGAGGGATCGGACAATCCGGAGACCAAGCTCCGCATGACTGCAATGCTGCTGCAAAGTCGGGTGGTATTTGGGATATAGTTGCCTGTGTCATTGGACATACTGTATCAGACGAAACGGCGACAATTCGGCTGTTCGAAGTGTCAACTATTAAACAAGTAAAATAGTGAACGGGTCGACAGATGGACTGGTCGACAATACGACGAATGGGCTGGACTTGTTTGTCGGCGATCACAAATGATTGAGGGCGGTTTAGTTGAGTGCTTGTTGCTGATTCGGCTACTTCGTTAAGTGTTGGTTTCACGGGCGCATGCAATGCGCCCCTACGACATGCAAAGGTGGATCGACTGATGGAACTGCTTACTATTGAAATAGATGACTTGAGCAATATACGACTGGAGAAATGTTCAAGAAGAGAACAAGTGATCTTGTAAACGAGTTGAACAATTAACAGATTAACGAGAAAACAAGTCGACAAATGAACAAGTAAATAGGTTAACGAGTCGACAAGACGACAAGTTGACGATTAGGCTTACTGATTTGATTTGGACAATTCGGAAACGTGACCGCAATTGCAGGGACGATTTTTTGCTAACTCGGCTGCTTTAATTCGTTCATTTTGCGCTGTCTGATAGTGTTTTTGTGAAAAATAGATCGCGGCAAGAAAGTAATGTGGTTCGGCGCTCAACGGATCAAGAGTGATGGCTCGTCTCTCGCTGCTTATGGCTTCAGAAGCTTTGCCGGATTGGTAGTACACCCAACCTAATCCTGCGAATGCTTCAGCGTTGTTTGGATCTTTTGCGAGTACTTGTTTATATGTTGGTATTGCAGCGGCTGGATGACCGCTGAAGCTTAGTGCCTTAGCTTTCAGTAGTAATTGCTTCAGTTCGATTTTGTCGACGGCTTCAAACGTTTCTCCTTGTACTGGCGAAATCGTCAGCACTAAATGAACAGCTATTAGAAGCGTAGAAAAAAGCTTGTACTTCACCTGATCATTTTCTGCGATCGTTGTTAAACACACAAGTCAAGGGAAAAGAGGGGGTGCTATAACCAACCCCGTTTGGCGAAAATCCCGTACAAAGCCGTATAACAGGGCATGCCCGAAAAGCCGTACTGGGTGGGCATTTCAGGCTTCGGCGAAACGCCGTGAAACATAATATACATTATCGGATCCGTGAAAGCTTGCCCTGCTCAAGTTCGTCCGCACTTTAGTTGCCGGCGAGTTTTGCGCTTGCCAACCGGTTTAGGCTTATACCTTGTTCCGCTGCTTCCATAGCCAGTGACCGGTGTACTTCTGGTGGGATTCGCACTCTAAATTCGCCGCTGTAATGCTTTTCGGATAACGGTATCGGAATCGACTCACCGCTGGATTCCATATCTCCAACGACTTCATTGACTGTTTGTCGAATTCCCTTAAGAGCTTGTTCTGGACTGGAATCTAGCCATGAGAGCGACGGAAATTCGGTGCATAAACCTACAAATTCATGGTCGTCTGGTGACCATGTGACTCGATAAGTGTAGTGATCGATGTTCATTTGCTCTGCTCTGCCTTCTGCTGTTGAAGCTTGTCAACGGCTAGTAATACTTGTTTCACTTGATATGCTTTCGCTTTGCCTTTGGCATTTTGAATATTGATTCGTGGATCTCCAAGCCATGGCGTTTTGAAGATGGTATGACTTGTTCCTGTCTGTCGCGGCTGTCCAAAAAATTCCTCGCATATCTTTGTAAGATCGTTAAAACGAACGTTGTTCGGATTGCTCCTCATTTGGTCAAGGATTTTCTTTGAGCTTGACATAAAGACATGGTACCAATAGTGGCACCACTAGTCAAGCAGGCAAAAAGTCAACGAGAGGACAAGTAAACAATACGACAAGAGAATAGGTCGAAAATGCGAAAAGTTGAAAGGTAGTATTTAAGGCAAGTCGTACCAAATCGAGCGCCCTGCATCATGGCGCGCCAGGTTGATGAGTCGCTACGCGCATTTGATTTCTTCCACCCGTATCATCACCCGATTGTCGACTCGCAAATACAGTCGCTCCGAACAGGTCCGGATTTTAGGGAGTATCACTGCAATCAGCTATGCGCCGATCCGATTAGCTGTCCGCATCCGTTGTATTGTTCCAGCGTACAACACTCGATTGGCATCCAGCCAAAATATCCGCAGACCCAGCGCCTGGAGACCCAATAAGAGCCCGCGCATGGGTTGGGCGGTGGAGTGTAAGGGGGCACCGCTGGTGGTGGCGGCGGAGGAGGCGGCGGCGGTGGTTTTACAACGGGGCATGTCACAGCCCACTCTGAAGCTAGGACTGGACAACCGCTGGGATCCGAGCACCACGCCTTGTCATAGCTTGTAGCAGCAGAATAGTGTTTAGCTGCCGACGAGGGATTCGGCGGTGGTGAATTGGGTCCTGTGGTCGCAGGATAAGCATTGGCATTGAGGTCACGTCCTTGTACCTGCCAAGTAACTGTGCTGCCATCTTTTTCTTTGATGATAATCGCTTGCGAGTTCTGATAACTTGCCTGTCCCTGGGCAATCGGCACGTTGGCAAAAGGTGTCGTTTGCACATTGAACAATTTGATATTGCCTGATCCGTTAGGCAAAACTGTTCCTCTGGCTGTCTTGATAGTGCCACCATCTACTTTGAAGAGCAGCTTGAAGTTGTTATTCGGCTTGGCGCTCTGAGCATAAGCCGGTTGCAGTATGTGTGACTGCGAGTCATCCAAATGGCCGATTGCTGGGTCACCCTCGTGTTTAAAGACCTCCAGCTTGCTCTTAAATTCGTTGCCAACCTTTTGAGTCGCCACACCCCAATCAGCAGCTGGTGCACTTGGGTCTTGTCCGGTTGAAATTGGTCCATCTGTCAGAAGGTCTTGAACGGTTGCAGCGCGGCCAATCGGATAAAAGTTACTGCCCATAACAACATAGTGTCTTTCGTTGACCTTACGGACACCGCCGCCAGTTAGAGCTTTTAAGTTGTCGTACATTGCTGTTGTCGTCGCGCTTACATAGCAAGCATTATTTAGTGCATGATCCAATCGTGGATGGTCCGCCAATACCTGGGCTCCTTCTTTCGTCTTTTCACGTTCAAGAGCCTCGTTGAATTCAGATTCTGTATTTAGATCGGGCACTGGACCGGGCTTGCCTGTAGCATCGTTATAGAGCTTTGCAAATGCCTGGATACCGTGTTTAAAGGTCTCTATTGCTCGTTGGTTGGTCAGCATCATCTCATTGGTCATTTGGAACATGTCCGAACCTGGATTGCCGTCCATAGTCACATAGCGACCGTCATCCGTGAGCACACCCATGTATGCTCTTGGTCCGATAACCGGATCAGCAGGCAAGTATCCCCACATGCGCGCTTGTTGGCGCTGGTAGGCGTCTTGATTTTCCATCCATCTAAGTAAATTTCTAGGATCATCGCTGCCTGTCGGATCACGCATGCTTTCGCTGATAATCAGCGCCGGCGTCGTTGTTCCATTCACGCGACCGGTCTCGGCATAAGCAGGTGGCACCCAATCATTATTATGTGACGTGTACGTATTAGGACTGCTATTGCCGGATAAGGCGTATGCCTTGATGTCAGCCTTTAGCGCTTTCACAAGTGCATCCGGGTTGGCTCGCAAGCTTACTGACTTGAGCCAGTCATAAGTCAAAAACGCAAGACTAATGCTGGGATCGTCATTGGCTTTGCCGGCGATACCTTTGTAGTTGGTCGCCACGAGTGAACCATTACCTGGCACCGGGCCGTTGCTTGCCGTAAACCAATTGCCCTTGCTCGGCGCATTCCAATTGGCATAAGTGCTGGTTCCGCTGTTGTCTAGTGTTGAGGCATTCATGATGCCGTCGACGCCTTTATTGAATGTCAGACCATTGCCCGGTTCAGTTGGAAAACCTGCTCCGAAACCAACGAGCAAAGTGCCCGTTGCCGGGACATAAGCGCCTCCACCGCCGCCTCCACATTGCGCATAAGCAACCGTGCGGATGGCTGTCGTTGGTCTGACTTTTGAGTGCGGTGCAATTCCTTTTACGCCTTCGCTGACGGTTACTCTAACAGCAACAGGTATTTCAGATGCAGTAGTTGTGCGGAATGACCCATTTGGTACCAGTCGGCAATCCCAAGTCATTGGGACGAATCGAACGTTGGTGCCGTTGACCCCTGGTACTGGGTAATCTACATCGGGTCGGTAGCAGCGTCTGTTTGCGTTGTCGACAAAGCAATTTCCGCTGCTGTAAGCAATAACATCGCCGCTGGCTGATTGTGCATTATCACCATAAGGCATGTTTGTTGTTGTTTCGCCGGTACCGGCTGGAGCATTCACGGTGCCTGGATCTATAAGGATGGTGTATGACGTTGAAGAGTCACGTCCCATGCGGTGTTGATTCTCGTCGTAAATCCTTTTCGCATTGGCTACGACGTTAATTGCCGTGCCGTTTTTATCGTACGCGTTGGCACCGCCGCCTAGAGCGGAAACAAGTTTGTCTCTTAGAATGTCGCGAGCAGTATTTGCCAGACTCAGATCATGCTTCACCAAATACAAAATATTGTTCTTCGAATTATCGGAAAGCTTTGATGCCACCAAAGCGTTAAGGCGCAGTTCAGCATAAATAGTGTTGATGCTTTTGACAGGATGCGCGGAGGTGGTGCTTGCCGGATCATCAACCAATCCTATCCGACCGAGTGGACCGTCGACAACAATCCGGCACATGTCCACCACTACCTGTAATGCAGCCGAGTCGGTGGCGTTCATTGTTTCTTTGTGGACGCCTGTCAATTGATTTAGGTTGAGTATAAAGAAGGCGAACATCGCCAGCATGACACCCAGTGTTACAAGAACGAGTGCCAGAGTATTTCCTGACTTACGGCGGGTTCGCATATTCACACCTCATGGTAAAACCGGCAAATCGTTGTCGCGTAAAGGGAAAGTGCCAAAAGGTTTATACCCGTAGCGACTCAATATTAAACCAAGCTAATAAACTAACTGTTTATTGTCAAAACAAAGACCCTGATTCCGTTTGAGGGAATCAGGGTCTGGAGATTGGCGATCCTAAAATTTGAGCAACAAGCCTGGGGAAATTCAGTGACGAATTCCCTAAGTCCTAAAGCATAATTTGCGGATGTCCTAGTAGTCTTCGTCGTAAGGGACGCGATAGGCTACGCCTTGGAATAGCATGCGATGGCTACCGTTGTATGGGCTTGGATAGCCCATGAAGCCGTGATTGGCTCCGTAACCAAAACCATGCATTGTTCCGTAAAGTGCCCCTTGGACTAGACCTACCGGCCCACCAGTGAGACCGCCGGCTACTAACTCGTAAACACCATCTTCTTTACCGAGGTTGCGAGCAACCATTTTAGTAAAGCCAATGGCGCCTTTTATTCCATCTTGAAATGCTCCAGTTGGAACATCCCAAAGAATGGCCGAGACAGCATTGACGACACGCACTGGAAGGTACCAAAGCTCGTACTGCACCCTGGCCGAATCTGGTCTTTCAGGATAAGCTGAAGCCATATTTGCCAGTCCACAGATGAGAGCCATAGCTGCCAACGTTGCGGACAGAACTTTTTTGCGCATTGTTTTTTACCACTTTCTAGCTTGTAAAGCTCCGGCTCCAGCTTTCGCTTTCGCCTTCGCTGCTGCTCCGTTGCGGCTTGCTCATCGCAACCCTTCACGTCGCATGTATTACAAAGATCCGAATCCAAATATCACTATTTTTCTTCGGAGGTCATGTAAGACCAGCGGCTAAATGGCTTTTTCCATCCGTACGCGACACCATGCCACCACCCGTGGTGGACGCCGTAGAGGCTACCCAGCACTAAGCCGGGCGACCCCCCGATTGGTGTGGCCATTGCTAATTGAGCGGCACCCTTCTCATCGCCGAATTTACCGGCGACGTGAGTCGTACCTTTCAAGAAGCCATGGTATCCATCATCAATCGGAGCGTTGATAGCACCGCACCAGATCCCTGCTGAGACTGCTCCGAGCAGTCTTACAGGAGCCTGCAGAACCCAGTTAACCGGTTTGGCTTCGTAATCCATAGCCAAGGCCGGGGTTACTGATGTTACTGCTACCGCTAGTGAGCAAAGCATGAGACCCAGATATTTTCTGTTCATTTATTTGCACTCACTTTCTAGAGGAAAGCAGTATATATGCGTTGTACCTACCAGGCAATAGCGAAAGGTACTATTTAATCCTCGGACTCAGGAACAATATAAGACTCTGTGCTGAACGGCTTGTCCCAACCAGCTGACCATGCATGACGGCCACCGTAGATGATACCAGCCGGTACGCCCCAGACTACGCCTGTTGGTACGCCTAAAGCGAAACCAGCGAGGTTCTGGAAGAGACCTTTTTCGTCACCGAAGGCAACAGCCAAACGCTTTTGGATTTTCTTTGGTTGGTACCAAAGAGAATTCAAAGCAACACCTTCCGGCTCATCGATGATGAGGGCTGTTGTTCTGCCCAGGTAAGACATACCTGAACCGACAACTCCATCAGCATATGAAGGAAGAGCAAAACCAGCTGCAATTGCTGCTGCTGCGATTGTAGTAAGAACCTTGTTTTTCATTTTATTCGTCCACCTTAAATTGGGAAAGCGAGGATGGTTCCATAGAACCACCCCCGATACCACTATCTCTTTATTACTCAATGAACTCGTACTTCATTTGGATAATTACTCATCCTTGAAAGTAAACGAATCCTTGCTGAACGGCTTTTCGTAGCCGGTCTTCAGACCGTGCCAAGCACCGTCAAAGCAACCATAGATAGCACCACCAGCAGCACCGAACGGTCCGCCAACGATACCACCGGCCCATTGCTGGTACATGCCGTCTTCGTCACCGAGTTTACCAGCTACCCATTTGGTAGCCATGATTGCTCCTCTGGTGCCATCTTTGGTGGCGCCTTCTGGAACTCCGATTACGGTACTAACTGCTGATCCCGCTACTTTCCACGGAATCATCACAATGCTCTTAAATGTGTCGTCATCAGCATAAGACGGCGCCACGCAGGTGCCGGCAATAGCTGCAGCGATCATTAAAGAGGACGCTAACTTTTTACGCATGCCAATCTCCATCTCTTAGCAATCAACTTAAACGATTTTGTTGAATGTCATAGGACTAGTAATCCTAAGACATTACCAATTGTACCCATTTTCTTATTAAGATCCACACTGTTGTATCTACTGACAAATGGTGTCATTGCGCACTGAATGATGCAAACTCAGTATTCAAGCCTCTTTTAGAAGCTGTAGTTGATAATCTTCGCGTCTGAGAATTTGAATTTAACGAAACAATTGATTCTCAAGCGATGGTGATTCGATCCTGTTTTGATATTGATCAGATATTACGACTCGCGCCAGCTCTAACTTTCGAGACTTTTCAAGAATTTGATTTCGATCGATTTTCTCTCTTGGAAATCCAATTTTTCCCTCTTGAGTAGTCGAGGTTAATTCTGTTCGCAAGCGGTTAATTCTGCCGCCAAGGTAACGCGAGATTACGACAGATATAAATCAATGGTCGTTATCGGACACTCCTGCCTGGCGATCGTATGGGCGCATTGCATGCGCCCGTATAAGCATGAAGCGGAGCAAAAGCGCCGAGGAGGCGGTTGCAGTGTAGCGCACGTGTAAGGCTCGACAGCAAGCGAAGGAGGAAGCGGTGTGTTATTCAAATACGCTGCTGGAACCGGAGCCTTATGTTAGGTTCCGAAGTGTTCCGTGGGTTGCCACTTGAAGCCTTGCGGGCGGAACATAATGCGCCACAGCGACAAGAAAATACACGGCATCCAAATTACATTGGCGTAGAAGGTCAAGCAAGCCGTCAACCAAAGCGTTTCCGGAATCGACTTATGTCTATACAGACGAATTCCATTGAAGAAGTTGAATTGGCAAACAAGCGCCACAGCCATCAACACAATTACGAAAAAGCGCGGATAGTTCGGACCGCCAACAATAAAGTTGATAAGTTCGGAAAGCAGTTCCATCGCCACAAGCGGCGGCACGGTAAATTCACCAACAAACGCCATCAAGTCAAGTCGCTCGGTAAGTGACAGACGCGATGGCGCATTCAACGGCAGCACGTAGTCTAAATAGCGACGAATACTGCCCTCAGCCCAGCGCTTGCGCTGCCGATAAAGTGACTTCCAGGTTTCAATTGCTTCTTCATATACACAAGCAAAGGGACAAAAACGAATGTCCCAGTTTGCAATGAGCAAGCGCATGGACAAATCCAAATCGTCAGTGATCGTCTTGTTATTCCAGCCGCCCACATCGATTAGCGCGTTGCGTTTGATAAGTTGTCCGTCGCCGCGCAATTCGACAGCGCCGCCTATCAAGTCGCGCCCCATTTGCCAGAAGGCATCGACAGCATATTCAGATGCCTGGCACTCGACTAAAAAGCCCTTTTGATTCTCGTATATCTTCTTCTGCACTTGCACCGCACCGACATCTTCCGGCGCCAGTACAGGCAATGTCAGCCTCAAGAAATCCGGAGCTACATAAGCATCGGCGTCAAATACACAAACAACTTCCGCTCTCGATAAAGCAAGCGCTTCATTGAGGGCTGCCGACTTACCTGGATACGAACCGGGCAGTCTATTCAAAACGCGCAAATTTGGAAACTCGCCTTTTAGCTGTTCAAGTATCTTTGGCATTTCGTCTGTTGAATTATCATCAATTACCCAAAGCAAATAATTCGGATAATCAATCTTCAGCATATTGCGCACGGTTTTCTCAATTACACGCGCTTCGTTTTTGGCCGCTATAAAAAGATCGACTGTAGGCTGCCATTCCGACTCGGCACCTTCTTTGACCGTAGTGCCGAACTCATTATGCGGGTGCGGGCGATCTTTTGCGCGATTGAGTTTCTTGTGCCAACGTTTTTGTGCTGCCAAAAGCCAAGCACAGTGCGAAATCATCATGATGCAAATGCCGCAAATCAATATAAGAATGAACGGACCCGGCACAAAGTAATCGATGTACTTGAGTGTCAGCCAGGCGCCTACGAAAATAGCAATTAATAGAATGCGATTAAACATCTTGTCTACCGATTACAAGTTTACTGTCACTGACAACTTCTACTCTTAATTCTCACGTACAAATAATCTCCTCAATATGCGTGGATGCGATTGCCATATTCATTGACAAGCGCGGCAACCCGGCGTGCGCCATTCATTTCATTGGCAAGCCGTGCCAATTGATAAGCGCTTACCTCATAGGACGGCGTCTGCAAGTGATGACGAATGCGGTCTGCCATGGCTTTGGCTGTCAGATCCGGATAAGTCATTTGGCTTGAGACTCCAAGTTCGACTAATCTCTGAGCATTTGATTCTTGCTCGATTTGTTTGTAATCAGGAACCAAAAGTGACGGCTTGCCAAGTGTTAGGAGTTCCATAGCTGTTGAGTGTCCCGCTTGAGATACGACAAGATCTGCTGCTTTGTAATAGCGCTCCGGATTTTCGGTGAATTCAATTACTCGCAGATTTGGCGGGGTATGTTCAGGTACAAAGCTGGAGAAAACATCAAAATGCACATCGGGCATCAAGGTTGCTGCCTCAACCAACGCATTGAACAAAGGCAATCTATATTCATGTCCGCCTAGTGTACCGACAACATACGGACCCGAAGCCGGCCTGCCATGACTCAAAACTTCGTCTGCAGTCCAGCTTGTTACTGGTCCCACCATGCGCTGCAACTTCATTACCTGTGGCTTGCGGCTGAGCATCGGTAGACACACCGTGTGCGGCGGCGGAAAATCCGCGATGATAATTTCTGTTATCTCTTTGAACATGGCTCGCACGGCAAAATCAACCGGTGGCTCGGCGGCGCCTCCAAGAATGGCATCTTGAATGGCTTTTGTTTGTTCAGCAAGCGGCAGGTCTTGCCCCTGCTTGTTTTTTCTTCTATGGAAAAAGTGTTCAAACTCCGTCTGATTGGTCATGTACAAACAAGGAATGCCTAGCTTTGCAGCAGCAAAAACGCTGGCGGCACGACAATCAGAAAGTACGCAAGTTATCTTGTAGTCTTTCATGATTTTCAATTCTTCGCGAAATTGTTTGCCCATGGTCAAAGGCGCACTAGCGTTCTTGAGAATTGTTTTTGAAAGTTCAAACGAACCATCTTCGCCGAAAAATTTCACTTCCGGACCAACTTCGACAGTGCGATAGCCCGCGCGGTCAATGCGTTTTTTTACGTATCCGTATGTACCGAAAATTACCGTTTCAGGATCCAAGTGTCTGGCAACTGCAAGTGCTCGACTGGAATGTCCATAACCTTCGCCGTTAATGCAAATGAAGATGCGCGATGTCTTATGCGCGCGTCGTTTGGCAAATGCCGGTGTCCAGTGAACTACTTTAGCCATGTTTGTGACTCTTCGATCCGTCCGTGTGAATCTCTGTTCCGTCCCTCGTTCGGTCTGATTGTCTGGTCCGCCTCCCCGTTGGACTGTCTGGTTCGTCCGTAGGGGCGCATTGCATGCGCCCTTGTCCTAATAGATACCTTCTAAACGTTCTCTTCTAGTTGTGCGAAGCAGATGATAAATGCTTGAGAGGAGCATTGGTACTCCAACAATTATCAAAGTTGTGGACACTCCGCCGGGTAAATTATCAGCGGCTACACCGGCCAGTATAACCGGAATTGTAGAGGCTGCAGACATTGCTGTATTTTGAGCCCCAAACACCTTGCCACGCAAGTTTTCCGGCACGGCTGCCTGCAACGATGCTTGTGTGGGCACGGCAACCATGGCGCAGCAAACGCCGGTAAATGCTGAAAGTATCAGTGCGCTGCCCACAAATCCCCCATGGAACGCCATTTCCGATAGTCCTAACTCCGGCAATAGAAGTGTCTGAATGAAGCCTAACGATCCAAGCATGCTCATGAAGAGTCCCATGCCGGTGAAGCCCAGATAGGCAAGTGCTGTTGGTTTCATCTTTTGACCATAGTGAGCCGTGGCGAAATTACCTACACACATGCCCAGACCGGCAGCGGCAACTATCCAGCCGAACTGGAATGGCTTGATGTGCAAAACCTGTTGGCTCAAAGCAACAGCAATAATATTGAGCGTAATAATCGTGCTGAATAAAATTGTGATTTTCATGATTGCACGAAATACTGTGGCGTTGCTGGAAATGTACGATAGCCCGAATCGTAATTCTTCCCACCAGGGTTCGCGATTGGTTGTATGCGGCACATTGTCTTTGACAAAACACAAGAGCAGCGCGGCAATAAAGAAGCAGCATGCAATAAAAAATGGCGCATCAGCCAGACCAATGTGAGAAATAATTGGTTCTCCCACTGCGAACCCAAAACCAAGCGCAATCATCATTGTTGTAAAAAAGAGCGAATTGGCGTGATACAGATCTTCGTGCTTCACCAGTCTGGGAATAGAAGAAGTCTCAGCTGGTGCAAAGAATTGTGCACCGATTGATGTGAGAAATGCTAGGAAATAGGCAAGCATAGGATGCCTTTCTACAGAAGGCATAGATACAAGTGCCACGCAAATTCCACGGACAACGTTTGAGAACACCATGACTGATCTATTAGATGCGCGATCAACATAAACTCCGGCAAGTGGTGAGAGCAACACAGCCGGAATAGTAAAGGCAACATACAACCAACTAGTCATTTGCGCAGCACCGGCTGGCGCATGAAACTCTGTCGGCGCTGCTTGTGACAAAGTCTCTTGTGCTGTCAAAACCGCCACAAACAACACGAACACAGCGCGGTCTGCTAGCTGTGAGAAGATTTGCGCTACCCACAGGAACATGAAGTCCCGGTTGCGCAACAGCGATTTGTAGCCTTCAATCATTAAATGTCGTCGGAAGGAAACTCGTCCATGATTTCAGCGCCAGGTATGGCAATACCTGCGCAACCACGCTTGCTTGATTTGAAGAATGCAACAATTTCCTGGACTTCCGGGAATTGTTCAATTTCTTCTTCGATGCGAGCCAGCGCTTGTGACACGTTGAGACCCGAGCGATACAAGAGTCTGTAAGACTCCTTGACCGCTGTGCGAACTGTCTGTCCAGCTCCTGCGCGGCGCAAGCCGATGACGTTAACGCCACGTACCATTGCCGGACGACCGTCGCATGTTGTAAACGGCGGCAAGTCGGATCTTGTGCCGGTCATGCCGGAAAGCATCGCTAAGCGTCCAACACGAACGTGCTGGTGGAAGATACACATTCCGGACATCACGACACCGTCGCCGATAGTTACGTGTCCTGCCATCATCACTGAATTAGCGAGAATGACGCCTTTGCCCAGTTTGCAGTTGTGAGCAATGTGCACGTAATTCATCAAGAAACAATCGTCGCCGATTTCGGTGAAGCCTTCGACTGTGGCTCTATGGATGGTTACGTATTCGCGAATAGTAACTCTATCGCCAAGAATGACGCCTGTCGGCTCGCCCTTGTAGCGGAAGTCTTGCGGCTCGAGCCCGATGGAAGCACCGGCATAGATTTTGCAATCTTTGCCGATGGTTGTGTGTCCATCGATTACGGCATGAGCACCAATTTTTGTTCCGGCGCCGATTTTTACATTTGGTCCAATTACTGCGTATGGTCCAATCTCGGCTGCTGGATCAATCTGAGCGCCGTCTGCGATTACTGCTGTTGAGTGAATGCGAGTGGTCGTTGTGTTAATGCTCATTGCTTATTTCCTTTTGCTTAGGCTTCATTTTCACGCTTGATCATTGCGAACGAAATTTCGCCTTCACAAGCGACTTTGTCACCGACGCGTGCAATACCTTTGAGACGTCCAATAGGACCCTTCATTTTGATGAGTTCAACTTCGAGTTCCAGTTTGTCACCAGGAATAACCATGTGACGGAATTTGAAACCATCAATGCCCGTAAATACGCCGAGATATTCTTTATATTCAGGCTTTACCAGAATTGCGATACAAGCTAATTGTGCCAATGCCTCTACCATCAGAACGCCAGGCATAATCGGCTTGAATGGAAAATGTCCTTCGAAAAACTGCTCGTTGGCAGTCATGTTTTTGTATCCGATGGCCTTGTGTCCAGGCTCAATGTAAGTAACTCTATCGACAAGCAAAAACGGATAGCGGTGTGGCAACAACTTCTTAATCTGGTTGATGTCCAATTCCTGCGAAATAGTCGCGGTCATATTTCTTTTCTCTCTCCAAATTTCAAAACGTCGGTCCCATGGGGCGCCTGACAGCACCAGCTCTCAGCTGGTCTTAACCACCCAAGTATAACAAGAGATCTTGTGAAATACAGTTTATGTATAACTTCGTAGGGGCGCATTGCATGCGTCCGGTAACTAAATTCTCACTCAGCTTTACTTGGAAACAGCTCAAAGGCATTACCATTGTCAAGCTAAAGAAGCCAAGAAATTCAAGTAACGCCAGAAGGAACAAAAGATGGAATCCATGAGCTTTACGCCAGTCACAGGAAAGAGCGCCACCGCGCAAGCGGCAGCCTTGTCTAAGCCACGTAAGAGGGACGAAAGTCTCTTCAAGGAAATTGACCAGGACAAAATCGCTCAAGCCGTGACGATGATTTTGGAAGCCGTCGGCGAAGATCCAAGCCGCGAAGGTTTGCTCGATACGCCTGCTCGTGTAGCTCGCATGTATCAAGAATTGCTCTATGGAGTCGATGTCGATTCATCATCTGAACTCACCTGCGAATTTATAGCTGAAAATGATGAGCTAGTGCTTGTAAGAGATATACAGTTTGCCAGCCTTTGTGAGCATCATCTGGTGCCGTTTATGGGTGTTGCCCATGTCGGCTATATCCCCAATGCCGGTCGCATCACCGGACTTTCGAAATTGGCTCGCGTTGTTGAACTCGTTTCAAAACGCCCGCAAGTACAAGAGCGCATGACCACTCAAATTGCCGACGCTTTGGTTAAGAAACTCCAACCACGCGGCGTCATCGTGGTCTTGGAAGCCGAACACCTTTGCATGTCCATTCGCGGTGTGAAAAAGCCGGGTGCTAGAACAATTACATCGGCAGTTCGCGGCTTGTTTGAAACAAATCAAGCTTCACGCTCGGAAGTTATGTCCTTGATTATGAAGGGCTAGATCTTCTAATATTCAGTCGATGAGCGAAGGCAATTACATAAGTCGACGATCTTTTATTTTGGGCGCCATTGCCACCACGGTACTGCCGTGTTTGCCGGGAAGAGCTCAACAATCTTTTAGTCCCTTCTCGTTTGCGTTTGTCAGTGACATTCATTTGACGCACGGCGTGCCTGATGGATTTGTTCTGACAAACGAGAGCCAATTGTTTTTACAAGACGTTGTCGCCAAGCTCAATCAACAAAAACTTGATTTTGTGCTCTTTGGTGGTGATCAAGTACATGGGCTTGGCAAAGACGACGAAAACTGGCAACTGTTTTTAGATATTGTTCAAGGACTTAATGCGCCATGGTCGTTTGTGCTCGGTGAGTGCGATGTCGCTGCTAGCGATGGCCCAATCAACAAGATGCGTTCATTTGGCCCTGATTGGCATGGTCGTGGAATCGAAACGGACACGCCTTACTGGTCTCACTCGCCACTCCCTGGCGTGCACTTAATCGGATTGGATACTAGTCAGCCTGGTTCGACAAGCGGCTACGTTGATGCACAACAACTTACGTGGCTGAAAAATGATCTCCAAAAGAACGCCGACAAATTCACAGTGCTTGTAAGCCATCATCCGATATTGAATCCGCCGCCTTTCCGTGCTGCAGAAACACAGTTGATGGATTACCTTTTGCCAAATGGGCAAGAAGTGTTTGATGCAATTTACGCTGCCAATTCAGTCAACTTGGCGCTATCGGCGCACTTGTATGTCAATCAATTGGGGCGCGGTGGCAAAACATGGTTCATAACAAATCCTGGACTTGTGACTTATCCTTGCGCGTATAAGATTTTCCATGTGACTCCGGAAAATATAAAAATGGAGACGTATCAAGTTTCCTTTCCGGCTTTGATTAAGAAGGCCCAGGACCTTTTGTACACTTACCCGTTGGCAAAACGAGTACCAATGCCCAAAGGTACGAATTTCATGATGTACGCAAAAGGAAAAGACAGTGCTTGGAGTTCCACGTTGCCAGTTGATGCCTACGAGCAATTATCCAAAGCTAAGAAGAAAAAAGAAAAGAACGCCGACGGATAACCAGCGTTGTAGGGGCGCATTGCATGCGCCCTTTTAAAAAATCCACAAGGAGAAATCAATGACAGCAACAAGTGCCAAAGGCGAAAAAGGCACAGATAAATACGGCGGCACTCAAGGCAGCCCCGTAACTTATAACAAGTATTTGCACGTCAACGAGCTAAAGACCCTGCAAGTCTGTCTCTCCGACCCCCCTCACCACGACGAACCTCTATTCATCATCATCCACCAGACCTACGAACTCTGGTTCAAGCTCATCCTGCACGAATTAGACACCGTAAAGTCCTTGCTCGCCGAAGACAACATCCGCCGCGCAAATTTCTTCCTGCGTCGCGTTGTCGCAATTCTCAAACTGCTCGTCCAGCAAATCCACATTCTCGAGACAATGTCTCCGCAAGATTTCCTCGGCTTCCGCCACAATTTAAATCCGGCCTCTGGTTTTCAGTCGAGCCAATTTCGCGAAGTCGAATTTACACTAGGTGCCAAAGACGCACGCATGCTTGAGCACTTCAAGTCAGATGCTATCGCCTATGAAGGTCTCAAAGAACGCTTTGAGCAACCATCTATCCAAGATGCATTCACTTCTTTATTGAAAAGAAACGGCTTCACTCTTCCCGAAGGCGACGAAGACGCTCGCGTTAAGGAATTGGCAAAGCTTTATAGAAACGACGACACTTATGCCGACTTATCAGATCTGGCAGAATTACTTGTCGAGATCGACGAACTAGTCTATCTCTGGCGCGTCAATCACGTCACCGTCGTCGAGCGCATCATAGGATTCAAACGCGGCACAGGTGGCTCAGAAGGCGTCGGCTATCTACAATCCACGCTAACCAAGCGCTGCTTCCCGGATCTTTGGAAAGTAAGAACCGTCCTCGAGTAAGAATCCTTGGCTTCTTGCCAAGATGTGCGCAATAGATTAAACTAAAGTGTGCATAGTAAGTGGGACTAAGAATGTGACTATTCGTCGAACACACATAGTAATTCCAGAAAAACTGATCGTGGAGATCGACAAGCTCGTGGGCAAGCGTGGGCGCAGCCAGTTTTTGGTTCAATCTGCCCAGAAAGAATTGCAACGTCTGCGCATGTTAAAGGCTCTGGATAAGGCTGCCGGCGCATGGCAGGACGTTGATCATCCTGAGCTAAAAAATGGCGCTGCTGCCTGGGTGAATGAAATGCGCAAAGGCGAGGAAGATCGTCTTGCAAGAAAAGTATCGAAGCGATGACGACCTACCTTTTGGATACTAGCGTAATCATTGATGTTCTCAATCGTAAAGGACAACGAGTCGAACTATTGAAAGATCTGCTATCGGCAGGAAATTCACTTGCTTGTTGCTCTATCAATGTTACTGAAATTTTCGCCGGCATGCGTCCTAAAGAGAAAGTAGCAACAGAGTTGTTTATTAACAGCTTGGAATATTTCTCTGTAACCAGGGACGTGGCTGCCCAGGCCGGATTGTTAAAGCGCGATTGGGCTGCTAAGGGAATAACACTCGCTGTTTCGGACGTGACTATTGCGGCAGTCGCTCTCGCGCACAATCTTACGTTGATTACCGACAACTGGAAACACTATCCAATGCCCGCTCTTCGCATGAATAAGCTCTCGTAACGGTATTAATCACTAACATTTGCACAGGTGCTAGTGTGGTACGATAATATTTATCGGACGAGTTCGTCACAAAATGGCTGAATTGGTGGTCAAATGGTGGATACGCTAACAAAAAGAGGTCCTGGCAGACCGAAAGATGAATCCTTGCCGGAGCGCCGGCGGGAGGAGATTCTTTCGGCGGCTATTGGCGCTTTTGCCGATTATGGTTATCCGAAAACCGACCCTCAGTTGATTGCTGATGAGATTGGCATCGGCAAAGGGACTATTTACCGCTATTTTGAAAGCAAGGAATCCTTGTTTTTGGCGGCAGTGGATTTAGGCATGGAGCGACTGGCTCATTTTGTTGAGTCGCGCGTGGCAACAATTGAAGATCCACTTGAAAAAATTGCCGGTGCTATTCGCTTCTATTTTCGGTTCTTTGATCAAAATCCGGAAGTGCTTGAACTTCTCATTCAAGAGCGTGCTGAGTTTCGCGATCGCAAGAAGCCTACTTATCTTAAGCACCGCGAGAAAAACATTGGACCTTGGCTTTTGCTTCTGCAGTCATTAGTTGATGAAGGTCGCGTGAGAAAACTAAACGTTGAAACAATCACGGAAACAATAAGCTGTCTGTTGTACGGCACTATTTTTACTGGTTACTTCAATAAATCAAAATCCAACTTTGAAGAGAAGACAGTTGATATCGTAGACATAGTTTTTGCTGGAATACTGGGAGACACCGAGCGTAAGCGTCTCGACAAATATTTAAAAATGGTCGGAGAAAAATAATGAATATGGATACCCTGGAGCGAACCAAGCAACATTGTGAGACGACAAAGCAAAGGCTTTTGTCGAACTTTGCTGCGGCAAGCCCAAGAGTCCGCTTAGGCATTGTGGCAGGGTTGGTGGTTGCCGGTTTGATTGTGGTTGTTCTTGCTCTACAGGCTTTTGTCTCTGCATTACGTCCGGCTCAAGACGAGAATGCCAAGGCATCGCTTACGGTGGCAGTTGATCCGGCTTCCTATCGCCACATGGAAAGGAAACTTGGAATTACAGGTACCGTGTGGGCTTGGGATCCGTTATCGATCGGTGCAGAAGTTGGCGGATTGAGAATTGAAACCGTCGATGTCGAGGAAGGTGCTTTCGTTAAGAAGGGACAGGTACTCGCTACACTCAATTCATCTATATTGCGTGCACAGTTGGATCGCGAATTGGCGCAGCTAAAACACTCAAAAGCAAATTTGGGTAAAACAATTCAACCTAATCGCAAGCAGGATATTTCTGCTTTGCAGTTTGCTGTCGAACAAACCAAAGCACAGGTTGCCGAATCCGAAGCCTATTTGGAGCGGGCAAAAGCTAATTTGGATAATGCGCGCAACAATTCCGGACGCTATGCCGCCTTACATAAGGAAGGGGCAGTAAGCGCCGAAGAAGCTGAAGCTAAAATGACTCTGCAAAGGACAAGTGAAGCGGAGCTTCTGCATGCACAAAATGAAGTTGCAGCAGCCAAATTTGTTAACAGGCAAGCTATGGAAAGATTTTCACAAGCTATCGAAGGCGGCAGATTGGAAGACATCCAAATGTCGCAGGCAACTGTTGCTGAGACTCAAGCAAACGTCAGAGCACTGCAAGCACAAATTGCCCAGACTATTATTCGCGCACCCAGTGACGGCTGGATAACTAAGCGTGACGCGCATATTGGTGATATCAGTACTGCCAATGAAGCACTATTTCTAATGGTGAGAGACAATCGCCTTGAAATTCGTGCGCAAGTTCCGGAAAAGGATTTGGCAAGACTACAGCCTGGACAAAACGTAGACATAACAGGCGTACTTCCCGGTAATGTAAATCTTGCCGGTAAGATTCGTGAAATCAGCCCACTTGTAGATGTGGACACTCGCTTAGGCACTGTCCGCATTGACATTCCATTTAATAAGGATATCCACCCAGGCATTTTCGTGCACGGACAAGTAAGCCTCGGCACAGCCGAAGTTATGACAGTGCCATCCAGTGCTGTTGTCGATCGTCACGAACGCAGTTGCGTATTCTTGGTTGAGGGCAACAAGGTCTACAGCCGCTCAGTTAGTTGTGGCGAACGTTTCGGTGACTTCGTCGAAGTTAGCTCGGGAATTAAGCCCGGTGAGCTAGTAGTTGTATCCGGTGCCGGCTTCTTGAAAGACGGCGATGTAGTACGAGTATCAGACAAAAGGACTAGCAAATGACACAAGGCGGTGGCGGAATTAGAAACATCTCCGCCTGGTCAATTAAGCACCCGGTACCTGTTTTAGTTCTCTTTCTATTATTGTTGCTTGCTGGACTTGCAAGCTTTTTCCAGCTTGGCATTGACGAATCACCCAACATTGATATTCCAATTGTTTCGGTGACCGTCAATCAAACTGGTGCGGCTCCGGCTGAGCTTGAATCTCAAGTCACTCGTAAGATAGAAGATGTGGTTGCCGGGATAGGTAATATCAAACACATCTATTCAGTTATTAACGAAGGTGTTTCGGCTACAACAATTGAATTTGAACTGGATACCGATGTTGACCGAGCTGTTAATGATGTTCGCAATGAAGTTTCCAAAATTCGTACTCAACTTCCCAAAGATGTTGACGAGCCAATTATTCAACGCGTGGATTTTGTCGGACTGCCGTTTGCCACATATTCGGTGTCTTCGGATAAGCGAACACCTGAAGAATTAAGCTGGTTTGTCGATAATCGAATCTCTCGTGGACTAATGGGCGTTAAGGGTGTTGGACAAGTCCAACGTGCCGGCGGCGTCGATAGAGAAATTCGAGTCAATCTTGATCCATATAAATTAGAAGCGGTTGGCGCAACGGCAGATATTGTCAGTGCGCAAGTCCGTGCAACCAACATAAACTTGCCGGGTGGTCGTGGAGAAGTTGGAGCCAAGGAAGAAACAATACGCACTCTAGGCAGTGCCGAGAGTCCGGAAGACCTTGCTTCAACGCGTATCATGTTGCCCAATAAGAAATGGGTGCGTCTGGATACTCTAGGTGAGGTCATCGATAGTACTTCTGAACCCAGGCAGCTTGCCATGCTCAACGGACAGCCTGTTGTAGCTTTCTCAATCGTTCGCAGTCACGGTGCCAATATGGTGTCCGTTGAAGACGCCGTTGATGCAAAACTCAAGGAATTGAGACAAAGCATTCCACCGGATATCAAAATAGAGAAAATCCGCAGTCAAACACATTATGTTCGCGAGTCTTATCATGCGGCTTTAGATTCGCTGCTAATTGGAGCAGGGTTGGCAGTGGTGGTTGTTTGGCTTTTCTTGCGCGATTGGCACTCTGCGGTTATCTCATCGCTTGCTATGCCGTTGTCGCTAATCCCGACGTTTTTGATTATGCAAGTCGCCGGATTTACGATGAACAACATGTCTTTGTTGGGATTGGCTTTGGTAATCGGGGTCTTAGTCGATGATGCCATTGTAGAAATTGAAAACATCGTCCGACATATGTCCATGGGTAAAAATCCCTACAAAGCGGCGCTTGAAGCGGCTGACGAAATTGGACTGGCAGTCGTTGCCACTACCGCAACAATTATTGTTGTTTTCGTACCGGTCGCTTTTATGGGCGGCATTCCCGGCAAATTCCTCAAGCAGTTTGGTCTGGTTGTAACGACTGCGGTATTCTTCTCTCTTGTTGTTGCCCGTATGCTCACGCCTCTGATGGCTGCTTATCTACTCAAGCCGGTAAAGGAATCTGAGTTGCATGACCGGCTGTCGAAAGTCTACGACACATTATTGAGTAAGGCGCTAAGACATAGACTGACGACAGTTTTAATTGCTGTTTTCTTCTTTGCCGGCAGTCTTGTACTTTTCCGTATGATGCCTACTTCGGTTATGGGCAACATTGATCGTGGCGAAAGTATATTGGATGTCGAGTTGCCGCCTGGTTCGACTCTTGCTCAGACCAAAAAGGCATTTGATGACTTGAGTGCCGCTTTGGTGAACCGTCCGGAAGTGGAAAGTGTATTAGCTCAAATCGGTAGCGCCAGCACAGGACGTTTCGGCAGACCGTCCGGAGCCGGAGAAGTCAGCAAAGGGACTATCTTCATTACGCTCAAGCCTAAAGGAGAGCGTCGCCTTTCACAGCAAGATTTTGAAATGGACATTCGCCCGGCTTTGAATAAAGTACCAGGCGTAAGACTTAAATTCACGGTATCAGGTGGCATTACCGGCAAATTGAAAATTATTCTTGCTAGTGACGACGGCGAAGCCTTGTACAAGACAGCGTATGCTCTTGAGGAGCAAATGCGCGGAATCAATGGACTCTCAGATATTGTTTCCAGCGCGTCACTTGAGCGACCGGAAATTCAAATTATTCCTGACTTTGCCAGAGCGGCTGAGCAGTGGGTGTCGGTCAATTCCATTGCCCGTACAGCTCTTATTGCAACATTAGGTGATGTCGATGCTAATTTGGCCAAATTCAATTTGGAAGATCGCCAGATAAACATCCGCGTTCAGCTAGACCCTCATTATCGCTTGGATCCACAAGTAATCGGCAACTTGCGTGTGCAAAGACTTGATGGAAAGCTCGTTCCTCTATCCTCGGTAGCGACTGTCCGTTATGGCAGTGGACCTGCGCAAGTAGATAGATACGATCGTCTCCGTCAGGTGACGATTGATGCAAGTTTGGATAACAATTTAACTCTTGGACAAGCACTGGAGAAAGTGCACAAATTGCCGGCGTATAAAGAAATGCCGCAGTCAGTAAAAAATATTCCAGCCGGTGACGTTGAAATTCAACGGGACATTTTCTCCGGATTTACCTGGGCACTTGCTGTCGGTATTCTGCTTATTTATGCAGTTTTAGTTCTTTTATTTGGTGGCTTCCTCCACCCAATTACAATCATGGTTTCGTTGCCACTTTCCCTGGGTGGTGCGTTGCTGGCGCTTGTCATAGCTCGCGAATCGTTGGGCTTCTATGCACTAATTGGTATCGTCATGCTCATGGGTCTTGTCACAAAGAATGCCATTTTGCTTGTTGAATACTGCATTGTCGCTATGAAGGGAGGCATGGATAGAACCCATGCAATCTTTAAATCAGGACAGGCTCGTATGCGTCCTATCGTTATGACTACTGTCGCTATGATTGCCGGCATGCTGCCTATTGCATTGAAATTTGGTGCTGGTGCTGAAGCCAGAGCACCAATGGCTGTTGCCGTCATAGGCGGACTAGTCACGTCGACGCTTTTAACATTGGTTGTTGTGCCTGTCGTATTCACCTACATTGATGATTTCCAGCAGTGGATGGTTGGCAAGATTACCAAAGCCTACAAGAAAGGCTATGGCAGTCACGCTCGCGAAGAAGAATTGACCCATCCTTAGGGCATCATACTCTGAAATCATCAATGCGCCCCTGCAGATTTTTGCGCAACAAAAAGGAGGAGACGGGAAACCGTCTCCTCTCTCAAGATCTAAACGACTTATGTCTTACGACACTTTGCCGTGGTCATCGCAATGTCCGCTGTGGGCATTGTGCAAGTGACCGTTTACAAGGAAGTCGACGTGATCGCCGTGCGGCACTCCTGCGTGACCGCAGTTGTCGCCATGCTTGTGCGATGTTTCGTGACTGCTGCAATCATGACCGGTTGTGCAGTTTGCTTGATTGGCTCCGCCGACCGAAAGCGTATGCTCATCGATGTGACCATCATGCATGTGGTGCAAATGATTATCATGCAGGTAATCGGTATGACCGTCATGTTTAATAGCTTGGTGACCGCAATTGTCGCCGTGTTTATGTTCATGACCAGAATGTGTATTGCAGTTCAATGTATGGACTCCTTTCAAAGGGTTTCAGTTGTTTGAACTAATGATCAGTATACTATACGGGGGTATACTATAATTCTTGTGAACCTGAATCTCGTAAGGAACTTAAAATGTCGCACGAAATCAAGGACAAGCCGAAGCTTATCAACCGTGTAAAGCGCATTCGTGGGCAGTTAGCGGCTGTTGAAAAGGCTCTTGAGGACGATCAGGAGTGTGCTTCAATCCTGCAAACAATTGCTGCCTGTCGTGGCGCGATTAATGGTCTTATGGCTGAAATTATGGAAGATCAAATCCGTTGCCATGTCTTAGATCAAGATGAGAAGCCATCAGCTGAACAATCTAAGGCCGCTCAGATGCTCGTTGATATTGTCAAAGCATATCTGAAATAGCTAGTGATCGTGGCCGAAACAACTTCTAAGGCGATGATTGAGAACACTGGCAGTAATTAAAAAGACGCTACCCAAAACATTTACTGGGATTTCGCCTGAAGGTCCCAAAAGATTGTCAGCAAAGAAGCTACCAAAAATTACTAGAGAAAAGCCAAAACACATGCTGGCAAGAACTCGCTTCTTGCCGTGTTTGAAATAGCCCGGAATTATTGCCAAGGCGCACAAAGGCAAGATTATCAATGCAATTGTTTGGTCGCTTAAACCGAACACGCTGCGACTCAATCCAAACGCCGGCAGTACGGCAAGCAATATAGGCATTGTCAGGCAGTGAACAATGCATACTGACGGCCCCACAACGGACAATACGTTGCAAAAGGCTGCGCCTCTCTCCATCCAGCTCATGTTGGTTTCGACCATATAGTCTGAAAATATACACGATTTAATGATACTTTGCAGCCTTGCGTTACATAAAATAAGGGCTATGTTAACGCGTTGTCCCTATCCCGATTGCCGGCATGAATTTGAGTTGCCGGATGACATGACGCCTCGCAGCGGCGACTGCGCTTCCTGCGCACGTCCAATGCTTAATCGCCTGCTAATCGGCATAGTCAAAATGGAAGAGCGCGCTCAAAGAATTGCTTCGCAATTATTCACCGAAAATACTGTCACTGATGGGACGAAAGAACCGTTTATCGTCATTGCCGAAGATATTCGCAGTCTTTGGAATGTTGGATCAATTTTTCGTACTGCTGATGGAGCAGGTGTTTCTCGAATAATTTTGACTGGTATAACGGGCAGCCCGCCGCGCAACGAAATAGCTAAAGTAAGTCTGGGTGCAGAAGACACGGTGCCTTGGAATTACAGCGTCTCTTCTCTCGAGGCTGTTCTTATGTTGAAACAGCGCGGCTATCAAATTGTCGGTTTGGAGAGATCGGATAGCAGTCAATCTTTGTCCGATGCATTGTCCAACCATGTTTTGAAAACACCACTGTGCTTGGTCGTGGGTAATGAAGTAACTGGTGTGTCTCCGGAGATTTCGCGTCAGTGCGATGCTGTCTGCCACCTGCCAATGCGTGGCATGAAAGAATCTCTCAATGTGGCGGTTGCCTTTGGAATTGCTGTTTATGCGATTGCCGAATATTTTTCGACTCAGGACCTTTGTCCCACACGCATGTAGAGCGGCAATTTGATCTTGTGTTTGCTACCGTTGTTAGGGACGATGTTTTGAAGTTCTTCAGCTAGTTGTACAATCGGACTTTCACCTATAGCTTTTCTATAAATCTCAGATGCCGACCAGCTTGAATAAAATCCCAGCATGCGTTCAATTGTCCACTCATCTTCATGCACCAATGCCGGTGCTTCAATTTCCAGAAATGGAAAGGGCAAATTGCGATACTTCTCCTGAACATATTTTGTTGGTGGTGGCCAATACGGTTTGACTCTTTCATAGAATGCTTCCAGCGTTTTTTTGAGATAATCAGGGCCGATGAGCCAACCGTATCCCCAGACGGCAAGTATGCCTTTGGGTTTGAGCACTCGATTTACTTCTTTGTAAAACGCATTTAGATCAAACCAGTGAACAGCATTTGCTGCTGTAATGAGATCGCAACTGGAATCTGCTAATTGGCTTTCTTCAGCCGGTGCTGTGCGAAACGTAATGTTCTCGACGGGCGGAGCTTGTGCTATTTGTGCGTCGCTTGAATCGGTGGCAACTACATTTTCAAAAATCTGTCCAAGTTGAATGGCTGCCTGGCCGCTGCCTGTTCCGGCGTCCCATGCCAGTGTTTTACCAGGAGTAACGCTGGACAAGAATTCAAACAACTCTTTGGGATAACCTGGTCTGTGGCGAATGTAATTTGCTGCTTGCAGATCAAAGAGGTGTTGAAAGCTCATCTATTACTTCTCCTGCGTCACCTTGGCTAACTCTTCCTTCAATTTGCTGATGGCTGTGTCAAATCGTGGAAGGCAATGTTTATGGTGAGAATTACCGGCAAATTTCTCATCGTGCACCTTGCGCTCATTCTCAAGATGATTGATAGTCCGGGCCAAATATTCTTTGTCTATTACTACTTGCATGTGTTCTCACTTGGTCGCTGCCGCCATCAGGCGCTTGACTCGTTCCGGGTCGACTTTGTTGCGCCAGTTGCCTTCGTGTTTGAAGGCAGATCCGACAATGAGAGCATCGGCATGTTCTGAATATTGACGGATGTTTTCCGCGGTGACTCCGGAGCCGACAAGCACCTTGGCGGAAGTAGCTAAGCGTACTGCCTCAACTTCGCGAGCATCAGCCGGCTCGCTTGTAAAGCCGCCAGTGATTATAACGCCGTCTGCTCCGAAGAACTCGGCGGTGCGAGCAGTTTCAGTGAGGCTGATGTCCGATGTAATCGCGTGCGAGGAATGTTTTTTCTTGATGTCGGCAAATATACGTATGTGTTCGCCTTTGAGATAGGCTCTTCGCCTCATCAGGACTGCCGCGGAAGATTCATGCAATCCCTCATCGCCCACGTGCGCAAAGACAAATCCTTCGGCTCTAATAAAATCGAGCCCACAGGAAACAGCAACGCCCAATGATTCGAGATTAGCAGCAGCTAGAAGTTGAACACCGGTCGGCAACATAGCCTCGCGTTTAACAGTGTTTGCAACAACGGCCATTGCGGCAACTGTTTCCGGCTCAACATAACCTTTTAAGTAAGGTGCATCATGCATGTTCTCAACGATCAGCGCATCAACGCTTTCTTTTTTATAGGTCATCGCGTCGTTCAATGCAGAGTTGAGAATCTCTTCTATGCTCCCCTTGTATCCTGCCGAGCCTGGTAATGGCGGAAGGTGGATTACACCAATAACGGAGCATCTACGGTTAAACATTTATTTGACTCCTGTTTGTTTCAAGAGAACCGCGCGAACTGGTGAAGCCTCAAGCTCCATAAACTTTAGGGGTGGGGCGACCAAAAAATAATTGCCTTCAGACACACTTGTTAAATCGAGATTCTCAAGCCAGCACATTCCGGCTTTTATGAGTTCATGATGAGCGGCAAGTGTTTTTGAGTTGATGTGATCAACTGATGGCGTATCCAGTCCTATTAGTTTCGTGCCTTTGGAAGCTAAATATTGCACGAGCTCTACAGATAGATACGAATAGTTGTTTTCAAATACTTCGTATCTTAGAGACTTAGCCGTCCTGAATAGCACTCGTTCAACATTTGCTTTATCCAGCTTGTCTTTCGTTGCTGCAAGCGATATTTCGCCTTGAAAAGGAGCCAGGTCAATTACTGTTGCCGGACCAATAAATGCCGCCAGCTTCATTAGCCCGGCGGTGCCTCTAAGTGAATCTAGACTTCCTTTAACGTGCACTGGCGCATCTGCATGTGTTCCAACATGTGGACTCATGGTCAACTTTGTAAGATTGAAGCAACTGTCCTTGCCGAGTGTGACGGTTGTCTCTTTGCTAAAAGGCGTGTCACCAGGGAAGCAAGCAGTCTTTGCTGAGATTGGTATTGAAATATCAATTAGCTCATAGTCTTGCATGCTGTTGCCTTGATTTCGAAATGAAAGTTGTTGTGTAGATGAGCATTGTTCGGGTCAGCTTTCTCTTCTGCTCGTAGACCAAGCTGATGGAAAATTTCCTTAACAATTGTCTCCATGTGATGCATATCTGTACCTGAAGCGAGTTTGATGACAATTCCCAATCCAGTCGGATACTGGGCATTCGGTAAGAGTGAAATGGCAAGCAGCCCATCGGCTCCTTGCTTGGACAATAGTTCCACATCTTTTGATTCTGTCAGCTCACCTTGCATGATGCGAGTATCAATGCGATTTTTGCCTCCGATAATTTCGGGGAAGTCGTGCATGTAGCTACGCAAGTTTGTCCATTCGCGAAGCATTTCCTGCAAATGTTTTGGTGCTGCTTGAATTTGCTTGACTGTGAAGTCACTACCTAGTTTTGTGTACAATTTCGCTAAATCTGAAATGGCAAAAGCATAGTTGGGAATGCGACAGCCATCTACAGTTGTCGGAAATTCAGCATTTTGGCTTTTCAGCAAATAAGCCAGCAACTGTCGTAATGGTTCAAACTGCTTTCCTTCCGGAGCTAGGTAATTGTCCGACGGTAAATTACCAGCTTTCATCGCCAGCAGATAACCCATGTGTTTGCCGCTGCAATTGTTGTATTTGGAATTTGGTCCTGCGCCCTTATCTTTGAGGTGAATTCTGTCAGCTTGCGCCATTGGATAAGTGGCAGGGCATTGAAGTTTTTCTTGACTAACTTTGCCGATTTCTGAAATCTCGTCCAACGTTTTGAGGTGAATTTCCTCAGCGCTATGAGAAGACATCATGAGCGCATAATGATGCGGCTTTAGCTGTGGATAACTCGCCTTTAGAACGGGCAAATGGGCCAATAATTGCCACGCTTTTAAGCAAGAGCGAGTCCAGAGGACATAGCTGGTGTCGCCTATATCCAGGATTTCATTTTCCTTGCCATCAATTATCGATATTGCACCGGTAACAGTGACTTCAGTCCTGCCGGATCTCTCAATGCTATAAATTGGCGCCCAGGGAAATGAAAGCAAGCCTATCTCCTTGTTGACAAGGTTTTTCCTTTGCAAAAACAAAATAGTAGCAAAAGTAGAGCCGCCAAGTATTTTGAGTTTGAAAGCTGAGATAATTGCAGCGGAGGCGGAGCATGTTTACAACGATCAACCTCAAGAATTGGATAAACGAAAACAGGCATTTATTGAAACCGCCTGTTGGAAATAAGTGTGTCTGGGAAAATCGCGAATTTATCGTCATGATTGTTGGTGGTCCCAATACTCGCACTGACTATCACGTCAACCTAAGCGAAGAATTTTTCTATCAGCTTGAGGGAGATATCGTTCTCAAGGTTATAGATAACGGTAAACCAATGGATATATCCATAAAAGAGGGAGAGATTTTTCTCTTGCCGGCTAATACCCCTCATTCTCCAAGACGTCCGGCTAATACTGTCGGTCTGGTCATCGAAAGACAGCGCAGGGAGACTGAGATTGATGCCTTGCAATGGTATTGCGAGAGTTGCGGTGAAAAATTATACGAGGAAAAATTCAACTTGACTGATATTACCGGTCAATTTCAACCTATTTTTGAACGGTTTTTCAACAGCGATGCCAGCACCTGTAAAAAGTGCGGAACTAAGGCAAAGCAATGAACAAGATAGATATTCATACCCATATCCTGCCTGCTGAACTGCCGTCTTTCAAGGACAAGTACGGCTATGGCGGCTTTATTGTTCTGGACCATCATAAGCCTGATAGAGCGCGCATGCTCAAAGATGACGGGCAGTTCTTCCGTGAAGTTGAGTCGAATTGCTTTGATCCCAAAGTGCGTCTTGCCGAAATGGACAAAATGGGCGTCAATGTTCAGGTGCTTTCCACGGTGCCTGTTATGTTCAGCTACTGGGCAAAGCCGGAACACGCTCTGGATTTGTCGCGTTTTTTAAATGATCATATTGCCGGCGTTGTGGCGTCCAGTCCAAAGCGTTTTGTAGGACTTGGTACATTGCCGATGCAAGATCCCAAACTTGCTGTTCAAGAACTTGAGCGATGCGTAAGAGATTTAAAATTGGCCGGTGTGCAAATCGGATCGCATATTAAAAATTGGAATTTGAGCGATAAGGAATTATTTCCAGTCTTTGAGGCAGCAGCCGAATTGGGTGCTGCGATATTTGTGCATCCGTGGGACATGATGGGGCAAGACCGCATGCCTAAGTACTGGCTGCCCTGGCTTGTCGGTATGCCGGCGGAAGTTTCCTTGGCTATCTGTTCCATGATTTTTGGTGGCGTATTTGAAAAGCTGCCAAAGCTGCGCGTTGCTTTTGCTCATGGCGGCGGAGCATACTGCATGACATTGGGTCGCATTGAACATGGTTTTGTTTCTCGTCCTGATCTCTGCGCGGTGGACAACAGCATAAATCCACGTGATTATTGTGGACGCTTTTTTGTTGACTCGCTTGTGCATGACCCAGGAGCACTGCGATATGTGCTTGATGTTCTCGGTGAAAATTGCGTTGCCTTAGGCTCCGATTATCCATTTCCTTTAGGTGAAGCACAGCCGGGGGCAATGATTGAATCCATGAATGATTTGATGCCGGGGACTAAACACCGCCTGCTCTGCGAAACAGCACTCACCTGGCTGAATAGGAAGCATTCAGATTTTGACATACCCTTGTTTGGTCAAACGGAGGAACGTACAAGCGTATGACAGCCGTTCCACAAACTGTGAAGTATGAAAACAGCGAAGAGTTTGCGCAGACGATGGATCGTGATGATCCATTAGGCGCATACCGTTCAAAGTTCGCCTTTCCGAAACGAGCCAACGGCGAGCCTTATCTTTATTTTGCCGGCAATTCATTGGGGCTAATGCCTGAAAGTGCCAGAGACTACGTCAATGCAGAGTTTGACGATTGGGCAGCTTTTGGAGTTGAGGGGCATTTAGGCGCGCGCAAACCGTGGTTGCCTTATCACGAGAACCTCACGGAAATGTCGGCTCGTCTGGTGGGCGCAAAGCCTCTTGAAGTTGTTGTTATGAACAGCCTGACTGTTAACCTGCACCTAATGATGGTCTCCTTCTACAGACCAAGTAAGACAAAATTCAAAATATTTATTGAGGCGAATGCTTTTCCGTCTGATCAATATGCTGTGCAGTCGCAGGCAAAATTTCATGGTTTTGATCCAGCCATTGCCATTGGTGAGTTTCCACCTCGTGCAGGTGAGATTACATTACGCACAGAAGATATTTTGGAGACTATAGCCCGAGAAGGTGAATCACTTGCTCTTATTGTTTTGGGTGATGTGAATTATTTGACAGGTCAGGCTTTTGATATCCCGTCCATTGTTAAGGCCGCAAGAAAAGTCAATTGTCTAGTTGGACTTAATTTAGCTCATGGTGCCGGAAATCTTTTATTGCAATTACATGATTGGGATGTGGATTTTGCCGTTTGGTGTAGCTACAAATACTTGAATGCTGGACCAGGCGGTATTGCCGGATCTTTTGTGCATGAGCGTCACAGCAAAGAATTTGATTTGCCGCGGTTTGCCGGTTGGTGGGGGCACAACAAGAAAACACGTTTTGAAATGCCTTCTAAGTTTGATCCGCTTGCCGGTGCCGAAGGTTGGCAGTTAAGCAATCCGCCGATATTGCAGTTAGCTGCATTAAGAGCTTCCATGGAGATTTTCGATCAGGCAACAATGCCTGCATTGCGTAAGAAAGGTGATTGGCTCACTGGCTATCTAGAATATTTACTTGCTGAAATGCCAGGCATTTCAATTATTACGCCAGGCGATCCAAAAGCCAGAGGCAACCAACTGTCATTAAAGATCAAAAACAATCCGAAAGCACTTTTGGAGACATTGAAGTCTCAGGGTGTAATTTGTGATTTCCGCGAGCCGGACATCATTCGTGTGGCACCTGCGCCTCTGTATAACAACTTTCAGGATGTTTATCGCTTTCACCAGGTAGTAGCTAAGCATGTTCGCTAAGCCAGTAATCACTATTGCCGGTGCCGGTCTTGTCGGATCTCTTCTTTCCCTGGTCCTAGCTCGACGTGGATTCTCTGTAGAGATGTTTGAGCGGAGAGCCGACCTGCGTAAACATCAAATCGGTGCCGGGCGGTCGATTAATTTGGCTATTTCCACACGTGGGATTCATGCCCTGAAGCAAGTTGGTCTTGATCAAGAAGTAATGAAATATGCCATTCCTATGCGTGGGCGTATGATCCATAGTAAGAATGGAGACTTGTCTCTACAACCATATGGAATTAGTGACGAGCAGTGCATAAATTCCATTTCGCGTCAGATTCTCAACAAAATACTTCTGGAACATGCCGAAGCCACTCAAAAGGTACGCATTCACTTTAAGAGCAAGGCCGCCAACGTCGATTTCGACACTAAGATACTCAGTGTTCTTGACGAAGAGAAAAAGTCCAGGATAAAACACCAATTTGATGTGCTCATAGGTACTGATGGCTACGCCTCGACTATTCGCACCGAGATGATGCGTGGTTCCGATTACCAGTGCGAAATTGACACTCTCAATTATGGCTACAAGGAATTGACGATGCCTGCCGCAAAAGGTGGCGGGTATCTGATGGAGAAGAATGCTCTGCATATTTGGCCGCGCGGCACATTTATGCTCATAGCCTTGCCTAATTTCGAAGGCAGTTTTACTTGTACGTTGTTTCTGCCATTTGAGGGACCAGTAAGTTTTGAGAAATTGCAAACTCCGCAGGATGTGCATCAATTTTTCAGTTCGGAGTTTCCTGATGCATTTAACCTAATCCCCAATTTGATCCAGATGTTTTTTGATAACCCAACCGGTCACATGGACACTGTCAAATGCGGGCCATGGTTCAGGAATGATGATGTGCTTCTGATTGGGGATGCTGCGCATGCCATTGTTCCTTTTTTCGGTCAAGGCATGAATTGTGGTTTCGAAGATTGCTCCGTGCTCAATGAGCTAATTGGTGCTGCCGGAGACGAAATTAATTGGGCTGAGTTGTTTGATGCCTTTTATGCGAAACGCAAGAATAATACCGATGCGATTGCCGATATGGCTGTCGAAAACTTTGTAGAAATGCGCGACAAAGTTGCCGATAAGCATTTTCAGTTGGAAAAGGCAGTGGAGAAGATATTAGAGAAACGATTCCCTGGAAAATATATCTCTCGTTATGGACTGGTTACGTTTTCCAATGTCGATTATCAAAAGGCTTTGACTATCGGGCAACTTGAAAGCGAGTTGCTCGCTATCTTATGCCGGCACATTGAAAATGCGGAAGCCGTCGACTTGCAACACGCAGAAGAGCTTATAGACAAACAACTCGCGCCTATTATTACGGCGTTGTAGTAGTTGTCGTTGTTGTTGTTGTTGTGCTTGTGCTTGTAGTTGCGTCGTTGGTGATTACGTTGACGTTATGCACCTTGTTACTGAAGTAAATAACAAGCATTGCCAAGGCGGTAATTGCACCGGCTCTGGCGACTTCCACGCCGACTGTCTTAATAAGCGAGGTTGATGCGACAACGATGTCTCCTGACTGAACTGGAGCATTAGCCAAAGAATCTCTATTTTTTAGTCCCTTAACCAGGGAAACTCGCTTGGAAAATACTGTGCCGTCGCGATTCATACGGCTAAGTAAAACCGATCTTGTTGCTGCTCCTGGCCCGAAGCCTCCGGCTCTGGCAACAACGGAATAAAGTGTGTCATTTGGACGCAGCTCAATTAATCCAGGTGCTCTGACTGTTCCTAAAACACGGACCCAACGTCCGCGAATCGCAGAGAGATCACCCAATCCGTCCGGATTGAATTGGTCGCCGCCTCTTGTGCAAAAGACAATGTCGCCAGGTCGCAGCATGACTACTTGAGTGTTATCACCTTCGCTGGCCATTTTCCAGAGGTCGACATTTATGATTTCGTCTCCGCGTCTGACTTGGACACGGCGAACGTTAGCGGTTTCTCTTAGCCCACCACCTGCTTGAATTGCGGTTAAAACGTTGGGGATTACAGTGTCGGTACTGGAACTCAATTGGTAACGTCCAGGCAACTGTATTTCGCCAAGAACATAAACCATGACTGGTCTAACTTGAACGAGGCTTACCTGAAAATGCGATTGAGTGAAAAATTCTTTTGAGCGGTCATTGATAACTTGAGCCAGCTGAAGAGTCGTTAGTCCTTGTGCTTTTATATATCCAAAAGGATACAAGGTGATATTGCCATCTTGGCTGACAGGCACCGGTTGCTGCTGTTTATATTGATCGTATACGTCGGTGATACCAACCCAATCACCCGGACCTAATACATAGGTGTCTACTTGGTCAGTAAGTTGTGCAGGGCTTGGTATATCTATTCGTGTAGCAGCTTGCTCATCGGCGGTTAGATCTTCGATAGCGTCTTGAGCGTATACGGCATTGCTACAAAGAATTAGTGCCGCAGAGAAAACTGCTGCTAACTTTTTCGTCAAATTTTTAAATGGGTGCCGTGCGATCATTTCGATCTAATAGTTTAGTTGTATTACGACCGAAACTAGTCGTTTGTTAGCAATTGCTTAGAAAGTTTATAAGTTGTATATCCTCCTTGACTTCGGTCTGTGTATAGGGACAACTCAATTACGACTCGTTCAAGTAAAATTGCACTGGTGAATTCAGACTGCATTCAAAGGACGTGACAACGTTGAAGCGTATCGGCATTAACTGTACTGGTGAAGCTCCTTCTCCGTTGAGTTCATACAGTCATGC
The DNA here is from genome assembly GCA_019744775.1 of Candidatus Obscuribacterales bacterium. Classification (NCBI taxonomy): domain Bacteria; kingdom Bacillati; phylum Candidatus Melainabacteria; order Candidatus Obscuribacterales; species Candidatus Obscuribacterales bacterium. Next base: position 55,043 of record JAIETZ010000005.1, read on the forward strand.
GGTACGAGTTGGTTCTTTTGTTTTTGTATCCGGACAAGGATCGCGTGATCCGAAAACCGGTCAGGAAGCTGGTGTCACTTTAGATGGCAACGGAAAGGTTGCCTCTTACGATATTGAAACGCAGACACACGCAGTTATTGCCAACTTACAGAGTGTTTTAAAGGCGGCAAATTGCGAATTGACGGATCTTGTTGACGTCACAGTCTTTCTAGTAAATATGCAGGATTTTTCAAAATATAACTCCGTGTACGAAAAGTATTTTTCTTTTCCGAATCCACCTGCACGCACGACTGTAGCGGCGGCTGCATTGCCGGGAAAAAATTTCATTGAAATAAAAGCGACTGCATTTTGTCCAAATGGACAGGGAGAATAAATGGGCGCAGGAACAAAGTTGAAAACCAAACACCTTGGTCATTTTATTGGCGGCCAATTCTTGCCGTCGGCATCAGGTGACACTTTCGAGACCGTTAATCCGGCAACCGGCGAACTGTTGGCAACTGTTTCCTTAGGAAGTGCTGAAGATATTGATCGCGCAGTAGAAGCTGCGAAGGACGCATTTGATAATGGTCCTTGGCCCCATATGTCTATTAAGGAACGCTGTCAAATATTGCGTCGTGTTGGTGATCTGATATTAGCTAATCAAGAATCCTTGGCATTAGCAGAAACTGCCGACACCGGCAAGCCAATTGTTGAGAGTATGGACGGCGATATTCCGCGCGCTGCCTACAACTTTCATTTCTTTGCCGACTATGCGCCATCTTTAAATGAAGAGTGCTTTACGGTAAATGTTAACGAGCGTCATTTCACGGTGCGCGAGCCTCTGGGTGTCGTCGGACTTATTACGCCATGGAATTTGCCGTTGTATTTGGCTACCTGGAAAATTGCTCCTGCATTGGCGATGGGCAATACTTGCGTTTTAAAACCTGCTGAATGGACTCCGTACACAGCGACCATGCTTGCTGAAATTATGAATGAAGCAGGATTGCCACCAGGTGTATTTAACATCGTGCATGGATTTGGCGCCGGTGGTGCCGGTGAGGCATTAACCAAGCATCCGGATATTTCGTCAATTTCTTTCACTGGAGAAACAACAACCGGGCAAGCAATTATGGCTGCCGCTTCCAAGACTTTGAAAAAGGTCTCCTTTGAACTGGGTGGCAAAGGTGCAACTGTGCTTTTTGCTGATGCCGATCTGGATGAAGCTATACCGACAGCTATTCGCGCTGCCTATCGCAATCAAGGTCAGATTTGTCTTGCCGGTTCGCGATTGTATGTTCACAAAAAAGTATTTGACAGAGTTGTCGAACAAATTGCTGCCGAAGTTGCTCAGATAAAAGTAGGCGATCCATTGGATAGACAAACGCAGATGGGTTCTCTTATTAGCAAAGAGCACTTTGATAAAGTCGAAAAGTATCTGGCACTAGGCAAGAAAAAGGCGAAGCTCATTACAGGCGGTGATCGCTTGGAAGAATTCCCGAAAGGACTTTTCTTGACTCCGGCTGTTTTTGTTGGACTCGATAACAAATCGCCTCTATGCCAGGAAGAAATATTCGGACCGGTATTGCCTATTGTTTCCTTTGAAGAAGAGGAAGAAGTCATCGATATGGTCAATGACACACCATATGGCTTATCGGCGAGCATTTGGAGTTCCAATGTCGATACTTGCCACCGAGTCTCACGCCACATTCGTATGGGCACCGTGTGGGTTAATTGCTGGTTTGCTCGCGACCTGCGATCTGCTTTTGGTGGAATGAAAGCAAGCGGTATAGGCCGCGAAGGCGGTCGCTGGAGCTTGGATTTCTTCTCGGAAGCCAAAACTATTTGTTATCGGTACAAAGGGTAAAACATGGACCTTGGAATCTCTGGTAAAAAGGCACTCGTTTGTGCTGCTTCAAAAGGAATCGGCAAAGCCGCAGCTAAAGCGCTAGCTGAAGCCGGAGTAGAGCTTTTCCTTTGTGCTCGCGGCGAAGATGAATTGAACGCTGCCGCTGCCGAAATTGGCAAATTAAGCAGTAAACCGGTTCATTTTCTCTCTGCAGATTTGACAAATAAGGAATCTCGTGAAAACTTAGTCAAAGGAGTCCGTGAGCGTTTTTCATCTATTGACATTCTGATTCATAACGTTGGCGGACCAAAGCCTTCGACAGTGCAGGAAACACAAGCGCAAGACTGGCAAAAAGGCTTCGACCAATTATTTGAAAGTGTTGTCCACTTAAATGAAGCGTTTCTTCCAGGCATGAAAAAGAACAAGTGGGGCAGGATAGTGACAGTTACTTCGCTTAGCGTGATGGAACCAATAGGCACAATTGCCGTGTCTAATGCCATGCGCTCGGCTGTCACCGCCATGCTCAAGACTTTAGCCGATGAAGTAGCGGCAGAAAACATTACCGTTAATTGTGTTGCCCCAGGCGTCATCTACACGGACCGAACAGAAGAGCGTGTCAATGCCATGATCAAAGAAAAGGGCGGCACCAAAGACGACCATTTGCAAGATTACTTGAAGTCAATTCCAGCCAAACGTTTGGGAACTCCGGAAGAAATGGGTGCCACCATTGCTTTCTTGTGCTCTCAACCGGCGGCTTATATTACAGGCTCCACCATTTGTGTCGACGGTGGAAAAAGGCGTTCCACGTATTAGGGAAGGAAATAACCGTGAATTATTTAGTCTTAGGTGCAAACCAGTTTGGCTACGCGGTTGTATATGACCTTGTACGTAGCCCAAAAATTGACGAGATCTTCTGGGCGGACGCCGATGTCGACAGTCTGCATCGGGCAATGGAGCACTTTGTCGATAAGAGAATAGTCCCCTGCGCGCTGGACATCTCTCAATTGAACGACATTAAGGGGCTGATGTCTCGCTCTGATGTAGTTATTTCTTGTTTGTCACCCAGACACAACTATGAATTGGCCAAGCTCGCACTTGAAGCCGGCTGTGATTACTGTGATCTTGGTGGTGATGAAGAAGAGCTGCGCAAGCAATTCCTCTTAGATGAAGTCGCAAAAAATGCCGGAGTGGCAATTATTCCAGGTGCCGGTCTGGCTCCTGGTATGGTATCCATACTTGCCGCCACGGCTATGCAGGAAATGGATGTTTATCAAGTTCGCTTTCTTGTAGGTGCGCTTCCGGTTGAGTCAAATGTTGAACTCTCGCAAACGCCTATTATTTCCAGCGAGCGTTTGATAAATGAATTTGTTGAGGAATCAACTCTCATTCGCGATGGCAAAATGTTGCGTTTGCCTTCGGTAACTGAAGTTGAGTCTATTGAATTCCCACAACCATTTGGACATCTGGAAGCATTCAACACATCCGGTGGCATGTCGCGTCTGGCATGGACAATGGCCGGCAAAATTCAAAACTTGGATTTCAAAATGCTGCATTATCCAGGTTACAGTTCGCAAGTAAGACTCTTGCGTGATCTTGGACTTTTCTCTGATTCTGAGATGAAAGTTGATGGGGTGTCCATCGCGCCGCGTGCACTGCTAGACAAGCTGATTGAGAAGCATGCACCGACTGAGCCTGACGTTGTTTTGATACGAGTAACCATCAATGGACTTAGGAACGACAAGCCTGTAGAAATGGTTTGGGAATGCATGGACTATATGGATCAAGGTGCAGGAATTTTAGCGGCTGCGCGTATGAATGCTTTCCCATTGTCCATTGTGGCTCAAATGATGGCTCGTGGAGACATTGAAGAAAAAGGTGTTCTGGCTCAAGAAATTCATGTGCCGGTCAAGCTTTATTTGACTGAATTGGCAAGCCGTGGCATCAATCTCTCGATGATTGAAACCGAAGAAGGTACGGATACATTGGGCGGCAAGACACCGAAAAACAAATCCGGTAAATCTAAAGGACAATGAACATACTGTTACCATTTGATGGAAAACCACACTCGCAGCGTGCGGTTGATCTTGCGATCAAGTATTTTCATCTTTCGAAATGCACTGTAACTCTATTGCATGTTGTAGATTCACCGTCATCTGAACTTGTGATCAGTGACAAAACGGGACGCATTGAAGAGACCTATCCGCAAACGGCAGCGGAGGAGTCTCAAATCCTATTGGAATTTCTCGCGAAGAAATTTGAAGAAGTCGGAGCGAAAGTCGAGATTCGCATTGAGCACGGCAAGGCCGGCTCGGAAATAAAAGCATTAGCGGAGAACACGAATGTGCCGGTGATAATTACAACGCCGGGACGCCATTCTGCTAAACAGTTGATGTTGGATTCCACCGTTACCAATCAACTGTTGCAGGTTGAGCAGGAAGTTCTTCTCATACTGGCCCGCGAAGTAAAGTCGAATCAGCTAAGTGACGAGGACAAACCAACTTGCGCATTTCTGCTTGACGGTTCGGAAGAATCCCTGAAGTGCGTCAAGATGTTGGCACCCTTAATTGCCGGAAAGATGCAAATACTTTGCGTATCATCCAGACTTGGTTGGGCGCACTCAGCCAATACCAACATTTTTCAAGTTAGTAATCCAGCAATAGATCAAACACCGGTCAAAGAGCCGGAAGAAATCTTGAAAGAGGCGGTTGAGACTCTTAAGTCGTTATCGATTGAATGGGACGAACTAATTGTTGAAGAAAGTTTTGAAGATAGCCTGCCAACTCTTGAGGAGCATCGTTCACTTGGATTTCTGGTTTCAACACGAAGTCGCGAAGATGTTTTGCATCGTCCATTAAGAGGAGCTCCGTGCGAACGATTGTTTACCACTGTTACCTGTAATTCCGCCCTTTATTGCGCCGCTGTTAATTAAGAGGTTCGAACATGACTGATATTCTCTGGGTTTTTATCATTGTTGCAATGATCATGCCAATGATTGCTCAATCGATGCAGGAAATGCTTCGCAACGGTTTGATGACCAAGATAGAGAAGCAACGAGGTAGTCGTGTCATTGCCTTGATTCACAGACAAGAGACGATGAGTATTCTTGGCTTTCCTGTTGCTAGATACATCAGTATTGAAGATTCAGAGCGCATATTGCGTGCCATTCACTTAACACCCTCCGACATGCCTATTGATCTCATTTTGCACACACCTGGTGGTCTTGTTTTAGCTGCTCAGCAAATTGCTTCAGCTCTTTGCCGCCATCGCGCCAAGGTGACTGTTTATGTGCCGCACTACGCAATGTCCGGCGGTACGCTTATTGCTCTATCCGCTGACGAAATTGTGATGGACGAGAATGCGGTACTTGGGCCAATTGATCCACAAATTGGTGAATATCCGGCCGTAAGTCTATTGAAGGTGATTGAAGCAAAGCCTGTAGACAAAATGTCCGAGCAGTTTTTGATCTATGCCGATGTCGCCAATAAAGCTTTGCGACAAGTGGAAGCGTTGGTTAGAAAAGTCCTTTTGGATAATGTGCCGCAACCAAAAGTTGATCCGGCAATGGTTCCTAAAATTGCCGAGAGCCTTGTCTCCGGTATTTGGACACATGACTATCCAATTACTTTTGAAGACGCCAGAGACATGGGTCTGCCTGTTGCAACAGGTTTGCCTGCCGACATTTATGACTTGATGGATCTTTATCCACAGCAAAGCAGTACGAGATCGGCAGTGCAATATATCCCCGTACCTTATAAGAATGAGCCTGCACCTATCCAGCTGCCGAAATCGGGCAAGTAACCAAACTTACCGTACGGGAAGGTTGCTGTGATTAATCGCTGTTTTGTGGGTATAGCTTACCGTACGGGAAGATAAGGCTTGCGAAATGTCTCTTTCTCTATTAGACTTACCGTACGGTAAGGTGGTGCGGCTATGAAAATCAAAAATGCCGGCGAGTTCGGCAAACTAATCAGAGAAACCCGTCAGGCGCAAAACCTTCGCCAGGTAGATCTCGCTGCAGCCAGCGGCTGTGGAGAAAGGTTCATCATCGACCTGGAAAAAGGCAAGCCGACTTGCGAATTTGAAAAGGCCATTCTAGTTGCGCAAATGCTGGGTATTTCGCTTGAGGCAAAGAGTCCGGAAAGACGTGGTGAGCCATGAGCGAAGATACCTTGTCCGTTCGCCTCGGCGAAAAATCTGTCGGTACACTTCGTCTTCATTCAGGAAGCATGCTTTTCAGCTACGAAAACAGTAACAGACCTCTTTCGCTCAGTATGCCTGTTCGCGAAGAGTCATACACGAATAAATCCTGCGAAGCGTTTTTTGGTGGGCTACTTCCAGAGCCTGTCGAAACAAAAAAACTTATCGCCAGACTATATGGACTGCGTTCGAACAGTAGTTTTTCACTTCTGTCAAAAATTGGATTTGATTGTGCCGGCGCCGTATCAATAACTGAACCTTCCGAGCCATTGCGAAAAAATGCTTTCTACAAACTAGAAGGTCATCCGTTAAACCAAAAGGAACTCCACACGCATTTAGAACAATTGCCCAAACGACCGCTATTTGCCGGAGTTGATGGCGTGCGCATTTCTCTTGCCGGTGTGCAGGACAAAGCTGCATTGTGCATGATTGAAAATGAATTATGCATTCCATTGCCTGATGTCCCGACAACACACATTCTTAAGCCGCCCATTAGGGGTCTTGAAGGCTCTGTCGAGAATGAATATCTTTGCATGGCTCTTTCGCAACGAGCCGGGCTGAAAACCGCCAATGTAAAACTCGAATCGGCAGGGGCCATCAACTACCTTCTTATTGAAAGATTCGATAGACATTTTGAGCCGGGACTTAAAATCAAACGCATACACCAAGAAGACTTTTGCCAGGCATTAGGCGTTGTATCAACGAAAAAATATGAGGCGGACGGTGGTCCTACATTGACTGATTGCTTCGAGCTATTGAATCAAGTGACATTCCCTGGTGTTGATAGATTGGAATTGGTAAGACGCGTTGTATTTAATTACCTCGTCGGCAACGCTGATTGCCATGCCAAAAACTTTTCTATCATTCACTTCGATGACGGCACAATTGCTCTTTCGCCTAACTACGACGTCATGTGCACCTCAATTTATAGCCATGCAACGACAAAAATGGCTATGTCTATAGGTGGTCAATCCGACATGAACACTATTCGCTCGGATAACTGGTCGACTTTATGTAGTCGTATAAATATTCGTATTCCAGCATTTAAGAACGTCTGCGAAGCGCTGATCAAAAATATAGAAGCATTCCTACCTGAGGTGCTGAATGACATCAAGCAACAGGGACATATGAATCATACGGTTGAGTCTATTGCTAAAGTCATCGATAAACGCACGAATGAATTTTCGCGTTTGTTAGAAAAGATCAAATAGAAAGGTCTGCTGATCAAGTCAGGAAAGGATTTTCTTTCTTCTCCGACCAAATGTCTGTGTCCGGACCGTGACCTGGAATTACTCTAGTAGAGTCTTCTAGTGTCATAAGACGTTCGGAAATGGATTTAATAATTTGCTCAAACGAACCACCCCACAAATCTGTTCTGCCTATGGAGCGATGAAATAATGTGTCGCCGGCAAAGAGAATATTTTCCTTGTCTCCATGCTCAAAGCAGAGACTGCCCGGAGTATGACCTGGCGTGTGAATGACTTTCGTCTTGCCTTTGCCAATCTGTAATTCCTGGTCGTCTTCTAAATAGACATCGACAGGCAATGGTTCGGTGATGTTGAATCCGAACATATTTCCCTGTTTGGCCAAATTGTCGTAAAGCCATTGGTCGCCTGTGTGTAGGCAGATTTTCCCGCCCGTGGCTTCTTTGACGGCGCGAGAGCCAAGGACATGATCAAAGTGTGCATGAGTGTGCAGAATGTATTTGACAGTTAGACCATGCTCTTTTACAAGCGCCAAGATCTTTTCGGGATCGCCACCTGGATCAATAATTGCTGCCTCTTTTGTTTCAGGACAAACAATAATCGAGCAGTTGCACTGCAACGGACCAACTGGAAATGATTCAAGCAGCATTATTCAAACATCGCGCTGATAGAAGCGTCGTCGTGTATACGAGCAATAGCTTCACCAAGCAATTTGGCGACGCTCAACTGAACAATCTTCTTGGAAGTTGTTTTTGGATCGTGCGGGATTGAATTTGTTGTGATCAGTTTTTCAATCGGCGAATCATCAATGCGCTTGTTTGCTTGTCCGGATAATACTGCGTGTGTGCAGCAAGCATACACAGCTTTAGCGCCTTCTTTTTTCAAGAGTTCAGCACCTTTGACCAATGTTCCGGCTGTATCAACCATGTCATCAACCATGATTGCAACTTTGCCTTCAACGTCACCAACTACTGTCAGCGATTCTGATTGATTTTGTAGCGATGGGTTGCGGCGTTTGTCGATAATGGCAATTGGTGCGTCTTTGAGCTTTTTAGCAAATGCTCTGGCGCGTGCTACGCCACCTACGTCAGGGCTGACGATGACCAAATCTTTGTGCGGCAGTGTGCGGATATACTCTAGAAGAACTGGACTGCCGTAAAGGTGATCTACAAGAATGTTGAAGAAGCCCATTATCTGTGGAGCGTGCAGATCCAGTGCTACCACGCGCTGTGCGCCTGCTGTTGTAAGCAAATCGGCAACCAGCTTGGCTGTGATGGCTTCACGTCCGGCAGCTTTTCTGTCCTGACGCGCATAGCCGAAGTAGGGAAGCACAACTGTGATGCGTCCGGCACTTGCTCTCTTCAATGCGTCAAGCAGAATGAGCAATTCCATCAAATTTTCGTTTACCGGCGTGCAGGTTGACTGAATGACGAAGCAGTCGATGCCGCGAACGCTCTCTTGAACTTGAACGTAAATCTCACCATCGGAGAAGGGCGATATCTTGACCTGCCCTAATTCGGTCTCCAGGTAATCGGTAACTTCGCGAGCCAGCTCAGGGTTGGCGGTGCCGGCGAAGATTTTGAGGTTGGCCTTGCTTATCGGCCGGGGCTCGGATTGTCTGATCACTTGTCTTTCCCGATCGTAATCCTTGCTGTGGTCAGTTTCCAGGTCTTTCCGTTGTTTTGACTGAACTTGTGTGACCAAGGCACTGTCCTCCAGTTGATGGATGTCACGTCCCCAGGCTCATTGTAGCCCGGTGATTACCCTAGGCCAATTATTGTAGAAAACTTACGACCATTCGTGAAGGTGGAAAGCCACACTTTGACGGAAGGTTGACTGATTATTTGTTAATAGCAGCCGATAAAAAGGGCAGTTCCCCCGATTGAGCCAGCTCAAGTGCTCCCTTAAGGGCGCACTTCACGTGCAGATAGCTCAAGCCACCTTGCAGATAGGCGGCAAAAGGAGGTCTCAAAGGACCATCAGCTGAGAATTCAATGGTTGAACCGGACACAAATGTGCCGCCTGCCATAACCACCTCGTGCTCATAACCGGGCAAGAGAGCCGGCTCCGGCACGACATGGGCATCCACTGGCGAGAATCTCTGCAGTGCACGGCAGAAATTGATAAGACCATCCTGATAGCCGAACTTAATTGCCTGAATTATGTCGAATCGGCTGTCAAACGGACCTGGTTGAACAGGCAGGCCAAGCTTTTCGAAGACGTAAGCAGCCAACAGGGCGCCTTTTACAGCTTGGCTCACAACAGAAGGAGCCAAGAAAAGCCCTTGCAGGATATGTCTATTTTGGTTGAATGAAAGCCCAAGATGTCCGCCAATTCCTGGCGCTGTTAGGCGATTCAGGGCATTGTCCACAAGCTTTTGCTTACCGGCAATGTAGCCGCCGGTGATAGCCAGTCCGCCGCCTGGGTTTTTAATGAGAGAGCCGGCAATGAGGTCTGCGCCAAGTGCGGTTGGTTCTGCCGCTTCAACAAATTCACCGTAGCAGTTGTCGACGAAGACGATAGTCTCAGGTCGAATTTTGTGAACACGGTCGACTAATTTGCCTATTTCTCTATTGCTTAGTGTGATGCGTTCGAATGAATATCCACAGGACTTTTGAATGTGCACCATTGTTGTCGGTGCTTCTAAAAGAATTTCCAATTCATTCTCAAGACTGCTGTCTGTATGAATGAACGGCAGTATATTTCCTTCTTCGTAAGCGACACCCAAAGATTGTAGTGAGCCTTCGCTGTTGCCTGTGATACCTATCACTTCCTCAAGCGTGTCGTATGGAGCGCCGCTTAGCGTAAGCAATCTATCGCCGGGCTTGAGATTGCCGAGAAGAGCGCATGCAATTGCATGTGTGCCCGATACCATCTGCATTCTAATTGCAGCAGCTTCTGTTTCAAACACATCCGCGTAGATGGCATCAATTGCTTCCCGCCCAGCGTCATTTAGTCCGTAGCCGGTTTTCTCTGCGAAGAATTCTTCTGATACGCGATGTGTGCGAAATGCTGTCAGGATGCGCTCCTGATTGATCATGGCAATTGCATCAACTTCTTGAAACTTGGCGTTAAGCGCCAGTTCTGCCTCGGCAATAAGTTGTGCGACATCTAAAGTGGTTTGCATGGCTCTCTAATTAGGTTGGAAAGTGCATTATCGCATTAAATCCACGTTGTAAATAGGAATATTTTTTGAACTTTTTTCACCCCTTGACCGTCTTACATATACAGGCACAAATTTTGTTTCTAAGGGGTGCATTATGGCGCTAAAAATAGGACGACTATTTCAGACGTGGCTAAATTACTTAGATGGAATTTTCTTTCATGAGCGGTGTCGAGTTTGCACAAAACTCTTGCCGCCTAGTGTTTTAGCTGCCGAACATTACTCTGTGCGCACCGAGGAAATTCCTAAAGCAATTTGTTTTGAATGCTGGCGTCAGGCGCTAGCATCCAATCCAACAATTGAATTGTGCCCGCTTAAAAATGCGCCATCACTAAAGATTGCCAGTGGTCGGTTATACACGGGACATATTAAAAGACTTATCTACAAGTTGAAGTATGACAATGATCGTCTGCTGGCTTACGACTTAGCCTTACTTGTGGAAAAGGCATGGAGACTAATCGCGCACAATTACGTCGATGAGCCTGTCGTGTTAATACCAATCCCGCTACATTCAGAAAGGCTGTGGCAGCGAGGCTACAATCAAGCTGAGGAAATAGCAAAACATCTATCTACACGTGTCGAGGCGCCTGTAGAAACGCGTGCACTTAAACGCGTGAAGAACACTGAAGCTCAATTTGGATTGTCGCGATTGGCTCGTCTGCAAAATATGAACGACGCGTTTGTCGCCGGAGGCAAGTTCTGTGTTGGTAGGCACGTCATCTTGATAGATGATGTTTATACTTCCGGTGCCACTCTTGTTGAAGCAGCGCAAGAAATCCTTGATTCTGGGGCACTGTCGGTTCTGGCGCTGACGGTCGCTCGTGCTGTATTTAAGGAAAAAACGGCGTGTGGCAAATCACTACCGTCGCTTCCACATAAAATTGTAAGCGTTGACAAGTCGTATCAAAATGATAACATACAAAGAGAGGTCTTGTTGTGAATATTCTTGGAAAAGATCTCACTGAGGAATTTCAGTTAAAGCATCCACAATCTCGGACTCCTCTAAGAGATTGGATTTAGGAAAATATGAGATGAGTAGTGTCATTAAGTGTAGTGCCGAATACTTTGAACTGGTCCGCAGCTTTCCTTTAGTTCCACTAAGGACAAAGAGACAGTATAAGCAAGCCCAGGAAGTTATTAGGAATTTGGTGATTGATCCTCTTGCTCTAACCCAAGCGAGAATTGATTACATTGGGGTTCTCGGAAACATTGTCACTGAGTATGAAAGAAACTATTTGCCTCCCACGCCCAAGATCTCTGGACGCAGGATGCTTCGCTTCTTGATGAAGCAAAATGATCTTTCAATTAGTGACTTGGCGCGAGAAATAGGTGGACACAGATCGAATCTTTCAGCATTTCTGTCAGGAACTCGCTCACTAAGTAAAGATGTTGCGATGGCTTTGTCCAAGCGCTTTCATATCAATGTAAGTGCGTTTCTCGAAAACTAATGCATCGTTTTGGTCTGGACTGCCGCTGAAGTTGCCCTCACGTCCGCTTTGATTTTAAATGGACAGCAAAGTGATATGATTTTTGAATGAAAAGCAGAATATTGTTTCTTACACTTTTGTTGACGGGCTTCATTATGTCGGTACCGGCTCAGTCTCAAGACAATTACCAATCGCCTTACAGGGTGGAATTTTCTTATCCACCTGAAGAGCTCTATCGACCTGATGAATTTGCGCCACGAAATAATCCTCGTGAGGAATCATCGACACCATTTGGTGATTGGTATTCAGCACGCACGCGTAAACAATACGGTGCCTGGGGACCGGAGCCGCGCCATTATCCAGCGTTGGACAATTACGATCAATTGTCGGCATCGTGGAAAAGGCAGCGGGTACTTGCTGTGGCAGTTAAATACACAGGACTTCCTTATCAACACCACCATATTCCGGATTGGGATCCACCGGGATCTTGGCCGTGGAAACAGGTAGCATTCGGCAGAAACTCTAAAGGTGTTGATTGCAGTGATTTTTCTTCCTGGTGCTACAACTATGGACTAGGCATCAAGCTGAAAACCGGCATCAAGCAACAAGCTCTTGATACGCAAATTCCCAGACCAGGTGACAATGGCTTTACCGACGCTCGAGTCATTCGTGACGACAACGGTTACGACACGCTAATTCGCACACTGAAGACAGGCGATCTTCTCTATATCAAAAACAATCAAGGTGAGCTCGCTCATGTAATTATGTGGGTCGGCGAGCACGGCGTATCACCTGATGGCACGCCACTAGTAATTGATTCAACAGGCTCCAATCACTACGACTCCAACGGAGTCCAGATACCGATAGGTATTCACCTGCGACCATTTACAAAAGACTCTTGGTACTATCGCAGCTTTTCTCATGCGCATAGATTGATTCGTGAGGAGAGTTAGAGGAGTTGTCGCTTCTTGACTATGCGTATGATTTAGTCCAAACTGGTTTAACTAGGTGTACTTGGTCAATCATGAAAAGAATTGGTTCTTACTTAGCCAAGACTCATTTTGCCGAATTGCTGGCAGAAGTAGCTAATGGTGGACGGATAACGATCACTAAGCATGGAGTGCCGGTCGCTATGCTTGTTCCAGTACAGGCGACTGCTAAACATAATGCCGTACAAGCTGCGCAGTTAATACGCAGTAGCAAAAGACATAAGTTGCCGAAGGGGACTTCTATTAAGAATCTCATTGAAGAAGGAAGAACTTACTAAATAATTCGGGATGGTTTGCCTAAAAGACCAAAATCTGCAATCAGTGCAATCTGTTGTCCATCATCTGTCTTTGCCCAATAGCAGTGATAACCACCGTCGCCATAGCCTGCTTGCATAATAAACATATTGCTGCCATCGGGAAATGTGGTTTCTTTGAACAAGTTTTCAGACTTACCATCGATTGCGGGACTGACGTCTACTTGATCTAAATCCAACTTTTGAAATTCATTTAGCGACTCGAAGCTACAGACTGCTGCCAAAGCTGAATCAACTGAAAACCAAGGAAGTTCTTTGCGTTTTGCTGTTATGCTGCGCCAGTGAGCAGTCCAAGCCGGCTCGAAGTGCGATATTTCACCGTCAGCGATTTTGACGCGTGCAGCAGCGATTCTGTGATCGTCATTTTTGGTCGCGACAACCGCATCCACTGAGTAGTTTCCCGGTGGTACTAATTCATCGAAGCAGGGATCGACTAATTTGTCTGAAGGATCCTGAATAACCATTTTCCCCGATGGCACAGACAAAGTTCCGAGATGCATGAGACTGCCATTCAATGAGGCAAGCAACTCTGGGTGCTCTTGCTTTGCCCCATGTTCCAACCATTGAGCAAATTGCAAGTCACGTTCTTTATTGCCGAATAGCCAATTGAAAATCATGTTCCATCCCCAGGACTGTGGGTGCTTGACAGGTGTAGTATGCTGTATTCATCCAACAAGGATGTTTTTCCCCCTTTCAGGTCTTTGCTCTATGGGTCGGTCCGTTCTATTACTATCGGTAACGCTAACCTTGTTTTCATCCGTACCCGGATTTGCTCAGTGGGGTGGCTATGGATCTAGCTATGCCCAAGGTATGGCACGCCGAGCCGCTCGTGCCGGACATAGAATGGTTACGCGACATGCAAACCGCATGATTCAGAATCAGCGTAATAAGCCGAAGCGACAGAAAATGAAGAAGCAGGACAAACAACAGCAGCAAGATCAGCCGGTCGAGCAAAAGGAATTACCGGCGCAACAATCTACAGGCAACATGTCACCATCGTCTGCCTATCCTGAATGGCCGCCGCCAGCAGAGCAAGCCCGGGAAGTTCCAATGAATCCTGCTGGATTCTAGACTAACTTCCTGCTGGTTCTTCTGAAACCACGGGTCTGTGATCTTTTGATGGATTGAAGGACTCTGTTCTCTTAGTCCCGGACGGGGTAATGGTTACACGCTTGGTTTCTTCTGTAAACCATTCAAATTGCGGTTGGTCATTTTCCTCTAGTCCGGTACTTAGTTTTTTGTACTCTTTTAGTTTTCGCCAGTGTGTGATTCCGTCCTTAGGCACGTCCATCGTTTCTTCTTGGAACCGAACAGGTTTATTCGATTTAGGATCAATTGCTGAGTATTCACGAACTATATGCTTGGAGCCGCTTATTGGATTGTATTCTTCCAGTACTTGTGCCCCACCTTTTTCACTGTACCAAATTGATTTCCATCCCTGCTTAGTCTCACCATTGGTTACTTGAGTTATCTGCGGGTCTGATTTTAGGCACTTAATTCTGTCGTCGAGCCATTTTTGCCCAGAGACAAGTTTTTCTTTTGCAAATTGCATTTTCATATCCGGCTTTTGCCCTGGCGGTGCTTCCGGTGAAGCTGCCTCGGTGATTTTGCCGGTGCCGGTTTTCGAGATAAACTTCCAATGGTTGTTTTGATCGAGTGTGAATTTGTTTGTAATAGTTTGTCCGTCTGCGCTAGTAGTTGACACCTCTCTATTCGGCACACCGCGATGGTCTATGTATTCTTCTTTTCTGTATCGAGCACCATCTGAAGTGCGATTGGCTTCTTCTATTTGTCGACCATTTTTCTCGTAGCGGATTTTTGTCCAGTCATTGGTTGGCTCACTAAATGGAACCTCTTCCAGATTTGTTACTTCTCTATCGCGTTTTAGTTGATTGAGATGCCCCTCCCATTTGTCGGTAAGAGGTATCATTTTCTCGTTTCCATCAGCATCTGTACGTACTCGAAACTTATTGGAGACTTCTTTGCCGCCTGCAGGAGTTGTTTTAACTTCTCGGATCGTTCCTAATCCGTCGCTGTAATCTTCGGTGTGTACTCGGGACCCATTTTCAGGATTGAAAGTATCGGCGATCTTTCTTCCGCCTATTTTGGTCTCGTATTGCACGCCTGTCCATTTGCCTTGCAGACCTTCAATAGGTCTTACATTTGCGGCTTGGGGATTTTTATGTATTTGATCCAATTCCAGTTGCCAGGACTCTTCAGGAGTTGGCTTTGGTAGCTTCTGAACATATTTTGATACGTCAGGCTTTTGGGATAGTGGCACGTCGTGTGTTGATCCTTGATTCCATTTATCTGCACCGCTTGTATCCGTCGCTGTATTAGTTTGACCTTTTGTTGTGTCTGCCTGTGGCGCTCCTTTGGGTAGTTCCTGTTGTCCTTGTGTAGCGCCTTTTGAAGTGTCACCTTGTTGAGTGGTGCCCTTGGATGCATCAGTTGGTTGCTGCGGAGCAACTTTTGGTGCATCACCGACTTCGGTTGGAGCTGGAGTTTTAGCCACGTCTTTAGCCGGCGGGACTAACTTCGTGCTGTCCGTCGGTGGAGTTGGTGTTTCTTTGGGTAATTGGCTTGTCTTATTAAACGCGTCGGTGGTTCGAGAAGCAACGGCGCTATCGGCAGCTGTTGCGCCTGCAGTTGCCGCATCTGCTGCAGCTAAATCGGATGCAGTTGATGACGAAGCTGATTTGAGCATGGCTGCGCCTTCTGAAATTGCTGGTGCAACTCCGCCGACTAGACCGCCTGTAGCTAATCCTATGACTGCGCCATGGACTGTTTTTGAAGCAACATGCGGTACATCCACATAACCTTTTTTCTCGATATCGTCTCGCGTTGCAAAACCGCCTTCAATAACCCCGCCAGCTGTGGCCCCTCCGGCAGAGCCGGCGGCAACGCCTACAGCTGTTTTTGCCAAAATGCCCTCACCGCCTACCACAGCAGCTGTACGTGCGTGAGCTACAAGCCCCACACTTCCAGCGAGTCCAACTCCAAGTCCGGTTATTGCACCGTCCTTAACTCCACTTGCGGTTTTATCCCAGCGACCGGTATTGGCGTAATCGACTAATCCACCACCTGCTGCACCGGCCCCTGTTGCGCCGATTACTCCTCCTCCCAATAAGAAGGCTAAAGTAGCAGGAGGAAGAGCTGCCGTGGAACGAGCGGCTCTTCGACCAGCCTCTTGCGACTCTTCGTAATTGTCAGCCAGATTTGGAAATGCCAGAGATGCAGGCTTTTTATACTTTGATGAAAAATCAGTTGGGTTGAAGTTTTTGCCTGTGCATTGGCGGTAAAGATTTTCAAACTGATTAAGGTTAGGCAAAGTAGCCGACTTCTCCAACAGCTTTATCATTTGTCTTTCTTGTTCATATTCCTTTTCGATGCGATCGGAACTATGTTCAAGACCAGTTGACCGCTTAAACCAATCTATTGCGTCATCAATTGGTCCCTGTCCTTCGTGTTGGGATTGGAATTTATTGTGCTGTGTTTCCAAAGCAATTTTGACCATCATTGCAGCACGCTTGGCGGCAAGATGTTCTTCGTCCATCATCTGGGTCTTAGACACTTTCTTTTCGGCAACGGCGCCGGGTGGTTTGCCGGCTGTCGGTGATTCTGGTTGCTCCAATCTCTGTTTGGCGACTAGCGCTTTTGCCCATTGGTCAAAGTATTTGACTGCATTTGGTACATCAGCATTGCTTGGAATATTCAGCTTGTCTCCGACGTGGTAGGTCGGCGCGCCATAGGCAATTTTGCCGTCCTTGAGCATGATTTTTGGATCCAGCTCGTGCTGATTGACGGCGTACAAAGCTTTCAGCGGAATACCGTACTGTTGGCATATTTCCGATAAAGTCTCGCCGCTTTTGATAGTGTGCGAGGAGAACTTTAGCTCTTTCTTTTCCGCTTTGAGGACGTCCTGTCCCTTCTCTAGTTGCTCAGCCTTTGGGGGTTCCGGCTGTCGTACATCAGTCGGCCTAAACTTATCAGAAACCATCTAATTGCCTCTAAAAAACAAACCTAAAGGTAATCTACCCAGAATTCAGGCCTGGCTTGCCGTTTAGGCAAGATAAAATCTCACGTTTAATCTTCGCCCGACTGGACGTGAACCCTAACAGGCTGAGACTTTGAGGCTATTGGCTGACTGGGTTCATCACCTTACCGGCAAACAAGATAGTTTGTTTACCAGGCTGTTCTTCGTAGGTGACCGCACAGAAGAATGGATGATCGACATTCATCACAAAGGGAGTCATCGGCATGAATGACGAGCCCATCATGATAGCTGCGGTAACGGCTGCCGCTTCGGTGCCGTCCTCGTCTACATTAACGTAGGTCTTGTGAATCACGTCGCCGATAAAGGGCTTAGGCGGCGGCAGGGTCATCTGGGTAAAGTTTGCTCCTGGAGTAAAGGCTTCCGGCATGCCCATTTGTGATAGCAGTTTCTTCAGATGCAGCTCGTAGCTCATCTTGAATCGTGGCAGAGTCAAAGTGCCATTGCCCTTGTTCATACTATTCATGTAGCCTGTCCAGTTTGCCGGAGTTAGCGACTGACAAAACTGATTTACATCAGAATTACTGCGCGGCAGAAATACATACATGGCAAATCTGTCATCGGTGTAGGAAAGTTTTACTGCCTGGACGTTTGTGTCTTCTAAATAGAAAAATTGTCCGTCTCTGTGCATCATATTCGCCTTAACAGACTGTCCTGACAGCAAGTGAAAATCAGCCGGTGCCGTTTGTTTTTTATCAAATACTTTGTCCCAATGGGCTTTGAAATAAGCGCTGTTGATAAGCATTAGGAAAGTCGCCGGGTCTAAGGTTTTGACTATAGAATCAATTTTGTTGTGAGTTTTTTGCTTAACCCAATTGTTGATGATTGAGACGCTGTCAGCCCGTCTGAAATCGATAGTTTTTGCATCCGCATTGAATGCACTTGTTAAAAGCTTGCTGTAGTTTGGTACAAATCGTACATCTGGTCTTGCCCACAGTGAGTTGGCAATTTCCATTGTCAGAGACTTCCCTGGTCCTTTAATACCTGGAATATCTTTCACGGTTTGCAGTTGGCGAGTAAAAGTGGCATAGCTGGAAGCTGCTGATTGAGCATCGATTCCTGACAAATTTAAGACATCAGCCATATCCACCTTTGTTTTTCCTGCGGCACCGACATAAACCATTTCCAGGCATGAGTGAATGCTCAATGGTGAAATGAATACGTTTTTGTTGTCGTTTGCTTGGTCGCCGGCAAGTCTGTTCACGACATTCAAACCAAAAGTAGAAGCCGGATCTAGTTGGTATCCGCTATCGATCTTGCTTTGAGCGCAGGGAATCGACGTTAGTCCGACAATAAGCAGCAGGGCTAACGCGAAATAATGGATCATTGCTTCTCCTAATTGATTTGTGAAAGACTTTCTTCGACAGCCTTCAAGGTGTCATCGATATCTTGCTTTGAATGCTCCAGCGAAATGAAAGCAGCTTCAAATTGAGACGGTGGCCAGTAAATGCCTCTGTCTCTTAGTGCTTGCCAGAATTTTGCAAATTTCTTAGTGTCGCACTTCTGTGCGCTTTCTAGATCCGTCACTTTGTCTTTGGAGAAGAAGAGACAAATCATGCCGGTGACGCTTGCTACTTGAGCAGTAGTTTTTGTCTTTTTGATTATTTCAGCAAGACCATCAGCCAGGCGTTGAGTTCTGTTTTCTAATTGCGCGTAGCTCTGTGGAATTTGCAACATTCTCAATTGCGCTATGCCTGCGGCCATAGCAATGGGATTACCGGAAAGCGTACCTGCTTGATAGACGGATCCCAGAGGGGCAATCATTTCCATGATGTCGCGTCTTCCGCCGTAGGCTCCGACTGGAAGCCCACCGCCAATGATTTTGCCTAGAGTTGTTAGATCCGGTTTGATCTTATAGCGCTCTTGTGCGCCGCCCAATGCAACGCGGAATCCGGTCATAACTTCATCGAAAATAACCAACGTGCCATTTTCTTCCGCCAGTTTCTTCATCGCTTCGAGATAACCGTCGTTGGGTAGAATTAGCCCGGCATTACCGATTATTGGTTCAAGAATTATCGCTGCAATTTGTTTGCCGTGTTCTTTGAAGGCTTTCTTCAGCGAATCAAGATCGTTAAACGGCAGAGATATTGTCAGTTTTGCAAGTTCCTCCGGCACGCCAGGCGAGCTGGAAATACCCAGTGTTTGTAATCCGGAGCCAGCCTTAATTAGAAATGAGTCGGCATGTCCGTGATAGCAGCCATCAAATTTGATGATCATGTCGCGTTTAGTAAATGCGCGAGCCAGTCTTATAGCCGACATCGTAGCTTCCGTGCCGGATGATACCAGTCTGACCATCTCAATGCTTGGCACAGAGTGGACTATAAGTTCAGCGAGTTCAATCTCATGAACCGAAGGTGCACCATAACTTGTACCGCGCTCAAGAGCATCTTCCAATGCTTCCAACACGCGTGGATGACGATGACCGAGAATCATCGGACCCCATGAGCCTACATAGTCTATGTAGCGGTTTTGATCGATGTCCCACATGTACGGGCCGTCTGCACGATCGATAAATATCGGCGTGGCATCGACCGCCTTGCAGGAGCGTACCGGCGAATTGACTCCACCGGGCAAGACTTTGCTTGCGCGTTCGAATGCTTGTTGAGACCGGTTTGCCGGTACCGCTGTTTGTGTCATTTTCTACGTAGCCGAAGTTTGCGCACCGGTACCGAGTAAGCGCTCGAGTACGGGCTCGACCATTTTGGCTGCCTTTTCACCGGCTTGGAAATGACGCAATTTTTGGTCGCGGTCAAAAATGTAAAATGCCGGCACGAATTTGTTTTCGAAAGCATCGGTAATTGTGTGCCAGTTGTCGACTACACATGGCCAAGTCAATTCGTATTCAGCCATGTTCTCCTTGACTGCCTCAATGTTCGTGTCGCTTTCTTGGCGAGGCATGTGGATGGCAACAACTTTCAAGCCATGTGATTTGTACTTCTCAATCCACTTAGAGATATCGGGAAGAGATTCTTTGCAAATACCGCAGCTTATTGCCCAGAAGTGAATAATCGTCGGGCTGCCTTTTAGGTCTTCAGTCTTAATCGGATCTGAGTTAAACCAGTCAGTCCCACCTTCAAGCGAGGGCATTTGACTATCCATACGAAGCGGCATGTGAATCTCCTTGGCAAGGGCGCATGCAATGCGCCCCTACATAAATTACCTTGCGCCTATTAATTTTACGCCAAAAACAAAACCAGATCTGCAATTTGCAGATCTGGTTCGTTACTGATTTGTTATTTCAACAAGTTTAGACTTGCAATGGCTTTTGACCAGGCTTCCAGTCAGCGCCGCAAAGTCCGCCGGTTTTAATGGCTTCCAATACGCGCAATGTTTCATCAACAGAGCGGCCGATGTTCAATGCATGAACAACTTGATATTGGAGAACGCCATCTTGGTCGATGATGTAGAGACCGCGCAAAGCGATACCCTTTTCTTCAATCAAGACGCCGAAGTCACGGCTGACATCTTTGGTGATATCAGAAGCGAGAGGGAACTTGAGCGAACCCAAGCCATTCTTGTCTTCTGGTGTGTTGATCCAAGCGCGGTGGCTGTAGACGCTATCGGTTGATACACCGATTATCTCAGCGCCAGCTTTCTTGAACTCATCATAACGATCGTTGAATGCCTTGATTTCTGTTGGGCATACGAAGGTGAAATCGAGTGGGTAAAACAACAGAATAACGAACTTGCCTTTGTAATCGGACAAGCGAACGTTCTCTTTAAGACCCTTCATGTCCTTCGTTGAAGGCATGTCGAAATCTGGAGCTTTTTTTCCAACTTGCAACATTTAGGTATTAACCCCGTGGGTAAGGTAAGAAACTGATTTGAATGATAGCGGGCTAAACAGGCAAAGCCGCCGTCATTAATGGAAATCACATAATTAGTACAAAAACGTTCTAAAAGGCAGCCCTAGCGCTTCTTGGCGGCTTTGGGTGCTTGTTGACTAGTGCGTTCCCACTCGTCCAGTTCACTGCGCAGGCCGTTTTCAACCGCATATCTTTGTATAAGCGGGGCGTTTACATTCCAGCCTATCGAAAGCAAATGCCAAAGGTGCTCGCGAGGAGTAGCTCCTTGCTTGCTGCGACCGAGTTCTGCTTCGTTTACTGCATCAGCCATGTGATGAATTATAAAGAACCGGAAGGCAAAAAGGGCGCATGCAATGCGCCCCTACAAGGGAAATAGTTTATAAAAGACTAATTTGTTGGGCTGGGGTTGTTGAGAGAGGTTGTTATTTGATAGGATCTTCAATCCTTATGTTGTCCTTGAGGCACCTGTGCCGGGACGCGTAATTGTATGAATTTTGTCGGAGACGGTCATGTACGCCATCGTAGAAGCTTGTGGTAGACAGTATCAGCTTGAAGCTGGTCGTTTTATAGATGTAGAAATGCTGGCTTTGGAGCCAGGCGACAACTACACCTTTGATAAGGTGTTGATGATTGTCGACAGCAAGGGCAGCCACGTTGGCGAGCCGTATGTTAGCGGCGCCAAGGTAAAGGGACGTGTGATTTCCCATGGTCGCGATAAGAAGATTATCGTGTACCACATGCGCCCGAAGAAAGGCACACGCAAGAAGCAAGGTCACAGACAAGGTCACACTCGTGTGATCATCGATTCAATCGAATTGAACGATAAAGTGCTTGCTGAATCCAAAGACACCGGCAAAAAGGCTCCAGTCAAAAAAGCTGAAGCCAAGGAAGCTAAAGCTCCTAAGAAAGAAGCCAAAAAAGAATCAGGCAAAGCTCCAGCTAAGGCTGAAAAGCCGGCAGCTAAAAAGGCAGCTAAGTCAAAAGCAGAGTAAATTGTAGGGGCGCATTGCATGCGCCCGTAACTAGAAAGAGGGTTTTAGGCAATGGCACATAAGAAGGGCGGCGGCTCGACACGTAACGGCCGCGACAGCCAACCAAAAAGACTAGGCGTAAAGATGTTTGCCGGCGAAGCAGCAAACTGCGGTAGCATCTTGGTCAGACAGCGTGGCACAAGAATCCACCCAGGTGTCAATGTTCGCATCGGTAGCGACGACACCCTGTATTCGGTTATCGACGGTGTGGTCAAATTCGAGATGTCCCGCGGCCGCAAGCTGGTAAGTGTTTACCCAGCATAATTGTGGGTGCATTTGATACTTGTAAGGGCGCATTGCATGCGCCCTTTTCTTTATCTTATTCCTGAAGGTAATTGAAATGGCCGGCAAGAAAAATATTGACTCAGTGCTCAAACTATTGGAGGCAAAGAATATCTCTGCCCCCGTTGCCGATTTAGCCATTACAGGCGTCTCTTATGACTCGAGAGCTGTAGCAGCCGGACATGCCTTTTGCTGTATTCCAGGCGAACATGTGGACGGCAATGAATTTGTCGGACAAGCCATCAAAAACGGTGCTTCTTGTATCTTCTCTGAAAGAGAGCAAGAAGGAATTACCGTTCCCTACTTTGTAGTCAAAGACGTTCGTCTGGCATTAGCGCTTTTGGCTGATCATTTTTATGACTATCCAAGTCTGAAGTTGCGTCCGTTAGGCGTCACCGGCACAAACGGCAAGACTACCATTACTCACATTGTCGAGCATATTCTTAGTCGCGCCGGCCACAAAATAGGTTTGATAGGTACACTGGGTGCTCGTTGGCCCGGTCAAGACGAATACCAAAACACCAAATTCACAACGCCGCAATCATCTGACTTGCATCGCATCCTTGCTTCCATGGTGGATGCAGGTTGTAGTCATGTAGCCATGGAAGTATCAAGTCACGCTCTTGTGCAGAAGCGCGTTGGCGGCTGTCATTTTGCTTCGGCATGTTTGACTAACATCACGCAAGATCACCTGGATTTTCACCAGACAATGGACCATTATTGGCGTTCCAAGCGCATTTTGTTTGAGTCCATGAACCAAGCAAGTCATGACGGTAAGTCCGCTGTCGTAAATATTGATGATGTTCTGGCTCAGGAGTTTCTCAAGGTAATCGGACCGAGTGTGAGAAAGCTCACTTATGGTTGGAAGGATAATGCCGACATTTACGTGAAGTCAGCGCAATTTGATTTTTCCGGTACGAAGTTAGTGCTTCAAACTCCTATCGGCGAACTGAAGACAAACATTCGTCTGACTGGTCATTTCAATGTGTACAACGTCATGGCCGCTGCGGCAACTGCAATTGCCGAAGGCGTAAGCCTCGAAGTTATCTCTCAGGCGCTTGCTGATTTCGGCGGAGTAAGTGGACGTTTTGAAGTCGTTACAGGCGAATCCGTTGATGAGCCGTTGTGCGTTGTTGACTATGCGCACACGCCTGATGGTTTGGAAAACGTATTGAAAGCCGCTAGGGCAATGGTTCCTAAAGAAGGACAATTGATAGTTGTCTTTGGTTGCGGTGGTGATAGAGATCCATCCAAGCGTCCGCAGATGGGTGAGATTGCCGAGAAATCAGCCGATGTTGTGGTTGTGACTTCGGACAATCCTCGCAGTGAAGACCCACAAAAAATCATCGCCAATATTCTGGCTGGAATTAAGCGCATGGGTTCCATTAAGGTCGAACCCGACCGCTCGAGAGCGATTAGATTAGCTATCGGGCGAGCCGGCAGCCACGATGTGGTCGTCATTGCCGGTAAAGGGCATGAGAATTATCAAATCCTTGCCGACAAGACAATTCCTTTTGATGACCGCACAGAAGTTCGCCTGGCGCTCGAAGAACGTGGGATAAACCGCCCTGAAGTTTCCGCAAAATAACTTCTTGGAAACCTATTTAATGTGGTAGAATTTGGGCTTGTTTGGAAATAGGTTTTCCAACTGTTCGAGGTTCGATGCGCAAGCTTGCTCTAGTTGGTCTTGGCGCTTCAGGTCTCTTTGCCCTTCGGGAATTGGCAGGAGCCAATGTCGAAGTACACGTTTTTGACGTTGGACCTGAATACAGCAAACGTTATGCCTGCCCAATCGACCAGGGCAAGCTGGAAGTCTGCCCGCCTAAGGCTTGCAGCTATTGCGCTCCCGGACAATCTGCCGGTAGTTGGAACGACTTCAAAGTAATTCTTTCGGCATCGCCGACTATTGGTGGGCGTCTCTATGACTTAGTTGGCCCGGCCGAATTACAAAAGCGCTTGGACAAAGTCAAAGCAACAATTCTGGCACACGCGCCTGTAGAAATTCCTGTTGTTACGCCTAATGCTGACGATCTTGAATGGATAAAGCGTAAATCGGCTTTAGCTGGGATGACCTACCATTATCAGGAATTGCTGCATTGCGGTTCGGACAATGCACCGGCCATCAACACAAGCATTCTCAAGGAAATTACGGATAAAGGTCCAAATATTGTCTTCCACTGGGATACAAAAGTGCTTTCGGTGCGTCGAGTAGACGGCAAATTTCAGCTGACATTTGATCGTTATAGGCGACCTGAAAACGAACAGCAAGACACGTTTGATTATTGCGTGTTGGCACCTGGTCGTGGCGGAGCGCACTGGTTGACTCAGCAAGAGTTCTACAAAGATCTCGATATTCATCCAGGACAAGTAGATATTGGTGTGCGCGTTGAGACAAGTAGCTTCTTTACAGAAGAAGTAGATAAGCGTTTTTACGAGCCTAAACTCTATTACAGAACGAAGCGCACAAATGACGTTGTGCGCAACTTCTGCTCAAATCCTAAGGGCTTTGTTACACCGGAAAACCATCGTGACTACGTGCTTGTAAATGGTCATTCCAAAATGTACGAGAAGTCGGAGAACAACAACTTCGCAGTGCTCGTCTCGAAGACATTCACGCGTCCTTTCAAAGATCCGCAGCTTTATTCGCAGACTTTAGCGAAAGTGGTAAACATGCTTGCCGGTGGTGGTCCGCTTATTCAGCGCCTTGGCGATCTCAAATCCGGTAGACGTACAAAGTCACTCAAAAACAATTTGATAAAACCAACTCTAGAAGCAGAGTGCGGTGATTTGGCTCTTGCTTATCCGCATCGAATTCTTGAAGGCATTATTGAATATTTGGAAGCTCTGGATAAAATTTGTCCAGGCGTTGCCGACAATTGCACGCTACTTTACGGTCCTGAGTGTAAGAGTTATCCTGATTCGATCACAGTATCCAAAAACATGGAAACCAATATTCCTAATTTGTTTGTTGTTGGTGATTCAAGCTCCTGGACACGTGGTGTTGGACAAGCAACAACATCAGGAATTCTTGTTGGTGAAGGCATTTTGGAAAAACTCAAGGGAGACAAATCGTCTCCAGCACCGGCAACTGAAGTGCCTGCTCCTAAATCAATTCCAGTTACTGTAATTAACCCGTAGCGCACGTCATTCTAATTCGTTGGGGCGCATTGCATGCGCCAATTAAGAAGAATTTCGCGTGTTAAAGACGTGAGATCTTCGGCGCGGCTACGCCGCTTCTCAGGATGACGATTGCGGACTAAGTGGCACTTGTTCTCTGGGGACTCCATTTATCGATCATGGACTGCAACTCTTCAATGGTTACTGGCTTGCTCAAGTAGTCATCCATGCCGAACATTGGCAAATCAAAAATAAGCGCGTTGATAGACTCGATGCAGTCACCCCAACAACCTGAAAAACGATCTGGAGTGCCCTAGTGTTCCACTCACTCGGGTGTGTAAACAATTGCTTTCTACTATTAAAATTACACAGATAATTAACCTCTATATGTCATACTCTGGCTAACAATATTCGATGTTAGGATGGATGAGTTAATGACCGAATTTTTAGTAGTATTTCTAGCGCTTTATATCTGGCATGGTTTAGGCGTGACGATTGGTTACCACCGCTTGTTATCCCACCGGTCTTTTACCTGTATAAAACCGCTTGAATACTTCTTTGTTTTGGGTGGATATTTAGCCTTTGAGGGATCCCCCATCTGGTGGGCCACAATGCACCGCGCACACCATCGGCATGTGGACACGCCACTTGATCCGCATAGTCCGCGTTTTGGTGGTGTGTGGAACGCATATCTCGGCTGGACAATGTACAAAACGTATCCGGAGCACATTGATCCAAGTACACAAGGCAAAGATCTTCTCAAAGATCCAATCTATCGTTTCTTAGATCAAGGCGGTGATTGGACAAAAGCGCACATGCTGAATTTCGCGTTTGGTATTGGATTGCGCGTCGCACTGTATTTTCTTTTTGGCTGGCAAGTTGCTTTAGCGAGCATTTTGGCTTCCATTGCCGTTTTGCAAATTCCATTGCTATTGAATGTTGTTTGTCACATGCCGAAAGCCGGCTACAAAAACTACGGCAGC
Organism: Candidatus Obscuribacterales bacterium; assembly: GCA_019744775.1. Lineage (NCBI taxonomy): Bacteria > Bacillati > Candidatus Melainabacteria > Candidatus Obscuribacterales > Candidatus Obscuribacterales bacterium. Next base: position 81,436 of record JAIETZ010000005.1, read on the forward strand.
GCTGACGATAGCGTCAATGTCTGGTGGGTAGCTGTTCTAGCAATGGGCGAAGGTTGGCATAACAATCACCACATGTTCCCAGGTTCGGCTCGGTCCGGATTGAAGCTGCACGAAATTGATGCCTCGTGGATAGTCTTACGTATTTGCAAATGGTTTAACTGGGTCGGCTATATGAACGAAGCAGTCGTGCCGCGTTTCGAAGCCAAACAATTTGCAGCAAAACAAAAAGCAGCGCTACTTGCTCAATTGCCTGAGTTGCCGAAATTTCCGGAAATGCCCAGGCTCCCCGAGTTCCAAATGCCGGAGATGCCCGAGCTTTCTTTGCCGCGCATGCCTGAAATGCCCAAGCTTCCTGAATTTCAAATGCCTGAGTTGGCAGACTTGAATCTACCTAAGCTTCCGGAAATGCCTAAACTCCCTGAGTTTCAGATGCCTGAGATAGCTATGTTGCAAGACTTGCAATTGCCCAAACTGCCGGAACTAAATTTGCCGGAATTGCCGCAACTTGCTGATTTGCATTTACCTGAACTACCCGAGCTTCCGGAAATTCCAGGCTTGCAGAAACCTAATCTGGCTCAATCTTGATTCGCTACCTGGCGTCATTGCCGCCGGCAAAACAAATTCTCTGGGGGTATTTCCTCTGGTATCTGGTTTTTGCTTGCTTGTACTTTGACGCCGATGTAAGGCTTTGGCTTACGTCATTAGGTATTGCTCTGATTGTCGGCTTAGCTCTTTACACAAATGCCAAATCAGCAGGCAACACGAAGCTTGAAACATGGCAGACTTTTCGTTTCTTCCTGACACCATTTTGTGTCTCAAGCTTTTCCGCTCTAGTAAAAGGGCGTGATTTTATTCTCGTCTTTTCGCCGAAGCTGCAAGACAACTTGATTGCAGCAGGTGTAATTGCAACTGCATTTTGTTTGACGCTTTTTGCTAAGGCTCTTAAATCGAGATGAATTCGAGTTCGACAGGCTCTTTGATGATGCCTTTTTCGTAAGCCAACTCAAACAGTTTGGTCAATGCCTTGCGTCCTTGGTCGCCGTAATCAACGGTGAATTCATTGACGTACATTCCGACAAATTTGTCGGCAAGTTTTGGATCCATGTCGCGTGCAAATGTTAGAGCATATTCCAGCGCATCTGCTCTGTGATCAAGCGCGAAGACAATTGCTTCTTTGAGAATCTTGGTCACTTGTTTCATTGTCTCCATGCCCAAGTCTTTGCGGACGACATTTCCGCCTAACGGCAATGGCAAACCGGTTAAGTCAAACCACCACTGACCAAGATCAACTATTTGAGTGAGACCCAAATTCTGATAAGTCAGTTGACCTTCGTGAATGATTAGACCTGCGTCCACATCACCATTTTTTACAGCTTCAAGAATGGTATCAAACGGCATTTCTATAACTTCAAGTCCTGGTTGATAGATTTGCAGATAGAGATAGGCGGTTGTTAGTTTGCCTGGAATTGCTACTTTTGCCTTTTGTAATTCTTCTTTGCTCATTGGCTTGCCGGCAACGATCATCGGACCGTATTTGAAGCCGATGCTGGCGCCGCACGGCATGAGCGCGTAGTTGTCTGCCACTAGCGGGTAGGCTGCAAAAGATATAGCCGAGACTTCATAAGTCTTATTTATCGCGTCCACATTGAGGCTTTGAATATCCTTCAGGACCTGCTTGACTTCCAGTCCTTGAGTGGCAATCTTGTCCTTTGCCAGGGCGTAGAACATGAAAGCGTCGTCGGAATCAGGGCTGTGAGCGATGGTAATGGTTTTTGTTTGGATGGCCATTTAGATAAGTCCTTCGAGAGAGCGCGCAAGTGGGCGCGTATAACGGGTGCATACAATGCGCCCCTACAGAGGGATATTCTGACGGAGAAATTGGGTCAGTGCCTGAAGTGGAATTTCGTTAAAAATGCGATAATGTAACTAATATGTTCAAGGTTGGCGATTCATTCAAAGTAAAGGTCGAATTCCCTAATGGCAACGTGGGATTCGGTCGTGCGAACATCCTTGCCAAAGAGGGCGCACGCTTTTTTGTCGTCGTGCGCAATGCGCGTGAAGGAAAAGAACATCCACCTGTAGGCAGTGTCATTTATTTAGTCGGCAACTACCAGGAAAATGTCTTCAATGGTTTGTGGTCGGCCAAAGTTGTCGGCGAGAAAATTATTGACGGTTCTACAGCCGTGGAAATTTCCAATCCAAAATTCACTCCTATTCAGCAAAGACGCAAAGCTAATCGTAAATCATTTGTTTGTCCGGTCTCTCTAGAGCGCGAAGAAAAAGAGCAGGGGACAATTAAAACAAACTCCCGCAATATTTCTTTCAGTGGTATTGCTCTTGAATCAGAAGACAAAGCACTGCAGAAATTATTAGTTGGCGAATGTGTCAACATTTCATTCAAGACTAAATTCGGACAAATTGAAGCAAAATGCCGCACAGTACGCACGGACTACAACTGGTTGGCCAACCGTGCTGATGCCGGTTTTGAGTTTGTCGAATTAGAACCCAAACAAAAAGACTTGTTGGAAAATTTATTGAATTCTCTTGGCGCTGACGAAGAAGAAACTGTCGACAAGGGAAATATGTCGTCCGGTCTTGCCGGTTGGATCAAGGGCGGCAAAACTGATACCAAGTTTGTCAAAAAGACGACCGACCCTGAAAGCTAAATCAAAAAACTAAAGGAAAACAATGTCACTTCTGGAAGCTGTTGTACTTGGTATTGTTCAAGGATTAACGGAGTTTTTGCCAATTAGCAGCACGGCGCACTTGCGCGTTGTACCGGCACTTTTTCACTGGGCGGATCCGGGTGTTGCTTATTCAGCCGTAATACAGTTAGGCTCTGTCATTGCTGTAATTACTTACTTCATGACGGACTTATTGCAGCTTGCATTTGGCTCGCTCAAAGCTATTGGACAACGCAATTGGTCTAACCATGATTTGCAGGTTTCGTTGTCGGTGCTTATAGGTACATTGCCTATCTGCATTTTGGGATTGCTGTTTAAATCAGTCCTTGAACAAAACGACGGCCCAGCGCGTTCTTTGTTTGTGATTGGTGGTGCTGCAATTTTCATGGGACTGCTTTTACTGCTTGCAGAAATGAAAGGCAAGCGTGAGCGTGGCATGGAGTCTTTGACTATTAAGGATGGACTGCTTGTTGGTCTAGGTCAGGCATTGGCTTTGATACCGGGTTGTTCCAGAAGCGGCTCGACAATGACAGTAGGGATGCTTCTCAACATGAAACGCGAAGATGCTGCGCATTACAGTTTCCTTTTAGGTATTCCGGCAATTACCCTAAGTGGACTTTTGGAGCTTTATGAGCTTACCAAACACGGACTGACAAATGAGAGCATGAGTTCGCTAATAGTTGGTCTCATCACCTCGCTTGTAGTGAGTTACCTTTCCATTCATTGGTTACTCAAATATTTGCGCTCCCACTCGACCTGGGTGTTTGTCGTTTACAGGCTTGTCTTTGGTGCTGTGTCCATTGGTCTTGGCTTGATGCGCTAGGTCGAAATAAAGCGGGCGCATGCAATGCGCCCCTACGCCGTACCAGATCAAAAAGCCCGATGCAGCGTAAAATGACTATCTATGCCCACTTACACTGTGAATGCCATTAACGTTGGCAGCTTCAACCTTGGTGAATCGGACAAGCTTCTGACCTTGTTCACAGCCGAGCGCGGTTTGATTAAGGCTGTAGCCAAGGGTGCGCGTAAACCGGGTTCGAAAATTGCCGGTCGCGCCGAAGTACTCAATATCAATCGGCTTTTAGTATCAACAGGCCGTAGCCTGGATATCATCACTCAAGCTGAGGGAATTGAAAACTTTAGCCGGTTGCGGCATGACCTGTTGAGACTATCGTATTCTCTCTATTACGCTGAATTGACTCAAATTTTTGGGCAAGGACTTTCAGAAGAGTCACTGTCCTACTTCGATTTCTTGGCTGAGTCTTTGCAGAAGCAAGCCGAAGCCGACGATGACTCCACCTGGCTCTGCCTCAAGTTTGAGCTTGCTTTGATGCAGTTTCTTGGTTATTTGCCCGAGTTAACTTATTGCATAATTTGCCGGCAAATTCTAACTGATATGAATTTGTCGGTCTTTGACAAAGAATTGGGCGGTATAGCCTGCCAACAATGCCACCAAAAGCATACGCATTTGCTGGTAAAAGAACGTTCAGATTTGAATGCCGACGAAGAATATATCCAGCTCAAGGCTGTCATTCAGATTACGCCTAAAGTATGGAAGAACCTGGTTTTGGCGTCCCAGGATTTGGCGGCGCCTGATTTAAACGTGCAAGCCATTCGGCAGTCGGTAACAGCCGCTCAACGATTATTGGAAAAGTACATCGAACATCGTGCCAGTCGCAAGGTCAAATCGCTGGAAATGCTTGCTGGCATTAGTTTTACAGGCTAATACTGACATCCGGGCTCGTCTTTGTAGTGTTCTGCGAAGGTGGAGTGCTGTGACGATTTTGTTCTTATGTCCTTTAAATGACATTCTATAGTAGAAATTTAACGGGCCAACAAGTGCACTGCTGTGGCGGATAAGCGCTAAAATATCTGTCTATAGAAACGTCGCTAAAAAACCTTACTTTAGGAGATTGCCGGTGTCTTATCTCAAGCATACCGATCCAGAGGTATACCAAGCTATCCAAAAGGAGCTGGGTAGGCAGCAAAACGGACTAGAACTTATAGCTTCAGAGAACTTCGTTAGCGAAGCAGTTTTAGAGGCTCTTGGTTCGGTTTTGACTAACAAGTATGCCGAAGGATTACCAGGCAAGAGATACTATGGCGGCTGTGAATTTGTCGACGAGGCTGAGGTTCTCGCTATAGAACGCATCAAAAAGCTTTTGTCCGCGCCACATGCTAATGTGCAACCACATAGCGGTGCCCAAGCGAATATGGCAGTGTTCTTTGCCATGCTCAATCCTGGTGACACTGTCCTAGGCATGGCCCTTGATCAAGGCGGACACCTGACACATGGTTCACCAGTAAACTTTTCCGGCAAGTGGTTCAACATCGTAAGTTATGGTGTCAATCCTGAAACAGGGCGCATTGATTACGACGAAGTTCTCAAACTTGCAAAAGAACACAAACCAAAGATGATCGTTTGCGGAGCCAGCAACTATCCGCGCATCATTAATTTCTCAAAGTTCCGCAAGATAGCCGATGAAGTCGGCGCATATTTAATGGCTGATATTGCCCACATCGCAGGTCTCGTTGCAGCAGGGCTTCACCCGAATCCATTTCCTCACGCGCATTTTGTCACCACCACCACTCACAAAACACTGCGTGGACCAAGAGGCGGTGTAGTGATGTGTCAGGAAGAATTCGCTCAGGCAATAGACAAGGCAGTATTTCCCGGACTACAAGGCGGACCACTAATGCACGTCATCGCCGCAAAAGCTGTCGCTTTCAAAGAAGCCTTGGCACCTGAATTTAAGACGTACCAGCAAAACATCGTCGACAACGCCAAACGCTTGTCGGAAGTTTTGATCAAAAATGGTCTTGCCATAGTTTCCGGTGGAACCGACAACCACCTTATGACGGTGGACCTGCGCAGTGTCAACAGCACAGGCAAAAAAGCACAAGCCCTTTTGGAAAGTGTGCACATCACCGTCAACAAAAATACAATTCCAAATGATCCACAAAAACCGCATATTGCCAGCGGAATTCGCATAGGAACACCTGCTGTTTCTACTCGCGGCATGCAAGTGGCGGAAATGGATCTCATTGGTCAATGCATTGCTGATTGTCTAAAGAATCCTGAGGATCCGGCAGTTCAGGAAAAGGTTTTGAAAACTGTTGCAGATCTCTGTAATAAGTTTCCGCTCTACAAGGGCAATTTGGCATCGATATCCCGCTAATACAATAACTACGTGAGGACAGGCAACATTTAATATGGCTATTCGCTTCTGCCAGTTTCTATTATTTGCAGTTGGCATAGCCTGGATATTTTATGGCGCCCACGAACAGCTAAACCAAACTCAAATTTCCGGTTTTCTGATTGCCTTATCCATGAGTTGGTGGCTGACACCTGAAATTCGCGCACGCGCAATGCGACTTGGCTTAATGGATAAGCCCGGTGAAGAAAGAAGAATTCACAAAATTCCTGTACCGCGTCTTGGCGGCGTCGCTATCTATATAAGTATATTCGTCACTTTTACAATGCTCGTAGCGATTTGCGGCAGATTTCCCAAACAAGGTGGTCTAGCCGGCATTGCTGTGGGCGGCACCATTATCTTTGTTCTTGGTTTGCTTGATGATCTTGAGTCAATTCCAGCCAAAGTAAAACTCGCGGTGCAAGTCCTGGCTGCCTGTGCTGCCTACTCACTAGGTGTGCGCATCAAGTCGATACCAATTCCAACTACTTTTGATTTTGATCTTGGCATATTCCACTTACAAGGCGGCGTGCCGATTGAATTGGGTATGTGGAGCCTGCCTTTAACCGTATTTTGGTTAGTGGCAATAGCTAACGCCGTTAACTTGATTGACGGCATGGACGGGTTGGCTGCAGGTGTTTCGCTCATATCTGCATTGACCATGTGGGCTGTAGCGCTTGCCGTAAATATCGACCAACCTTATGCAGCCTTAATTGCCGCAGTACTAGCTGGCGCACTCTTAGGCTTCCTGCGCTGGAACTTTAATCCGGCTCATATCTTCTTAGGCGACTCGGGCGCCTATCTTGCCGGTTTTATCCTCGGCGCAGTTTCCATAACAGGTGTCTTAAAAGGAGCAACTGCGGTCACGCTCATCGTGCCCACTTTCATTATTGTCTGGCTCATCTTATTCTTCCCACTGCTTGATACTTCATGGGCCGTTGTACGCCGTTTATCAAAAGGCAAATCTATCTTCGCGCCCGATGCAGAACATATTCACCACCGCCTGTTAAAGGCCGGACTTTCCCAGAAGATGACCGCATACTTGATCTACGGCATGTCCGGATTACTAGGCCTTGTTGCCGCACATCTGGTTAACCAAGAACACTACTTGCTGGCTTTGGGCGGAGCAGTAATTGCTATGGCGCTTTTCTTTGCCGAAGTCCTCAACCGCCACAGACAACGCCGTAATAAAGGACAGCGCCTGGAGCCGGATTTACTTCCCGGTGAATACAACAAACAAGAAGAGCCGCTTGTGGACAACACAGCGACTGAAACTAACTAGATCCACAAATCAAATAGATTGCTGTTGATCGTTTGGATGTTGTTTATTGAGTTTTTCCAGTTTGGAAAAATCAAATAAGTCTTCTTCTGCTAGATGATCAATATCAGACTGCACATCAGCAGGCAACGAATCGTAGTACTTCGCCACTACGCGTTCTTGTTCTTCCTGTTGCCGGCGCTTTTCTAATTCCTCAAGCTCGGCATATTCTTTTAGGCGCTTTTCTTCAGTAATTTCCTTACGCAGGCGTTCGGCGTAATCACGCCGCATGTCGTAATCTTTTTTCCGGCGCCTTTCTAAATCCTGAATCTTCTTGCGCTCTTCCTTCTCCTGAGCCTCGCGCTCCTGTCTTTCTTCTTCACGGCGCCGGCGAACCTTTTCTATCCATCTGACCATCGAAATACACCCAAGGTAGTGAGGAAGCCCCAACTTCTACCTTAGTTGATCCCTTGATAACGGTCAAGGATGCCTAATATTCCTCGTCAGCGTGACTACGCTTGGTTTTCCGGGCAACGCCTGTCTTAATTGCGGCTAAGGCAACAGCCTCAGCAACAGATTCAGCAACTTTAGGATTAAAGACTCCTGGGACAATATAGTCCTCGTTAAGCTCATTAGGAGCAATAACATTGGCTATGGCATGCGCTGCAGCTAGTTTCATCTCTTCATTAATGTCGCTTGCCTGGCAATCCAGTGCGCCACGGAAAATGCCGGGGAAGCACAGAACATTATTAATCTGGTTCGGATAATCCGAGCGTCCCGTAGCCATAATGCGGACATACGGAGCAGCTTCTTCCGGCATAACTTCCGGAATAGGGTTAGCCATGGCAAACACAATTGGATCACGAGCCATTTTGGAAAGCCATTTGGCTTCAATTGTGCCTGGACCGGACAAGCCTAAATACAAGTCTGCTCCATCCAGCGCTTCTTCAATTGAACCCTTCAAACCAGTTGGATTGGTGTTATCGGCAAACCAGTCCTTCATGTAGTTCATGTTGTCGATACGACCTTTGTAGATTGCCCCTGATCTATCAAAACCGATGATGTTCTTCACACCAGCCGACATCAATATCTTGGAACAAGCAACACCGGCTGCGCCAACGCCTGAAACAACAACTTTCAATTTGGACATTTCTTTTTTGACAATCTTCAAAGCGTTAATTACGGCTGCAAGAACAACAACTGCCGTGCCGTGTTGATCATCATGAAATACAGGAATATCCAATTCCTTTTTCAAGCGTTCTTCAATTTCAAAACAACGTGGAGCGGATATATCTTCTAAATTGATGCCGCCGAAGACAGGTGCAATGTGTTTGACTGCTTGGATAATTTCTTCAGTGTCTTGCGTAGCCAAACAAATTGGAAACGCATCTACTTTGCCGAATTCTTTGAAAAGCATTGCCTTGCCTTCCATAACAGGCAAGCCTGCTTCTGGTCCGATATTGCCCAGACCAAGCACAGCAGTACCATCTGTAACTACAGCTACAGTGTTGCGCTTGATAGTGAGCTTGTAGACATTTTCCGGCTCTTTGTGAATCGCCATACAAACGCGTGCTACACCCGGCGTGTATGCCATCGACAAATCATCACGAGTGGTCAGAGGCACTTTGTTGGTGACGCGAATCTTGCCGCCCAAGTGCATTAAGAAAGTTCTGTCGGAAATATGAACAACGGTAATACCATCAAGAGCCTCTAGTTGCTTCACGAGGTCGTCGCCATGATCCGAATCACGTACCGAAATAGTCAGATCACGAATGATGCTGTCTTTTTCAAATCCGGCAATGTCGATTGCACCGATGTCACCGCCAATATCGCCGATAAGAGAAGTTACTCGTCCAAGCATGCCGGGTACATTTTTGATTTTCAGGCGCACGGTTAAGCTATTGCTGGCCGATGGTCTCACTGAAACTTTAGCTTCAAGCTTTGCATCTGATTTAGCCTCTGGCTTGGACTGATTTGGGATCTTGGTTGCAGACATCATTCTTATCCTGTGGAGTTTGTCAAAAAGGGTATGGACGCCATGAGCTTCTGTAACAAAAGCTATCCATAAGAATAATAAGTTCTTGGAGGCTATTAAAGGGCAGACTGCGCCTTAAAAAATTGAATTTTGTTCGTAAAACATTACTCAGCGAGACTCTCTTGGCCTCTCGCTTTTAATGAAAAAACCCACAGCTTTTCTATGCTTAAGCGTATATGCTGGCATTACAGCAACGGCTTTACAGAGGAGAAGGAAATGACATCTCAAAATAACGAGATCATTGGAAACTATGAAGTTACCGACAAGGAAGTAATTACCAGACGCGAAGTGCTCTTGATGGGCGCTATGGCTGCCGGAAGTATAGTTGCTGCTTTGCCGGCTCAAGCTGATCCGGCAATTTCCGCAACCGCACCAGTAATTGCAGGCAAGGGTGATCCTTATGCCGCCAAAGACTTCAGCAGCCTTATGACCAAAAAATTGCAGGGCATGTCTGCCAATCAGATAGAACAGCACCTAAAGCTATACAAGGGCTATGTCGGTAAAGCCAACGAAATTCAAGCCAAGCTAAAAGATGTTGATATCACAACAGCAAACGCAACCTATTCTCCGTTGCGTGAATTGCTCGTTGAACAAAGCTTTGCCTTGAACGGTGTTGTCTATCACGAGTTTTATTTCAGCAACTTAGGTGGCGCCGGTGGCGAACCTACAGGCGATTTGAAGTCTGCTATTGAAGCGACATGGGGCTCCACAGGCAAATTCATGGATTACTTCAAGGCAGCCGGCAAGTCCATGCGCGGTTGGGTAATTGTTGGCTACAACACCCGTGATGGTCAGCTACACGCATATGGACTCGATATGCACAATATGTGGGTACCGGCCAATGTAATTCCAGTTGTTGTACTCGATGTCTACGAACATGCATATATGATCGATTACGGCATCGATAGAGCTAAATATCTTGATGCATTTGTCGCCAATATCGATTGGGATATCTGCAACAAGAGATTTGCCATGGCTCGCAAACATCCAGGTGGACCAGATTCGACCATCTAACAAGGTGACCAGTGAACTCGACCGAGTTTCCTACAGATAAGCGACAACCGGCCATTCGTGTCATGCTTTTACCGCGTGACACGAATGCTGCCGGCACCATCTTTGGCGGCATCATCATGAGCTATATCGACTTAGCCGGAGCCGTAGAGGCTGGCAAGCATACGCAGCATCGTATCGTCACCGTGGCCATGGACGGTGTTGTTTTCAAGCATCCAGTGCGCGTCGGTGAGCTCGTAAGCTTTTATTCCTCAACGGTCAAAGTTGGCAACACTTCCGTGCGAGTGCACATTGATGTTGAAGTTGACCGTAAAGGCGAAATTATTCACGTGACAAAGGCGGATCTAACCTTTGTCTCAGTTGACAGCCAAGGTAATCCAATTCCACTGAAGTAATGACCTCAAATTGGTTATGATATTCAACTGTGTGAAGTTGGACGGATCACCCATGACATCGCCCGTCGATTTGCCGGAAAATTTAGAGCGCGTCCGCCTTTATTTAGGACAAGGATGCGGTAAGACAACTGCTACTTTTGGCGTGATCTTAAGAGCTATTGCTGCGCGCAAAAATGTCTCCATAGTCTTCTTCGACAAATTGGAAGAAAACTCCAGCGAAGGCAAAACACTGCGTTATTTAGCTGAAGCTTCTAACGGATTTGGAAAGTTGTCTGTTAATTACACAGGTGTCAATCGTATCGGCACAGGACCCAAAGGTAGTTTCCGTCTCTATAGCTCACCCAACGGACTTCTTCCTGAAGACACAGATGCTGCCCGGCAAGGTCTCAACTACGTCAAAGAAGCATTACAACGCGGTGACGATATCGTTGTCTGTGATGAACTTCTAGATATCGGTCGTGTCGGCATCATCAATTGGGACGAGATTAAGGCGGTTCTCGATGAACGCAAAGACCCGACAATGCTAATTCTCACAGGACGTATTGCCCCTGACTGGCTCACAGAACGCGCCACGACAATTACTCAAACAACACAAGTTAAGCACCATGGTCGTGCCATTGTAGGCGTTGATTGCTAAGTCCATCCGGCATTGAGCTTAAGCCCACAGATGCCGACGGAATTTCTCGCGTCGAAATAAAGGACAGTGGCAGTAAACAATTACTTACGTGGGATCGTTACGTAAGACTAAACGCAGCCTCGCAAGCCATAAAAGCTACCGGTTGCATAACAGTTTTAGACGCAGGAGGTTTTGACGGAGCGCTTGGTCTATTTCTTCCTGATAGAAGTATTGATTTAATTGATCCTGCAACAACAGGTGGCTCAGTTCTTCAAATTCCAGCCAAAGACAATTCCTATGATCTAGTCGCAGCAATAGATGTCCTTGAACACATCGAACCCAAAGATCGCCTATCAACGCTAAAAGAATTTGCGCGCGTCGCTAAGAACTGCATAATCCTCAACTATCCGTGTCGGGATTCCAAATCCGCACAAGAACTAGTTTTGAAACTCACCGGCAACGAATTAATTCGCCAGCATGTAGAGTGGGAATTGCCGGACAGCAACTGGGTTTTAAGTCAACTAGCAAAATATGGCTTTGCAGGCACCGTTACACCTCATACAAGCATTGCCGTCTGGATAGGACAATACGTCAGCCTTAATCTTGCTCAGGACAAAGCGGCTTTACTTAACCAGCACCTTGTAGAGAATTACGCGAATGAACCAACTACACGCAATCTATATCATTTACTTGTGTGCAAGCGTAACTAGTTAACCGACAATAATTTTGGGCCGACGTGCAGGGTTGGATTCGATCTGGCGCAAGATTTCTCTGGTTATAGGCGCAGTTTCACCTTCGCCAAGAAAAATGTACTTAATTACATACGTAATTGGATTTCCCTCTGTCCAGCCAAAATAAACCTGGGGAATCATTTTCGTTCGATCACGCAGATGTAGTAGTATGGCGGCAATTGTATTAGGAACCGCATGACTTTCACAACGAAGAACGCGCCTTCCATCAACAACATGTCCTGTGACCTGAAGATCTTCGCCTCCAAACTGAGAGGGATCACTCACTCGAACCTCTAAGAAGATGAAACGCGCTTCTTCAGCAGTTAACTTGTGAATTCGGCGCGTTTCAATTTCTTTTTCCGCATAATCCATACCACCTGGACGATGAGCAAGTAGACTGACGCCACCGGGTGCATCAATCTCTTCATTCAAAAAGTCTTCAGCCACTTCATCAAACAATACCTTGCCCACTCTAAGCTCAAATGAGCGAATGATGCGAGAGGCAAGGGAAAATGCAATGATCGTTCCTATGAAAAATGAAGCGATGTGCAGACCTTCGGGACGCTCAATCATGTTGACTATTGATGTGTAAACAAATACGAGAAGAATGGTGCCGAACAACAATTTCTTCCTTAAGCCCTCTTTCCAAACGGCTAGGGTGACTCCAAGGGCAGCGGATACAAACAGAACTAACACGCCGGTTGCGTATGCTCCAGCTTGAGCGTCAACACTGGCGTTGAAAATATACGTCACAACAAATGTTACGACCGTAAAAAACGATACTAATGGTCTTTGCGCTCTTGTCCATTCAGGAGCCATGCCATAACGTGGTAAATAGCGCGGAACAAGATTCAATAATCCTGTCATTGCCGAGGCACCAGCAAACCATAGAATGAGAATTGTGCTTATGTCATAAATAGTGCCGAGTGTTTCGCCCAAATACATATGTGCAAGGTAGGCAATCGCTCTTCCATCGGCCGGACCACCGGTTTGATACGCTTCAGGCGGAATTAAAATCGTAGTTACAATTGTACTTCCCATGAGAAGAAGTCCCATCAGGATAGCGGCTGTTAAAAGAAGCTTCTTTGTATTAGCGATTCGGCCCTGTGGTTGATCATGATTGTCATCTGGATTTCCCTTTACAAGAGGCATCACAGCAACGCCAGTCTCAAATCCGGACATTCCCAAAGCCAATTTCGGAAACAGTAATGCGGACACGCCAACCATGGTCCAAACGTTTCCAAATGAAGCGAATAAACCGGACTGCCAGTGAGACCAGGCTTCCGGATGCGCTGTTAACTCCATGATTGCTCGGCCAATTACGACCGAGTTGCAGACCAGATAGAATAGAACAATCGCGACTGCTAGACCGATGGCTTCACGAAAGCCAGCAAGAAAAATGCCGCCCAAAAGTGCCAAGATGAAAATTGTCAATGATACTCTATCTTGCAAATATGAAGGCCAAATTGGATTTTGCAAGACGTGTGCCGTAGCGTCAGCTGCCGACAAAGTTATTGTGATAACAAAGTCAGTTGCGGCAAATCCAAGGAGAATTAAAACTAGAGTTTTGCCGGACCAGCCAGGCAACAAGCGTTCAAGCATTGCCACACTACCTTGTCCATGCGGGCTTTCTCTAGCAACCCGAGAATACAGCGGTACCAAGCCAAATAAGGTAATTAACACCACCAAAAATGTGGCAAGTGGCGACAGTAGTCCGGCGGCGATTAGAGCAATTCCTGGCTGATAACCCAGCGTAGAGAAATAATCTACGCCTGTAAGGCACATCACCTTCCACCACGAGTACTGATTGTGCAAATGCATTTTGCTAGTTGGGCGAATGCCCTCAAAAAACCAGCGTCGTATTTGGTTTTGCGGTGTCAATGCCCTGCGCTCAGCGGTAAACACTTTTATCCTTCCAGGTTGTGACTAAAAGTCCTAACTTGGATAGATTTCCAAGTAATTCCCATTTAACTGCACTTCTAATCAAGGAAATATAAAGGATTGCGTGGTCTTATCAAGAAAGTGTCAAGAGCGGCTTAAAATTACACAATTCAGCTCTATTCGTCAGTTTTGAACCGATAGCCGATGCGAGGCTCGGTGCGAATATATTGCGGACGTGCCGGATCATGCTCGATCTTGCTCCGTAAATTAGCCATATGAACGCGCAAAGTATGAGTATCGTCAATTTGCTCAGGACCCCACACCTTAGCCAATAACTGGCTATGAGTCATCACACGATTACGATATTGAATAAGACACTTAAGCAAATCGTATTCTTTTGGTGTTAAGTGAATTTCCTCGCCGGCTACGGTTACTAACCTATTAACATAATCAACTTTGAGATCGTTTATCTCAAAAGTGGGATCTGTTGTATCTTCGTCATTGCCGAGCGATCGGCGCATGACTGCGCGCATGCGAGCAAGTAATTCACCTACGCCGAAAGGCTTGATCAAATAGTCATCAGCGCCTAGATCCAGCGCGCGAATTTTGTCGTCTTCTCTATCTCGAACCGACAAAACAATGATGGGGATTTTTGTCCAACGACGAAGTTCCTCACAGACGGCAAAACCGTCGGTACCGGGCATGGCCAAATCTAAAATGACAATATCCGGTGGTCTTTCAGAGGCAAGCGTAAGTCCTTCTTCGCCACTGGATGCAGCCTGGACCGCGTAGCCGGTCCGCTCCAATCCAGCACGCAATGCTCGTCTTATCTGCGGTTCATCATCGATAACAAGAACTTTCATGTTTGCCTGACTCTTAAAAGGTCATCTATTAACAACTTACCGCAAGGTTAGGCTAATTGTGAAGACCGAACCGCCACCTTCTCTATTACGGGCAGCGAGGATACCACCATTTGCCTGAACTAGTCCACGGCATACGGCTAAACCGATACCAAGTCCCGGTACTGAACTTTCCTGTAACCCGACGCCCCTATAGAAAGGCTCAAAGATGTGTGAAATATCTTCCGTGGATAGTCCTCGTCCTCTGTCGAGTACTTCTATTAAGACTTGCTCTCCTTGCTTGCGTGCAATTATTTCCACCGTACTATCAGCAGGCGAATATTTGAGAGCGTTTTCCACTAAATTCTTCGCGACCTGAACCATCTGCACTGAATCTATAGAAATATCAGAGATGTCCGGATCAATACTGACGGTAATACGATTATTGAATTCCTCACTAAAATGATCAAGAACCATCCCGACTAATTCCGAGACAGGTGTAGGTTCTAACTTCGGCCGCCAAGCACCTGCTTCAAGTCGAGACAGATCAAGAATATTGCCGATTAGTCTGTTCAGCCTATCTGATTCTTGATCAATAGTTTGATACAGAACTCGTTGAGTCTCCGGATCAAAAGGTTGTCCTTCGGAAAGCAACGTTGAAACAGATGCCTTAATAGCAGTCAATGGGCTTCGAAAATCATGAGAGACCATAGAAAGCAACGCAGTCTTCAGCCTATCGGCATCAGCAAGCGCAGAGGCCTCCGACTGCGCTTTCATCAAAGCGTCGCGCATTGCAACAAGATGACCGGTGACGACTGCGGCAAAAAGAAACATACACAGCGTTATCCATTCCGCCGGAGATTGAACGGTAAATGTATATCGCGGTGTAATGAAAAACCAGTTAATTGCAAGGAACGAGCAAAGAGATGCCCAGACGGCTACGCCACGACCGGCAAACAGGGCCGTTATGATTACCACAAACAAGTATAAAATCGGTGCATTAGCAGCAGTATTACCCAAGCCAAGTTGCTGCATCAGTGCAGTGACTAAGGCCACGCCTAAAGTGGCACAGCAAATTTGAATCGCTAATTTACCAAGTGAACGAATGGTTTTAGTTCTTGTAGGCAGACGGCGAAGTTGACTTTAATGATGCTGCCGGTGTAGTGGCAACAATTTCCTTATTTAACACTTCAACAGCTTTGAGCAATTGAACATCTTTGCCATCGGTGGGGGCACGTTTGAAATTACTGAATGTGGGATCAATCCACCAAGGACCTTTTCCTTGTTTGTAATCATCTTCTTTCAAAACAATTTCAAAATCAGGCACGATACCAAGCTTATTGATATCAGTGTCGTTTGGTGTTAGATAACGAGCAATGGTCACATTTATACCGGAGCCATCGTCAAGTCTGTTAATAGCTTGGACCAATCCCTTACCGAACGACTTCTGACCAATTAATTTAGCGCGTCCATTGTCACGCAATGCACCGCTCAAGATTTCACTGGCTGAAGCTGATCCCGGATTGATCAAGACAACCATAGGCAATTTGCTCACTACACCGGAATTAGCCATCTGCGAGGTTTTATAACCGTCAGCATCTATTGTTGAAACGATCACACCGGAGTCAATAAACATGTTGGCAATATCAATTGCATTGGAGAGTAATCCACCAGGATTGTTTCTCAAATCAAGCACAATTCCCTTGATATTTTTGCCGGCCAACTCTTTGATAGTTTCGCGCATTTCAGTATTGGCTTTGGAAGAAATGAACGTATCGAGTCGGATATAACCGATGCCGCCTGGCAAAACTGTATGGCTGGCTACTGCCTTAATTGGAATCTCAGCCCGAGTAAGAGGAATTTTCTTCTTCTCAGTACCGCGAGCAATTGTGATTATCACTTTGGTATTAATTGGTCCGCGAATCTGTTTTACAACTTGATCCAGCGACTGACCCTTAACAGGCTTATTATCAACTTCGATAATTTCATCACCGGGCATGATGTTGGCGTTATAAGCCGGAGTATTTTCAATTGGAGCAATTACAACAACTCTTTGTTCTTTATTCATGCCGAGTTGCATGCCTACACCAAAAAGGTGAGCTTCAATTTGCGATTTCTCCTCATCAAACGCATCGCGATTTAAAAAGCGAGTATAAGGATCGCCCAAACTGGCAAGCATTGTTTCAATGGCTTTACATGCGTCATCGGAAGATTTTAGTTTGCCATCGTAATGATGTTCCCAACGTCCCCAATCTTGACCAGCAAATTTCTGGTCATAATAAGAATCTTTGATGAGTTTCCATGCTTGGCGATACAAAACTGGCGGCGGCACGGAAATTTTATCTGGTTGAACAAATGTTGCCGGAGTCTTCGGCTCAGCAAAGACGGGATTTAATTGAAGTCCTCCCAGCCAAGAACCCAAAAGAATTGTGAAGCTAGCGGCTAAGCCTGCAAGTGCCTTGCCGGAGAATGCCTTGTAAGTACGCAATGATGACTCCTCGATTAAATCGCTTCGATTAAACTACCTGTACCGGCTAAATAGATCTACTAATCTTCAGTTTATTTAATTCTACAGTTTTTCGCCACCGCCGCTCAAATTATCGCCATAAGAAAATTGGCTTCTAATAGTGAACTTTATAGCCTTGTCTTTTAGATGCAATTCTTTGTAACTTAATAGGTATCCTCTATACTCTGCCGGTCGACTCCGAGCGTCGATAACTGAGATTTCGCTTAGAATATGTCCGGTAAAAACGTCCTGGAGCCAATTAGGGCATGATTACTGAAGAACTGACAAAACCAAAGCCGGAAGTGGAAGTGGCAGTGCCGGTTGCCCAACAGCAGCCAGAGTTCATTGATGCGTTATCCCAGCACCCGATTGTTGCCAAGTTGATGTCCAAAGAGGTCAAATTTCGCCTAAAAGTCGCCATAAGTGTCGTTCTCTTTGCCTCCTTGTTCATATTCGGCAAAGTTGACCTGAGTGAAGCTTGGCAGGCTGCCGTTAATGCCAACCAAGTTTATCTAGTGGGCGCATTAGCCATCTTCTTGTTATCGGTATTCCTTAACGCTCATCGTTGGCAATTGTTAGCCAGTGCCGTCGGACTGAATAAGTCACTTTTGCAACTGGTGCAATATTGCTATGTCGGTCTTTTCTTCAACTTATTCCTGCCTTCAACAGTTGGCGGGGATGTCAGCCGTTGCTATTACTTGTCTAAAGGCACAGGCAAATACATCAATGCGTTTTACTCGGTAGTAGCCGACAGAGCAGCTGGCATATCAGTGCTTTTCTTGATGGCTTCAATTGGATTGGTTTTTGGGCCAGGCGGTACTGGTCTTCCCTGGCAACTTCGCTTACCGATATTTGTCGGAACAGTTTTGGTCTTCGGTTTACTACCATTTGTACCGCGTCTAGCAACTCTAGTTTTAGGCAAAGAAAACTGGGTTAGCCGTCAGCTTAACGAGTCCGTTGCTTCTGTTTATTGGCGCAACAAAAATCTTGTGATGGTCTCTTTTGCCTGGTCAATTATTTTGCAGGTGGTCATAGTTGTTTGCCACGTTGCTGTCGGCATGGCATTAGGTCTTAACCAAGTACCACTCTGGTACTACTTTGTCTTCTACCCGTCAGTGGCTGTGCTCGGATTTATTACGCCGACATTCAACGGCATAGGCATCCGTGAATGGTCATACACCTATTTCTTGATGCTCATGGGCGTAGACAAAGCACACGCCGTCACTTACGCAATTATCTGGTTTGGTCTAATTACCTTGACCAGCTTGGTTGGCGGACTTGTCTATGGTCTGGGACATTTCAAAATCTCCGCTGCCGAGATGGAAAAGATACAACACGAAAGCCTTCACTAAGTGTTTGCCAAAGGTCTACATCCAAACGATAACGCCACCATAAGGCAAGTAATCGGGGACGCAGCAGCTGCTGGCGCCAAGCTATATTTAGTCGGCGGTTATTTGCGCGATGTATTGTCGGGTAAAGCAACTGCGGACAATTTACCAAAAGACATTGACTTCGCTGTTGAAGGTGCATCCGCCGTTCAATTAGCCAGAACTTTAGCGGACAAACTTGCCGGGCACTTCGTATTGCTTGACGAAAAACTTGATACCGCAAGAGTTGTATTCGACAACGGCCAAGTTGTTGATTTAGCAGGCGTTGTCGGCGGCAGCATCAAGACTGATATTTTTCGTCGTGATTTCACTATTAACGCGCTTGCCTGGGACTCAAGTGAACCGGACAAAATAATTGATCTGGTCAATGGCGAGTCCCATCTGAAAAACAAAATTGTTCAAGCAATTTCAGAAGAGAATCTCTTAGATGATCCACTGCGTTTATTGCGCGCATTCCGCTTTCAAGCAACAACCGGCTGCAAAATAGATGGTGCAACATTTGATCTCATCAAGAAAAACAGCAAATATCTTGCTGAGCCTGCCGCTGAGCGCATCAATTACGAGCTATTCAAAATCCTAGAGACTGACGATGCTAAAAGCATTCTCCAATTAATGGGCGAAGCAGATATTTTGGAAGTCATTTTTCCAGAACTCACTGCAACCAGACAAGTAACAACCAACGCTTATCACCACCTAGGGCTTTGGGATCATTCACTGGAGGTCGTCAGACAGTCTGAATTATGGACTAAAAAAGTCCCGGCTTGGGTTATGCAAAGCGCTACTCAAGATATAACTGCCGGCGTAAGTCGATTAGCCGCCACAAAATTGGCATGTCTCTTGCACGATATCGGCAAGCCGGCGACTTGGGTTATTAACGAAGATGGTCGCCATACTTTCTATGGTCACGACAAAGTCGGTGCGGACTTGTGCGAAAACATAGCCAAAAGACTCAAATGGTCGACAGCCTTGTCCAGATTCATAGTAAAGCTCGTTGCCTGGCATCTGCGCCCTGGACATTTATTCCATCAGGGTCGGCCAACGGAAAAGGCCGTTAATCGCTTTTACCGAAACTGTGGAGCCGATGTGCCGGAATTGATGCTCTTGGCATTTGGCGATTTAGGGGCAACTTGTGGTCCTGGATTAGAAGGTGCGCAAAAAGATGCTCTTGAAAAGAGTTTGATTGAACTTTTAAGCGGTTTTCCCGTCTATATAAGTAAGCAGGAATCTACACCGTGTCTGCTTGATGGCAAGCGAGTAATGAAGCTACTTGATATCGGTCCGGGACCAGTCGTGGGAGAGATTTTAGAAGCACTTTACGAGGCTCAGTGCGTTAATGAAGTAATCGGTCGGGAAGCCGCTGAACGCTTTGTTATTGACTACTACCAGCGACAAACAAAAAGCTAAAACTTCTAACTTGGCATCTAGAATTCACGATTAGCCTGCCTGTACCCGGGAATAGATAGAGGGGATGGGTTTAGAGGCACCAACGAAATGGACAAGGGCTACAACGTAAAAGCGGACAAGCTTCGCAATTACACAATCATTGCCAGGCTGGACGATGCGATTCCGCTACAAACGGATGAATGGCAACACGTCGAGCAAATTCTCAATCAAATAAGTGAGTTCATTCCGATAAGTATGCTCAATAACATCACTGAATCAATAATCGCCTATGCAGATGATCAAGCCCGCCGCGGATATCTCTTAGGTCAAGAAGATCTCGTCAAAGAACTCAAACAAAAAGCTTCGCGCATAGCATAATTAGACAAACACTCAGATCTGGGGTGGTTAGTGTCCAATACCACTGATGCTGTTGCACGTTTTCAGGCGCTCCTTTCTAAGCAGGGGCAATTACTGCTGTCAAAGTTGGCTCAAGAAGACTTAACTGCTGAAAACGAATTACGTATTAGCACTCAACTCCGCAAGGAATTTCCGGTGCAAATGGTACTTGATGCGCTGGTGCAGCATCAGCTGCGTCTAAAAGCTCAAGCTAAGTTTTCCAGAGCAATGTATATGTACTTCACCAAGGCTGGACTGGAACAAGCATCTTCAGAAGTAATCGCTGCATACCGCGCCAAGCGTTTTGCCCAATTGAACAACATAGCCGACTTTTGCTGCGGCATAGGCGGCGATCTAATTCACCTGGCAAATGTCAGTTCCGTTGCGGCAGTTGATTATGATCCATTGCATCTGGCAATTGCTAAAGTGAATGCAGATGTCTGCAATGTCAGTCATCCTGTGACTTACAACGAATCAGATGTTAGAGAATTTGATTTGGCAAACATCGACGGAATATTCATTGATCCGGCAAGGCGTACAACAGAAGGTCGTATGCGCACAGGCGACAGCGAACCTTCAATTAAGTGGTGCACTAACTTACTAGACTCAGTTACACGAATTGGCATTAAGGCAGCTCCTGGTATCGATCACGAAATGTTTCCAGATGCCTGGGAGTTAGAATTTATTGCCATTGGCAAAGACTTAAAAGAAGCAGTTGCCTGGTCGCCTTCGCTTTCCCAATCTAAAAGGCGGGCGACAATACTACCTTTCGGTCATACACTGACAGAAAAGCCGGGACCACCAGTGGATGTAAAAATGCCTGGAGAATTTCTTTTAGACCCAAATCCATCAGTCACAAGAGCGGGACTCGTGGAAGAGCTGGCACGTGAACTAAATGCCTGGAAAATAGACGAAAAGATTGGCTTTTTGTCTTCAGATAAAGAAATGCAGTCCCCTTTCGGCAGAACACTAAAGGTGATCGACTCAAACCCCTGGAATCAAAAACAACTTCCAAGCCGCCTTAAGCAATATGACATTGGAGTAGTCGACATCCGCCGCCGGGGGCTAGCCGGAGACGTTGATCAATTTCAGAAGAGCCTTAAACTTACAGGCTCACGCAAGGCAACATTAATCATGACCCGCGTGCAAGAAAAGCCCTGGGCTCTGATTTGCGTTGATGTCGAAACAACTAGTTGAGTTGGTTTGTAACATCAATAAATCTATACGGCTGAAGGTAGTTTGAAAAGTAACTCTTGTCCTGCAAAACTTCTAATTGAGTTCCAAAATACTGATTCAACAATACCCTGAATGTATTAACTGGCGAAATTTCCGGGTAAAGCGTTGAATACTTGCCTTCAGGAAAATAGTAAGCGTTTATTATCGACATTCTTTCCTTAAGAAAATCATTAGTCGGTGATTCAATGCCTTCAGACGAATCAAGAGAAGCTGGTCCGTGATCAGACTGAATGATAATTACTGGCTTTCTTGAATGCGATAGCAGTTGATCAATGAGATTCTCTACCTTTGATTCTGTGAATTTCACCTGTTCTACAAAAGAATGCTTATCGGCATATTCTTCCAAGTGCATCACTAACGGACCCTTCTGTACACGGCTGCCATCTGCATTAAATAGATACGGCGGATGAGGCAGGATGCAATGAAGGAAGACGAACTTTGGTGACTGGATATCATCAAGATTAGCTGCTCGATCAAAAGTTTTGAGCCAGTGTGAGCACGCCTCATTTCTTAGGACCCTAACGTAATCCTCGGCATAAGTCCAAATGGTTGTCGACAATAGGCGGTTCAAGAAGACATCATTCCAACTAAGAGAAATGAGCGAATCGGCAAGTGGGCTTTTCTGCGTGACGGACCAGTCGGATTTGAACATCACGTATTTGTAGCCGATGGATTTAAGCGATTTGACGACGAAATTGTTTTCAATCAGCTCAATCATCGGAAACCAATCATTTGATTTCGGTTGGATATTTTCGACTGCGTTGACATAATTCATATTAAGGGTCGCAGCCAAGGAAAGCGGCGTCATCTGGTAATTGCTGTGACTCTCATCAGCAATGTAGAATCCCTTAGATTTCAAATAATTAGTGAACTTATCGTTATCGTAGTGATAAAGCATCTTCAAGATATCCGGGCGAGCGCAGCCATCAAGAATGATGTAATAAATGTCAGGCTTTGCACTAGCTTGCAATTGCTGGATTTTGACAGGCTCCTGAACAGCTTGAACTACTTTTGTTGCACTATGTCTTCTAACTACTTCTTTGCCCGCAACATCAACAGCAGACAACAACAGGCAGCAAACAGCAATCGTATTTAAAAGCGAATTCTTGCCTTCTAGATACCTACTGTTTCTCATGCAAGCAACAAGCGCAATCCCAGCCATCAACAGCCAAACACCTAAAAGCAACGTTGCGCTGATTGGAATATTACGAGAGCCTAGGACGAAATACAGAAGCAACATCTGTAGATTACAAATACTTTCGTAAGTAAATCTAAAAGCAAAAAAGCAAAAGACTAATGTGGTCGTCATAAAAGCAGCTACGACGACATTTCTGCTGATAAGCATGAATAGCAGAAGGAGGACTCCAACTGCACCCATGGCGACAATCATTGGAAGAGCGAGCACTTGAGGGATACAGAAGACCGTGCTCACACTATAGAAAGACAATATAGAAAAGGCAGCAAACAAAAATGGATGCAGCGGCAATTTATTCATTGTCTAAGCATCCGCAGTTTTTAACAAATACAATCGTCTTTTCGAGCCTTCAATATCTACCGCATCAACGATGGAATAATATTCCTTGAAAGCAGCCTCAAATCCTTCCTGTGTGTAATCAGGGAAGATGTCCTCTCTTGATTGAAGAAGCCTTTCAACTTGTGAGTCATCTTTCGGCACAAATTCAACTAGCAAATATGGCGCCATGCTGCTGAAGAACTGAGCAATCTTAGCTAGAGGCACATTATTAGCAATCGCCATGTGGTGAATAAGAGCAAGAGCCATTACGAAATCAGCCTTTCCTCGCTCAAGAAAGGACAATCGCTCTTTGTTTTCAAATCCTAAGGAAGCGGTTGGATTGGTTAGATCAACAACCATGGGTAAAATATTTCGACGACCTTCCGACAGACAGCGATTGTAATTCATTTCCACAGAATCATGATCCAGATCCGCAGAGACAACTAACGTAGACGTCGACGCCAGCCGACTGTAGTCTCCTGTATTGGCTCCTAAATCCATCACGGTTTTAGGATTTATTTTTTCTAGAAACTGAGCAGCGAGCTTCTTCTTATGTGCAGAGCTTACTGCCTCATAGTTATTGTTTTGCGTGTAGTCAGCCCACACCGAATGCACAGAACGCACCTTCAATTCTGCAACCGAACTGCGTACATCCTGCAAAAGCGCCTTCAAAGCCTCTTTTGGCATTTTCGCAGAAGGTTTCCCACTATTTTCACCAGATTGTCCTTGCCAGCGGCTGTGCAAATGTAGATGAGTCAACAATCGATGATTGAACCAGGTTGACCCCGGCAAAAGACTGCTTGCTAAATCCATTGGAATGCCGTCTATGTAAACAGCGGAGAATTTGCTCAAGCGCGTGTCTTTGTAAGCCATCAAAGCCAATGGCGCTAAGAAGTGTTGGCAAAACTGGCGGTAGCCAATCCACGGTTGTCCGTCGATGTATTTCTCAAATGACAAAGTATCAACTAGTATCGGCTTGCCGTTTAGAAACTGCACATTGTAGGCGCTGGCATCTTTTAGGATCATCCCGGCATCTAGCGCAGCCAAGACAACGTCCATCGTTAATAGTGCTGCGTCTTTCAACTGACTAAAGCACCACTCAAATGGATAGGAAATGAAAGGAACTTCTTGAGGTTGAACTACTTTGTATGCCTGTTTGGCATCAAATGGTTCGACAGAAACTTCTTCATGGGGGATAAGTTGCTTGTTCTCAATGAGACTGTCGTAAAGCTTGGAAGACAGCAACAAGTCGTAGTTGTCTTTGTACGACTGATTTATCTGCCGATAGAGTCTGCCATCTTTTAAAAAGACAAAACCGCTAGGATCACGAAACGAGCTACTGAGCTTCTCAATTGTTTTGATCATCTTGCTCAACTTCAATACTTACTTGGTCAGCTGTTTTATCAGGGCAGCATTTGTTCGTAATCGACCAAAAAACGTGCTTAATGCGTTGTCTAAATGAAACCACCAAGCCCAAGATAGTGCCTAGCGCAATTTGAAAGAAATAGCTACCTGTAGTCAAGTCAAGATAGGCGCATGCAGCAGGTGGAAAGGCAAAAAGCGTCAAAAGAATTATCAGCACGCAGAAACCTATGGGTCACAACAGGCTCAATTATCCTTGTCTAAAAGAGTGCCGTCAATTAGCGGACGTAATTAAGTGGGTTTCTCGGTTTACCGTCGATACGTACTTCAAAGTGCACGTGCGGTCCGGTTGAGAATCCTGTAGAACCTTCGTAACCGAGGACTTCACCTTTTCTGACATTTTGTCCAGGCGAAACAGCCGTTTGCGCCATGTGCGCATAAAGTGTCGATTTGCCATGTCCATGGCTAACAATGACTACTTTGCCATAGCCGCCGTACCAGCCGGTTTTTAGCACGCAGCCGGAATCAGATGCCTTAATCGGTGTATGATTGGCGCCTGCCAGGTCAACGCCCGAGTGAAATCTTCTGCCGCCAAATATTGGATGCCCGCGATAACCAAATGGCGAAGAAATTGGTGCGCGAATCGGCATGCTCATCGAGCCTGAACCTACTGCCATATCACCCGAGCCACGTCTACTTGATTCGAGATCAACGATTTGTCTTTCTAACTGCTGCGATTCAATAGCCAATTGCGTCTCGGCCTGTTCATAGAATGCACGCTGCGTTTTTAGCCGCTCCGCAATCTGTTCCTGCGCCGTCTTTTTCTTAGCGATTTCGGAAGCTTTCTTGGCAATATCTGTAATTATTTCGCCTAACTTGTTTGAATGCTCTCCAAGGAAATCTTTCTTGGCAGCTAAGGCCTGAGCTTTTTGTTTCAGCTCCTCAAGCAATTTCTTGTCCGCTTCGGCAATTCTCTCTTGATAATAGAACAGGTCCAACAACGACTGTAGGGATGTTACTTGGAAAAACATCTCCAGCAAACTTAAACGATGTCCTTCATAAACTTCGCGCAGTCTTTGCGCTGCTTGTTGGGATAGTTGTTGCTCCGTCGACTGAGTTATGTCAATTTTGCGTTCAGTCGCTTTTATATTGCTCTGCGTTTTTTCAAGTTCTTTTTCGTTCTGATGCAGATTTGCTTTGGTGTCATTATAGGTTTGTTGGATTTTGTGCAACGCTTTCATAGCAGCGTCTTCCTTACGCTTAGCCTGCTTATATTTTTCGTGGATTTCACGCTTCCGTTCTTCAATTTCATTGAGACGCGAACGCGTGCTGCGTGGTTCTTGATACGCTTCAAAAGTAGTGCCGGCAGCAATGCCTGCCAAACCCGAAAAGCTGTTAAGCAACAAAGCAATAGCGAAGCCGGTCGGCAATGCCAAACGACCTACACGGTCTTTGTTAGTAGTTGTGAGTCGATTCAAGAGCGCACTGCTTGTCAGTAATAATGCGTATACAAGTTTACCACTGAAAAATAGTAGGTTTACAAGAGGAAATAACTCTAATTTGAATTAGAAGTTATAATTGTTGGGTTCGTAGGGGCGCATGTAATGCGCCCGTGCAGCGATAACCAGCAGGGCAGGGCGATGTTGAAAGAAATCGTACGTTATCCACTTGGCGTCAGGGGCATAACCACTGAGGAATTTATAGAAGTCAAGAGTCCCTTTAGTCATGAATCAATAGCTTCCATAGGGCAAGCTGACGAAAAGGCTATCAATAAAGCTATTGGCATAGCTCAAGAATGTTTCACCAAAACCATGCGCTCAATGCCTGCTTACAAACGCTCGGAAATCCTAGCGAAAACGTCCCAGCTAATTTTGAAAAATGCAGATGACTTAGCGCGGACAATATCCCTTGAAGGCGGCAAGCCAATGAAGGATGCGCGCATTGAAGTGCAGCGTGCTGCCGGTACTTTTGCTGTCGCTGGCGAATTAGCGATGCACTTAGACGGTGAGCAAATTCCGATGGACAGGAGTCCAGGCAATGAAAGTCGTTTGGCATTGGTTTTGCGCGAACCATTAGGAATAATAGGCGCCATAACTCCGTTCAATTTCCCATTGAACCTGGTCGCACACAAAGTTGCTCCGGCAATTGCCGCAGGCAATGTTGTTGTTCTTAAGCCATCATCTCAGACACCAATTTCCAGTCTCAAGTTGAAAGCGCTTCTTACTGAAGCAGGACTGCCGGAAGAAGTTCTGCAAATAATTCCTTGTCGTGGTGCTAAAGGTACAGCCCTTGTTACCGACCCACGCATCGCCATGCTCACATTTACCGGCAGCGCTCAAGTTGGTTGGGATTTGCGCAAGCAAATTGCGCCAGGCACACGCATCGTCCTTGAATTAGGCGGCAACGCAGGTGTAATTGTTCACGACGATGCCGACTTGGATTCAGCAATCAAAGGCATCTGCCGCGGTGGTTATTCCAATGCCGGTCAAAGTTGCATCTCTGTTCAACGTGTCTATGTTCAAGAAAAGGTCTACGACAAATTCTTGAAAGAATTCTCGTCAGCTGTAAAAGCATTGAAAGTCGGTGACCCTCTGGATGAATCGACAGATGTCGGTCCAGTGATTGATGAGCCAAGCGCAGTAAAGACTGTCGAATGGATAAAACTTGCAGAAAAGTCAGGCGCCAAGATTCAAGCCGGCGGAAAAATAATCAGCAAGAATCTCATGGAACCTACTGTTCTTTCAGACACTAAACCTGAAATGAATGTTGTCTGTCAGGAAATATTCGGACCTGTTGTTACCGTCATGAAGTACTCAACAATTGATGAAGCAATTGCTGCTGTTAATGACTCCAGATACGGATTGCAATCAGCAATTTTCACAAAGAATATTGATATTGCCTTCAAAGCAGCAAGACAAATTGATGCCGGCGGTGTGATCATAAATGATCCATCTACATTCCGCGCAGATCATATGCCGTATGGTGGACGCAAAGAATCCGGCATTGGACTGGAAGGCGTGCGCTACGCAATACACGAGCTCACACAACCAAAATTCATTTGCCTGAACTTGTAAGGATTTGACGATGACTAAAGACCTAACAAAAGAACTAGAAAAACTTCAGTTGCTAAAAGGCGGGCTAGTGGTATCCGTGCAGGCTGCCGAAGGCGAACCGCTTTGTCATCCTGATCATATTTTGGCTATGGCATTGTCGGCATTAAACGGTGGTGCTGCAGGGTTGCGTCTTGAAGGAGCAAATAACATTGCTCATGTAAGACAAAATACAATTGTGCCTATTGTCGGTCTCACTAAATCAAAATTGGTTCCGGAAAAAGATTGGATCAAGCACGTTTATATAACACCAACATTTGAAGATGCCGCAGAAATTGCCGAAGCCGGCGCGGATATCATTGCAATTGACGCAACCGACAGACAAAGACCAGGTGGTGTCACTGTCGCTCAACTCATTGACCGCATTCGCAAGGAATTAAACAAGCCTGTCTGGGCAGATTGCTCAACCTTGGCAGACGGTTTAACGGCAGCCAAAGCGGGCGCTGATGTTATTTCAACGACATTATCCGGATACACGCAAGAAACGAAAGTCCCTCCGGAAACAACCGGTCCGGATCTCAAATTGCTTGAAGCCTTCATACGACTTACTGATAAACCTGTCGTATTGGAAGGTCGTGTTTGGTATCCACAGGAAGTTGCTGAAGCCTTTGCCATGGGAGCATTTACCTGTGTTGTCGGATCCGCAATCACAAGGCCACAGCTAATTACACAGCGTTTCGTCAAGGCAATGCGGGCTACCGTGAATGCCTGATTGTGCTAAAGTGGTACAGGAAATATAGGTTTTAGCACCTAGAAAGAGATACCTTACTATGCACGATTGTCCAACATGTCGAGTTCCCCTGCATGGACACGAAGAGCGTTGTCCATCCTGCGGTACACCGCAATACGTTCGTAAGGGTAAATCAAGCTTTTTCGATATCCAGAAAGAGCCATCAATTAACATGGCACCGATTATCGTCACAGCTCTTGCTGTAGGTGTTGTTTTTCTTATAGCCGTCCAGTTTAGTTGGATTGGACAAGTTATGAACCGCGGACAAGTCCAAGAAGATCCGATGGAGAAAATGACTTATCTTGAAGCCCGCCAGCTAATTGAAAGCAAGATTACTGAAGGACTAACAGCAGTTGGTGCAAAAGGCGACTTCAAATGGACATCCAACGGTGAAGAAGTGGATAAAAATGCCGATCAAAATGTCGAGCTGATGATTGCCACAAGACTGTCAGATCCGTCGCAACGCAGAGCCATCATTGATCCCATTAAGGACTACATGGAAAAAGCCAAGATTCCAACACTCACCATGACGGACTCAAAATCAAGTGCCACCTGGACCTACACCGTGGCAATACCAACAAGCGTGCCCGATGATGCCGGGATGTAAAAATAGAATATAAATCAATTACCGTCGAATAATTTCGCAATACAGCATGGACCTTATAATGGTTTTTCATGCTGTTCTTATTTTCTACCGCAGCTCTACTGGCGGCGCTCTTCTTCATGGAGGAAGCACGCTCCTTCCTTTGGCTCTACGTACTTGCTGGAGCTGCCGTTATCATTTACGCGCAGAAGTTGTCATCAACAACCGTGCCGGAAGTCATGAAGAGAATCAAGGCACCCTTTTCTTGGCTCGACGACACGCTTGACAATTTTGGTCCTGTTTTTGTTGGCGTGTTGATGGTCGTTGTTTGGAGCGCATATCAGATATTTGGATTTTTGCGCGCCACCTATTTTCAATAAGCTGGAGAATTACCAATGGAAATGAAACGACTCGGCGACTCGGATTTGAAAGTGTCACCGCTCATGTTTGGTGGCAATGTTTTCGGCTGGACAGCCAATGAGGCAATGTCCTTCAGATTGCTTGATGCTTGGGTCGATGCCGGTTTCAATTTTATAGACACAGCAGATTACTACTCGAGATTTGCTCCAGGCAATGTCGGTGGTGAATCGGAGACCATTCTTGGTAAATGGCTTAATCGCAACGGCAATAGAGACAAAGTGGTAATTGCCACCAAAGTAGGCATGGAAATGGGTCCAGGCAAAGAAGGACTATCCAAGCCTTACATAATGCGTGCAGTTGAAGATTCCTTGCACCGTCTAAATATTGATCACATCGATCTTTATCAATCGCACAAAGACGATCTGGAAACACCACTGGATGAAACACTGGAAGCATTTGGTGAATTAGTAAAACACGGCAAAGTGCGTTATATCGGTGGTTCCAACTACACACCGGAGCGTTTGAAGCTTGCGCTCAAGTTAAGCAAAGAACATGGCTATCCGAAATTCCAGACTCTACAACCACTCTACAATCTCTACGATCGCTCTCAATATGAAGGCGAGCTTGAATCTGTCTGCGTTGAAAATGGACTCGGCGTCATCAGCTACTACTCACTTGGAGCAGGATTTCTCGTCGGCAAATATCGAGACAAGCAAAGCGTCGATAAAAGCGCCAGGAAAATTCGCATTGAAAAATATTGGAACGAGCGCGGCTGGAAAATCTTAAAAGCATTGGATGATGTCGCCGCCAACCTAAATTCTACGCCAGGCAAAGTAGCGCTTGCCTGGGTGTTGGCACGACAAAGTATCACAGCACCTATTGTCAGTGCCACAAATCTAACCCAACTAAATGATCTGTTTGAAGCTACTTCGCTCACACTGGACAATGAGACAATGCAAACTCTAAACCAAGCCAGCGCCTAAATTCACTTTCCAATTGCTATGTTGGAAATGACCGTATTATGGTGGAAATGCGGGCTAATACAGCCAAGGACAGACTCCCAACTGCTCCTTGGCTTATCTCCCAAAGACAGCGGTGCAACGCCCCAAGCGCTCCCAACACCTCGCGCCTCTCCTTTTGGAATAGCCCGACCTCTGTAAAACAGCCCATAAGTCCTGTCTTACGCAAGTAAGATTAGTGAGCGGCCGTCTCCCCCAAATGGGACGGCCGTTTCAGTATGAAGACTGTGGCAAAGCAAAGCGCAATGGTAATTCCCATAACTAGAAACGCTTCGTTAAAAGCCATAACAAAAGACTCTTTACGCACAATGCTGTCGATAAGTCTCAGCGCCTGGTCATATGCCGTTGCCGCATCCGCACCTCGAGTAAGGAACATCTGCGTTAATTGATTTAACCTATCTTGCACTTGCGGTGCTGCCAGCGAAATGGATTCACCAATACGTGACGAATGGAAGTGTTCTCTTTGAGTAAGGAATGTTGAGATAAGGGCAATTCCAATTGAGCCGCCGAGGTTGCGCATCATGTTGAATAGAGCGGAAGCTGAACCTACCTGTTCAATTTCAATGCCGCCGGTAGTTATTGTCGAAAGCGGAACCATAATTAGAGGTTGACCAATAGCTCGAACAAGCAACGAAGCAATTAATTGGGGACCTGCATGATCGTGAGTCATAAAAGCATTCATCAACGAGCTTATCGCAAATAGGAGTAAGCCGGAGCCAAGCAATAAACGAGGATCAAAACGTTTCATCAAGATAGGCACCAATGGAATAATGAGTAGTTGCGGCAACCCCATCCAGACAAGAACTTGTCCTATCTGCAAAGAGTCATAGTTTTGAATTTGTGTTAAATAAACAGGCAATAGATACACAGACCCATAAAGACCAAACCCAAGTATTACATTTGCCACGCTGCCGATTCCAAAATTGCGTCGAGCAAGCAATCTCAAGTTGACTAATGGTTGTTTAGTTCGTAGCTCATGTATTAGAAATACAGTCAACGACACGGCAGCAATTACAGCTAGTTTCACTATCAATTCGGAACCGAACCAGTCTTTGCGATTGCCTTCCTCAAGAACAATCTCCAACGCACCTAGACCTAGAGCCATGCTGGCAATACCAAGCCAATCACCACGCTTCAGCTCGCTGAATTGTATTGCCTCTTTTGGCAAAGCCCAAAGAAGTATAGCTACCAGTATTGCTCCTGGAATTATGTTGAGATAGAAAATATACTGCCAGCTAAAAGTATCTGTTAGCCAGCCGCCAATGGCAGGTCCGATTGAAGGAGCAAAAGTTGCCGTCACGGAAAATATAGCCATGCCTACTGGACGTTTGCTCAAAGGCAAACTAGTCAAAATAATATTCAAGGCCATAGGAATTAGTGTGCCGCCTGTAAATCCTTGCAGCGCTCTAAACATAATCATTGAATTGAGATCCCATGCCCAAGCGCAGCACACTGAAAAGAGTATGAATAGACAAGCATTAGTTATTACGTATAAACGCGTTGAAAATATCCGAGACAACCACGGCGTCAAGGGAATAGTTATAACTTCGGCAACCAAGTACGAAGTGGCTATCCACGTACCCTCATCCAAGGTTGCACCCAGCGTGCCTTGAATATTTGCCAATGATGAATTGACAATTTGAATATCCAATACAGCCATAAATGCGCCGAGGGCAGCACCTAAAACGGCGAACCAGCTCTTAAGTGGGACATGATCTTCCATAATGCCACGTCCTCTAACGTACTTTGACGCTAGCAACAACCGACATTCCGGGGACTATCAGATTTTCAAAGCCTTGCAAACTGTCTCTCTTGAAGCGCACTTTCACAGGCACTCTCTGGACAATTTTTGTGAAATTGCCAGTGGCGTTATCCGGTGGCAGCAAAGCAAACGTCGCACCCGAGCCAGGAGCAATACTGTCGACAACGCCTTCAAATTTCTTGTGCGGGAAAGAATCGACCTTAATCTCAACAGATTCACCAGGACGCAATTTCTCAAGCTGAGTCTCTTTGAAGTTGGCAACAAGCCATACATCATCAGAGACCACAGTCATCAACTGTTGACCAGGCTGTACTCTCTGACCGGCTTCCACTGTTTTTCTGCCGACTCGACCATTTGTCGGTGAAACAATCCTTGTATAAGACAATTGCAACTGCGCGTCCGCTAGTTTTGCATTGGCCTCGGAAGTTGCCGATTGAGCAACTGCAAACTGACTTTCATTCACAGCTGTTTGCACGTGACTTGCTTTTGCCTGTTGCAATAAACCACCTGATTGCAAAATTTGCGCACGAGCTGAATTAACTGCATGCTCTGCTTCAGCTAATCGACTGCCTGTTTGACGCACTGCTTCCCTAGCGGCTTCTCTCGATGCTTTTGCTACCTCATAGTCTCGCACCGCTGCATCTCGATCGTGCAGAGAAACTGCGCCTTCATTGGCAAGCATGACAAATCTTTTGTAATCGGCTTCAGCGCGCACAACTTCTGCAGCTTTTGCGCTGTATTGAGCTTCAGCCTCTTTTATCGCCGCTCTGGCTGTTCCAACTGCCTGTTGTGATTGACTTAGCAAAGCTTTAGCACTATCTATCTGACCTTGAGCTTCTGTGGTTTTACCACCGGCAGAAATACTGGCAAGAGAGATGGCGCTTTGAGCTGCTTGCGCATTGTGCTCAGCAGTTTCAAGTGACGCCTGAGCTTGTTTGACTCGTACCTCAAAATCTTTCGGATCGAGAATCACCAAAGGCTGTCCGGCAACAACGTGCTCATTGTCATCAACAAGTACTCTTTCGACGGTGCCGTTTATCCGGCTGCTTATTTGGTGCAAATGACCTGTTGTGTAGGCATCGTCGGTTTGCTCATAGGTGAGAAAATAATTGACTGAGTTATAACCAACCACAAGTAGCGTAAGACTTGCAACCAAAATGACGGAACCAATCAACTTAGTTTTGGCAGAAAAACGACTGGCAATGGTGGACTTTCCCTCAGTTTGTTCAACCGGAGGCAGAAGACGGCAAAAGGCGCCAGCTTCCTTTGCTGTCTCCTTTTCCTTCATATATTTAAGTTCTGCCGGTGACATGACTAAATTCCCTCAAGCGAACTAACCATCTAGTTAGTTAATAGTATAAATCCGTTGGCTGCCTTTGTCAAGTTAGCCTATAATTAGCCGTAAGCCTCGCAAACTTCGGCTTCTCCGACCCCTTCTGAGTAGCCGCGAGAGATTTAATCAACTAACCGGTTGGTAATTGTAATTAAATCAAAGGAATCCATCATGTCTACAAAAGCCACGCGCGACCCCGAAGCTACACGCAACCGCATTCTCGATGCAGCCGAGCAGGAATTTGCCAAGGCTGGACTCTTGGGCGCCCGCACAGAAGCCATCGCTTCCAAGACGGCGGTCACCAAAGCCATGCTCTTTTATTACTTTGAGGACAAAGAGACTCTTTATAAAGCTGTCCTTGAACGAACATTTGCCAAACGGGTACGCGCAATGCAACGCATGGACATCAATGCCGCTAAGGCAGAAGATGCCCTGAGAAGCTTCGTACAGGTATTTCTAGAAGAAATTTCTGCCAGCACTCATATGGGTTCAATGTTTATCTACGAGAGCATTCAGAACAAAGGCAAGTACTACCAAGAAATTGCGATCGCTACACTCTATGCTCCCCTGGTGGCAATTATTCAACGAGGTGTGGCCAATGGTGAGTTTCGCAAGCTGGATCCGGTACATACTACGGTAAATATCATTGGTGTGTGTTCGTTCTATTTTCTCGTACGCGAGAATATGAAACATCTCTGGCATCCGACAGCAGATCTTTTAGATCCGGAAATGATTCAACAACACATAAGTGAAGCTATAGAATTTATTCTGGCAGGCGTTCGGCAAACTAATAAGTAGAAGCGCCTATTATTGACCAAATCTCACGGCGCTGTATCTATCCAGTTGTCTCTAAACCAGCTGTTTCTTTTTACCAAAGATTTTGTTCCAGATCATCATGACCGGATCATAAAACTCATCAACTACGCGTTCCTTGAGAGGAATGATGGCGTTGTCGGTGATGTGAATTTCTTCCGGACAAACTTCCGAACAACATTTTGTGATATTGCAGAAACCTATTCCTTCTTGGTCTTTGATGAATTCAGCGCGGTTCAATGTATCCATCGGGTGCATTTCGAGTCCGGCTGTTCTAACAAGGAAACGCGGTCCAAAAAACGCATCCTTGCGATCGTGGTCTCTCAGCACGTGACAAACGTCCTGGCAAAGGAAGCATTCAATACATTTGCGGAATTCCTGAACGCGCTCAATATCTTCCTGGTAAAAGGTCCAATCAGCATCAGGCGCCGGAGTAAATCCTGGAATGCGCTTATTTACTTCGTAATTCCAAGATACGTCTGTAACCAAATCTTTGATTACAGGGAATGTATGCAATGGTTCAACCCGAATTTCCTCGCCGTCAGCAAAGTGATCCATACGAGTTTTGCACATAAGACTCGGACGGCCGTTTACTTCAGCGCTGCAAGATCCGCATTTGGCGGCTTTGCAGTTCCAACGCACGGCAAGTTCAGGATCTTCATGGGCTTGGATGTAGTGTATGGCATCGAGAACTACCATGCCTTCTTCGATAGGCACCTTGTAGGTTTTAAATTCGCCCGTGTCCTTATCACCACGAAAAACGGATAGTGTCGCTTCACGCATGTGCAGGCTCCTTCTTAGCAAATAGTTTCTTCAAATCTTCAGGCATCTCATTTAACGGTGATTCTTTAAGAGCCATTTTGCCGCCCTCTAAAGAACTAGAGTAATTGAACTTGCCAAAATCAGCCTCTGTATTTGGATAATCGAGACGACTGTGAGCACCGCGACTTTCCTTTCTTAGCAGTGCAGCTTTAGCAATTGCCTGTGAGCAAATAAGCATCGTCTTCAAGTTCAAGGCAAGGTGCCAACCTGGATTAAACAGTTTGGTGCCTTGCGCTTTGGCATTATCGACTTCTGCTTGCAGTGCTTCCAATTCGGCAATTCCTTGTTTCAAGTCATTCTCTTCACGGAAGATGCCTACATACTTGCTCATGATTTCATGTAGCTTCGTTTGCACATCGTATGGATTCAAGCCGTTTGCGCGCTTGAATG
The DNA here is from genome assembly GCA_019744775.1 of Candidatus Obscuribacterales bacterium. Taxonomy (NCBI): domain Bacteria; kingdom Bacillati; phylum Candidatus Melainabacteria; order Candidatus Obscuribacterales; species Candidatus Obscuribacterales bacterium. The sequence goes on from JAIETZ010000005.1 coordinate 116,786, forward strand.
GTGCTTCCAATTCTTCAATAGCTGCGGTGATATCAGCCTCATTGATCTTCGGTTGCCCGCCGATTTTCTTAGCAAATTCCGCGGCACCGGCTCCGGCACGTTGACCAAAGACTATCAAATCGGACAATGAATTTCCGCCCAGCCTATTAGAGCCATGCATGCCACCGGCAACTTCGCCTGCGGCAAATAAGCCCGGAACACGTGTACCGGCAGTGTCAGCATCAACGCGAATGCCACCCATGATGTAGTGCATTGTCGGTCCTACTTCCATAGGTCCGGCAGTGATATCTACATCAGCCAATTCCTTGAACTGGTGATACATACTGGGAAGCTTTTTCTTGACGCGCTCGGAATCTTGATAGCTGATATCCAAGAAAACGCCACCATGTGGTGAACCACGTCCTTCCTTTACTTCCGTGTAGATAGCGCGAGCTACGTTGTCTCTTGTGGATAATTCAGGTGGACGGCGATCATTTGTCTTTTCACCCTTCATTGCCGCATCAACCCAACGTTTCGCTTCTTCCTCGTCAGCAGCGTATTCATTACGCCTGTCTTCAGGCAGATATTTCCACATGAAGCGCTCGCCTTTGTTATTACGCAGAATTCCGCCTTCACCGCGCACAGCTTCTGTTACTAGAATTCCTCTCACGCCTGGCGGCCAGACCATGCCTGTTGGGTGGAATTGCACGAATTCCATGTCAATTAGATCAGCACCGGCCTCGTAAGCCAGACCTTGACCGTCACCTGTGTACTCCCATGAGTTCGACGTCACAGGGAAAGAACGACCAACACCGCCAGTTGCTAAAACTACTGCTTTAGCTTTGAACAATACATATCTGCCGTCTTGACGGAAATAGCCAAATGCTCCGGCAATTGTGTCGCCGTCTTTCAGCAATTTACTGATGGCGCATTCCATATAGACTTTGATACCCTGGTGCACGCCTTGATCTTGCAGAGTGCGGATCATCTCAAGACCGGTACGGTCACCGACGTGACAGAGTCGCTTATATGTATGACCACCAAAGGCGCGCTGCAGAATTTTGCCATTTTTGGTTCTGTCGAAGACAGCACCCCAGTGCTCAAGCTCGCGTACGCGATCAGGAGCTTCTTGCGCATGCAATTGAGCCATGCGCCAATTGTTGAGCATCTTACCGCCCATCATGGTGTCGCGGAAGTGTGTTTCCCAGCCATCAGCCGAGTCCACGTTACCTAGTGCAGCTGCTACACCGCCTTCAGCCATAACAGTATGCGCTTTACCCAAAAGCGACTTACAAACAAGACCTACAGACAAGCCCTTTGCCGAAGCTTCAATTGCCGCTCTCAGTCCGGCGCCACCAGCGCCGATAACCAGAACGTCATGTTCATGTGTTTCGTAATTTGCCATTTTAGAAAAGCCTTATATCAGTAAATAAACCGCTAGCAACAGAGCGCACGTAGAAGTCCGCAAAGCCAACTGAAAATAGCGAGCACCAAGCCCAGAACATGTGGTGTTCATTGAGCTTAGTCACCCTTTCCCAAATCTTGAAGCTTTGCTTAGACGTTGCCGAGCAAGAGAAGCAATCCAACCTTCCGCCTACCAAATGTCTCCATGCATGACAGCCGAAACTGTATAACGAAAGCAACATGACGTTTGCAACCAAAACTAAACTGCCGACGCCGACACCAAAGTGTCCGTCGAAATTGAAAGCAATAATTGCGTCATACCAGAGAAACGCCAGAACAATTGTCGCCAGATAAAAGAAATAGCGATGCAAATTTTGCAGTATGAAAGGGAAAGAGGTTTCACCACAATATTTCTCGCCACCGAAGTGACCGACAGAACATCCCGGCGGATCAGCAAAGTACGCTCTGTAATAAGCCTTGCGATAGTAATAGCAAGTAGCACGAAATCCTGCCGGTATCCAGAGAATAAATGCAGCAGGCGGTACATAAGGAATAATTGCCGCAGGCAACATCTTCACCAAATCAAGCATGAATTTGGGAGAGAAAAATGGCGACAAGTATGGTCCCCATTCGTAGTAGTTATTTTCAAATACACGAAAAGTTGCGTAGACGATAAACAAACCAAAACCAATTGCCACAAGCATTGGTTCAATCCACCACGCGTCACGTCTTGCCGTAACCCCAAAGCCCTCGGGTTTTACGACATCTTTTGTTGCTTCCATATTTCATTTCCCTTCAGCGAACAAATTTCGCGCGCAAAAACCGGAGCACTAAGCCAGTCCGCATTTAAACGCAATCAAATTATAGCTAAATGAAGATGCCAGGTGGGTTCGCTTACTGTTGTCAGCAAGGAACAAATAGGCGAATTCTCGTTAAGGCTTTGCTATCTGCGCAAGCTATGAACCAGTTACCGCCATGGTGATAACGACAACAGCAAGTGAACATAGTAGTATCAAAAGTCCAGCAGGCATAAATTTGCGGCTTTTCGTAAAACGAAAATAGAACATTACTGTAAGTAGAACCGACAAAACATCAGCAGTGATCAATGCTATCTTTGCATCTGTTTGACTCCACGTATAGCAGCCGGCTAACAGACCAGAACTAATTATTCCGGAGATTAGAGATGGCTTACTTTTGGCTTTTATAAAACCGATTATTCCACCTATAAATATGAATACGGCAAGAACGATCACCGTAAGTTTCGCTATCTCAACCACAATTACTCTCCGTTGTATCGAATTACAGTCATCCTGAGGAGCAGCACAGCTGCGACAAAGGATCTCGCTACTTAAGATACGAGATTCTTCGCATCGGCGCCAGCGCCTTTGCTCAGAATGACGTACAGGTGGTTGCAAATATGGTGGCACAATACATGCAAAGGGTGCGTTGCACGAATTTATCTGCAAGACACTATTCATGCCGATTTCGGATTATTTTTGTGTTATCATATGGCGGATTGAAGGTTATAATTCTTCCAAAGCAATATCTTTGGTGCCCCTTCAATATTGCTTCTAGATATAGAGGTGAACCATGACAAATTTAGTCTCAAGAAAAGCCGACCAGATTGTCATAAGAGAAGCAGCTGTAAGTGATTTAGCTGCAATAAATTGGATTTACAACTTCTGGGTTGGTCAATCAACCGCCAGTTTTGATACCAGAGAAATGGCCGAAGCTGAGCGTTGGAATTGGTTCAACGAACACGAAAGACAAGACTTGCCTGTTCTAGTTGCTGAAGCAAAAGGACAAGTCGTCGGCTGGATAAGCCTTTCCTACTATCATGCACGTTGCCGCGATACGGTAGAAGCATCCTTGTATATACATCCGCAGCATCGCAGCCGCGGTACAGGCAAAAAGCTCATGGCTGAACTCATGAAGCGTGCCGAGCAAAACAAGTATCACAGCGTGATAGTATTGATCTGTACTGAAAATTTAGCCAGTCTCAGATTGATTCGTGACTTCGCTTTTGAAAAAGTCGGCACTATTGCCGAAATGGGACGCAAATTTGATCGCTGGCTTGATATCGCAGTCTTCCAGAAAATCATTTAAAAGCGGCAAGATAATGAACCTATTGACCAAAACACCGTTAGCCGGACTAGCACTGGGAGCGTTGTATTTGGCACTATCGCCGCGTGTTGCAGTACCGGTCTATAAACCGGTACTGTTTCGTCCTGATAGATATCCCAACGGCGAATACCATCTTGAATCCTTGAGCGGGATTAAGCGCGAAGATGTATTTTTCCCTTCTACAAACGGCAAAACTTTGCATGGCTGGTTTTTTGAAACACCAGGCGCCGATAAAACTATTCTCTTCAGTCATGGCAACGGTGGTAATCTCGCCACGCGTACAGGCTTAGTGGGCGCACTTCTAGAGACCGGTGCTTCTGTGTTCATCTACGACTATCAAGGCTATGGTCGAAGTGAAGGTACACCAAACGTCAAACGCATTTGCCAGGACGGACTGTCCGCCTATCGCTTTTTGACTAAGGAAGTCGGCATTGATAGCCGCGACATCATCAATTACGGGGAATCACTTGGATCAGGTGTTGCTAGCTATCTAGCGCTGAATGTTCCAACGGCAGCTCTTGTTCTGCAGTCAGGTTTTTGTTCATTAGCTCGCATCGGTAAAGAACACGTTCCTTTGCTGCACGTATATCCGGATTGGCTATTTCCACAGCCGGCACTAAACAATTTAGCCACAGTCAGAGGCAAACACCAACCACTTCTGATTATTCACGGTATGAATGATGAGACGGTACCTTTTGCACACGGGCAAGAGTTGTTTGCTGAGGCAAGCGAGCCAAAACGCTTCGCCGTTTTGCCTAATGCAGGACACATCAACATGTATGAAGTTGATCGTCAGCTCTACATAAATGCAGTCAAAGAATTTCTAAATTCGCTTAGAGCGGCAACCGTTACCGTATAGGAAATAACAATGGATTCAAGTAAGAAAGCATTGATTCAATCAGTGTTGGCATTTTGTTTGGGCGCAGCACTCTGCATAATTGTCATGAATTTCCTTACGCCAAAGACGGCAAAAGACTCGAGCTCCGAAACGAATCGAGTAATAGAGACGACAAAGACCACACAACAAGTAACTCCTGAGAAAAAAACGGCCCCTGCCAAGCCGATTACAAAAGAACAAACCAAAATAACAAGTACAACCAAGGCAGTTAGTTCCGAGAAGACCACGCAAATAGCTTCAGTAACACTTCCGGCAGGTCCCATTGAGCAACCTCCCGCTGCTATTCGCGGTTCGATGAAACAAGTTGACTATGAAATACCAAGTAAATTTAGCTGCTGGATGTCTTCAGGCACCCCTATAAAAGGTGTTCTCATCTGCATACACGGGTTTGGCTTGTACAGCGAAGCCTTTCAGGCACTTGCCGATCGCGTTTGTCCAAAAGGATACGTTGCATATTCTGTCGACGCACGCGGATTCGGGCGATACATAAAGAAAGACAGGACGGCGGACTTTGAGGGTTCAGTTACCGACGTTGCTCAGCTTATACAACTCGTACACAAAACCTATCCTGGCAAACCGATTATCCTCATCGGTGAATCTATGGGCGGCGCAATAGCCATTCAAGCAGGTTCACAGCATCAAAACGAAATAGCGGGCATTATTGCGTCAGCACCAGGTGATGTCCGTTATAAGCAAGTCAAAATGGATTTGAAAGTAGGACCAAAATTACTCTTGAGTCCCAATAAGAAACGCGACTGGGGCGATGAACTGATGGAAATGGCTACATCGAACCCGAAACTTATCGCAAAGTGGCAGGCTGATCCACTTGTACGTCAGAAGCTAGCGCCAAAAGAGCTTCTCGGATTCCAGAAATTCATGGGCAATACGAGCGATTTCGCCAAGCAAATTCACACAACACCGATACTCTTTTTGCATGGCGGACATGACAAATTGACCAAGGTAAAAGGAACTATCGAGCTATACAACGATGTTCCGTCTTCCAAGAAAGACCTGTTCATCCTCGGACAAAAGGACCATGTCATGCTTGAAGAGGGTCAGTTCGACGACACAACAATTCGTCTACTCGAGACCTGGTTAGCCAACGCCCCGAGATAGCATAAGGGCGCATGCAATGCGCCCCTACGTAGAACCAATAAAACAAATTTGTAGATGCGTCGGCGAGTCAAAAGTTGTAGGGGCGCATTGCATGCGCCCGATAAGGTTCTAGACCTTCATCTCTTGGCGTTGACGAATCAAGTTGAGCGCAGAGCCGGCTCTGAACCAGCCTATTTGCTCTTCAGTCATCGTGTGCTTCACATTTATCTTCTTCGTTGAGCCATCAGCCTTTTGAATAATTACTTCGACTAAGCTATTCGGCGCAATTTCTTCAATACCAACAACACTTAAACGATCTTTGGCATCGATTAACTCGTAGTCCTTAGGATCGCTGAACGTGAAAGCAAGGATGCCCTGCTTCTTCAAGTTGGTTTCGTGAATACGAGCGAAACTGCGTGCAATTACAGCCTTACATCCGAGGAATCTCGGCGACATAGCTGCGTGCTCACGGCTTGAGCCTTCACCATAGTTTTGATCACCTATGGCAATCCAACCCATGTGCTCAGCTTTGTAGTGGCGAGCAATGGCTGGAAGTGGTTTTTCCGTGCCATCCAACACATCAAAGCCTGTTCCAGGTTCCTTAGCAAAAGCATTGTTTGCGCCGGTAAACATGTTGTCGGATATCTTGTCCAAATGTCCGCGATAACGCAGCCAGGCTCCTGCCGGTGAGATGTGATCAGTTGTGCACTTGCCCACAGCCTTTAGAATCACCGGCAATTTGTCAAAGTCTTTGCCATCCCATTCAGTGAATGGCTCGAGTAATTGCAAACGCTCACTGTCAGGTTTAACAGCAACACTTAATTTGTCGCCATTGTCTGCAGGCGCGATATAGCCTGAATCTTCACTGATGAATCCGTTACCCGGCAATTCCGGAGCTTCCGGTGGTGTCAATGTGACTTTCTTGCCGCCTGACGCTTCCAATTGATCTTTCAACGGATTGAAAGCAAGCGAACCGGCTAGAGCAAACGCCGTCACAATTTCCGGGCTACCGATGAATGCCAATGTATTGGGATTGGCATCGTTACGACGAGGGAAGTTGCGGTTAAACGATGTGATAATCGAGTTTGTCTCACCTTGTTTGATATCTTCACGCTTCCACTGCCCAATACATGGTCCACATGCATTAGCTAATACTGTTCCACCGATACCGGTCAATGTTTCCAGCTGTCCATCACGCTTGATTGTCAGATTAATCTGCTCAGATCCAGGCGTAATCAGGAATCCACATTTGACCTTAATGCCGGCTTCTCTAGCTTGCTCAGCAACATTGGCTGCTCTACTCATATCCTCGTAAGACGAGTTTGTGCAGCTTCCGATGAGCGCATATGTCAGCTTCTCCGGATAACCTTTCTCTTTTATCTCTTTAGCGAATTCAGAAATTGGTCTAGCCAAATCAGGTGTGTGAGGTCCGACAACATAAGGCTCTAACTTATCCAAATCAATTTCAACAACTTGGTCGTAGAACGCTTTTGGATCTTTTTCCACTTCAGGATCTGCAACGAGAAACTCGGCATACTCTTCAGCGAGCTTAGCCACATCTGCTCTGCGAGTAGCTTTCAGATAGGTGGACATTCTGTCGTCAAATGGGAATAGCGAACAAGTTGCACCAAGCTCAGCACCCATGTTGGTGATTGTGCCCTTACCAGTGCAGCTGATTGATTTTGTTCCTGGTCCGAAGTATTCAATGATTGCCCCAGTTCCGCCGGCAACAGTCAGAATTCCTGCCAATTTCAAAATCACATCTTTCGGTGATGTCCAGCCGTTTAATTTTCCCGTGAGTTTGACACCAATTACTTTTGGCCAACGCACTCCCCAAGGCTCGCCTGCCATCACATCGACAGCGTCAGCTCCGCCGACACCGATGGCGACCATTCCTAAACCACCGGCATTAGGAGTGTGCGAGTCGGTACCAATCATCATGCCGCCAGGGAAAGCGTATTGTTCCAAAACTACTTGGTGAATAATACCTGCACCTGGCTTCCAGAAGCCGATACCATGTTTTTCAGAAGCTGTTCTAAGGAAGTTGTAGACTTCAGCGTTTTCCGAAAGAGCATTTTCCAAATCTTTGTCTGCACCAACACGAGCCAAGATAAGGTGGTCGCAATGCACCGTTGTCGGCACAGCAACTCTTTTCAATTTGGCTTGCATGAATTGCAAGAGAGCCATTTGCGCTGTGGCATCTTGCATAGCAACGCGGTCTGGACGTAAGAAAGTATATGTCTCACCACGCTTGAGACCTTCTTCGGGCCATCTATCAAGGTGAGCTGTAAGAATCTTCTCAGTGAGCGTTAAAGGACGCTTCAAGCGCTTGCGAGCATCTTCATGCTTTGCAGGCAGGCTCTTGTACACATTTTTGATGTCATTGATATTGAAAAACGTCATGATGATCTCTCTACTTACGGTGAGACGTTGGAGCTGCCCAACCGGCAGTTCCACAACAGGTCTATTTTACCGCTAATTACTTGATCCAACCCTTGCGAATGAGCATTCCATAGGCAGAAATAACGAATTCATAATGAAACATCCAGAGCTGATGCCAGCCTCCGGCGCGCATTTCAGCAAATGCATCGTTGACATCCCAGCCTTCCCTGAGCATGCGGAAAATGCCGCATAAGATGCCGGTCCTGTCCGCACCGTGCAAGCAATGCACAAAAATGGGTCTTTTCTCCGGATCATCGACAATTTCCAAAAAGCGCTTCACTTCTTTGTAGGTAGGGCTTTTCATATATGTCATCGGAATACTTTCAAACTGCATGCCGAGCTTTTCTACTATGGCTCTTTCCGTCTCTATTAGTCTTCTAGTTGAACGAAGGTTGATAACCGTCTTAATTCCACGGTCCGCCAGAGACTGGTACTGCGACTCAATAGGCTGCCCGCCTCGGAAGAGCCAGTCATTTACTTGTTTGAAATTCCTGATGTCAATAGCCACTTTATTCGAAATCATGGAAACTCCTGCTTAGACCAACATTCCCAGATTCGGCAATGTCTATATAAAACCGACAAGATTTAAAACTTCCAGGCGCTGGGAAAATAAGACTTATGACTGAAGCAACACTTTCAATTGAAGACAACCCAAGCCCAGCTGATTTGCAGCAAGTTTGGGACATGCTCATCTCCCACAACACAGCGCAAGCAGGTCCGGCTAATTTTCAAAAAATATGCATTTTGGCGCGTGACGCAAACAACCAAATTATCGGTGGAATGAATGGCTATACGTTTTGGAATTGGCTCTTCGTTGAAAACTTGGCAGTTGCGGAAAATCAACGAGGACAAAATCTCGGCAGTAAAATCCTGAAAGCAGCTGAAGCAGAAGCAATACGACGTGGCTGCAAGGCGGCTTATCTGGACACTTTCAGCTTTCAAGCCTTACCATTCTATGAGAAGCAAGGCTATCGTGTCTTTGGCACGCTCTATGATTTTCCTAACGGTCATCACAAGTACTTTGTCACCAAGCAACTTTAGTAATTACTTTCTTTGTGCAAAATACACTGAAGTGATGTACTTCATAACGACTTGTCCGTCTTTCTGACTTTCGCCAAACAAAGCACTCAGGTCTTGATTCAATTTCAAAAAGAGTTCGCCGGCTTTTGGCACGTATGATGCAGAAGCGGCGCGTCCCAATAATCCTGCCTCATCCATCTCTTGTTGATTTTCAAAATCAACCTTGCCTGCTGACTGAAAAAGACTGCTTTCCAGTAAATCAATTCCGGAGTAACCACGCTTCATTTCCACGGATCGAGCATCCGGGATTTGATGCAATACATTGGAATAAAGACGAGTAAATTCATCGCGATCATCTCTTTCGTTCCATACAAGAAAACAAAAGCCCTTTGGTTTCAAGATGCGCACAAATTCCTTTAGCGTAGGTTCGGGTTGAAACCAGTGAAATGCTTGTGCAGCCAAAACAGCATCGGCAACTCCGTCTTCCAAACCCGTATGCTCCGACGATGCATTTATGTACGACAGCCATTCAAATTTGCTTTTGGAATTCTCCTCAATTGCTTGCTCACGCATATCATCGTTTGGATCAACTCCAATTGTCGGTATTTTCCGCTCGGCAAACAAACGCGATGAAATTCCTGTGCCGCAACCGACATCAACCAGAAGAGACTTTTCATTCAAGTGGGACTTTTCAACAATAAAATCAATCGCTTCATCCGGATACGTCGGTCGTGCCTTGGCGTAAATTTGCCCAAGACCTGTAAAGCGTCCTTTGGGATCAAACTTTGAATTAGATAGCTTATCGTCAGACATTGTCACTCCCGCCACAAAAATTGCTCTCACCAGTATTACATATTTGCAGGGGCGCGCCGCACGCGCCTTCTTCCTGTTAAGATGAGCGCGTGAAGGAAAGAAAGCCCAGCATTTATATACCGACTCTCTATCTTGCTGAAGGATTGCCCTACACGATAGTCAACAGCATGTCGGTTGTGTTTTTTAAAAATCTCGGCTTGTCCAATGAGCTAATTGGCTTGACAAGCTGGTTGGCATTGCCTTGGACAATCAAATTATTTTGGGGACCATTTGTTGATTTGATTGGCACTAAACGCAAATGGATTCTTACCTGCCAGCTTATGCTCACTGTACTAACCGGCTTCCTTGCGTCAGACGCATTGACGTCTAACGCAATTCCTTTGGCATTTTTTGTGTTTGCAGTGATGGCATTTGTCTCGGCGACGCAGGATATTGCCATCGATGGTTATTACATGGAGGCTCTGACAGGCAAAGAGCAAGCCTACTTCATAGGTATTCGTAGTGCTGCCTACAAAGTAGCCTGGCTTCTGGGCTCAGGCGGCTTGGTTTTTCTTGCTGGAAAACTCGGTGAATTTTTAGGCGTGCAAAACGGCTGGGCGATATCCTTTGCAACCAGCGCTGTTCTCTTTCTTGTGCTCTTAGCCTTTCACTCTTTCTATTTGCCTCACCCCAAGCAAAAATCAACTGAATCAATCGGCGTCACTCCAAGTGTTTTTGGTCGCGTGTTTTCCACCTACTTCCAACAGCCGGCAATTCTGCCGATAGTTTTGTACATACTTACATTTAGGCTGGGCGATGCGCTCATGTTGAAAATGGCGCAACCGTTTCTTCTTGACCCGATAGAAAAAGGTGGACTGGCTATTTCCACAGCCGATGTCGGAATTATCTACGGCACTGTTGGAATGCTATTTCTAATTGCCGGTGGCATTCTTGGCGGATTTCTTGTTTCAAAAGACGGACTAAAAAAATGGCTGTGGCCGACAGCATTGATTCAAAACTCGGCAATACTTCTATATTGGTTACTTGCGCTCTACAAGCCGGGTTTGACAGGCGTAGCAGTTGTAAATTCAATTGAACAATTCTCTTACGGCCTGGGCGTGTCTGCTTATACGGTATTTTTGCTTACAACAGTGAAGCAAGAATTCAAAGCGGCACATTACGCAATTGCCACAGGCATGATGGCGCTGGGACTGCTCGTACCTCAGTCGATAAGTGGCTATTTGGTAACTTGGCTTGGTTATACAAATTTCTTTTTATTGAGTTTTTGCGCGGCCATTCCTGGTATTATCACGATCTTCTTTTTGCCGCTAAACAAAATTCCGGAAACAACAACTCAATCTGTTGAAGGAGAATCTCATGGAATACAGGAAGTTAGGGAAGTGGGCCCTTCGTGTTAGTGAAATAGGCATTGGCAGCTGGCTAACCTATGGCGGCAGCGTCGACAAAAAACAATCTATTCACTGTTTGCATCATGCCTTTGAGCAAGGCATCAACTTCTTTGACACCGCAAATGTGTACGCTCACGGTGAATCGGAAAAGGTTGTCGGTGAAGCAATAAAACATCTCGATCGCGACGACATTGTGCTTGCCACAAAAGTCTATTTCCCCATGGGCAATGGACCAAATGACGGCGGACTGTCGCGTAAGCATATTTTTGAGCAGTGTCATCACAGCTTGAAGCGTCTGGACACAAGCTACATTGATCTCTATCAGTGTCATCGCTTTGATCCAAACGTGTCGATGGAAGAACTTGTGCGCACGATGGATGATTTAACACGACAAGGAAAAATACTTTACTGGGGAGTCAGTGAATGGCCCGCTGAAAAAATTGTCGAGGCAGTTGAAGTTGCATCGAAACTAAACGCACCGCCACCTGTTTCCAATCAACCTTTCTACAACATGCTGGGAAGATCTATAGAAGAATCAGTTATTCCAACGTGCGAAAAATTAGGTTTGGGACAAGTTGTTTTCTCCCCTCTGGCGCAAGGTGTTCTAACCGGCAAATACAAGCCTGGACACAAACACCCGACAGATAGCCGAGCGGCAGATCCCAGACAAAACGCGTTTATGGTAGGCCGTGACTTAATGTCTGATGCCACACTGGAAAAAGTCCAGCAATTGGCTCTAATTGCCAACCAATTGGGTATTTCGAACGCCCAGTTGGCTCTTGCCTGGTGTTTGCGCCTAGGCAATATCAGCAGCTGCATCATTGGAGCGACAAAAACAAGCCAAATTGATGATAATGTCAAAGCCAGCGGTATCAAATTGTCTCAAGATGTCCTCAAACGAATTGATGATATCGTGAGCGCCAACTATGCTGGAATTAGTTAACTCTTGGAGGAGAAATAATGGCTGTAACAGTAAAACGAGCCTCTATGTGGCGTAAGGAGATAACCAATAAACCAGGAACTCTGGCAGACTCTCTAAAAACGCTATCCAAGTCAGGCGTCAATCTGCAAACAGTTATGGGTTATGTTTATCCAGGACAACCCAAGAAGGCTGCAGTTGAGGTTTACCCGGTTTCCGGTTCCAAGGCAGTGAAAGCGGCCAAATCTTCCCGCTTCAAGGCAGGCGAAGTGCACTGCCTATTAGTCGAAGGCGACGACAAGATTGGTCTTTGTCACAGAATGGCTGAAGCCATCTCGGATGCAGGCATCAATTTGAATTTCGTTGTTATCCAAGTATTCGGCAGAAAATATTCCGGTTGGTTTGGCTTTAAGACAGAAGCAGATGCTGCCAAGGCAGTACCCATCATTAAAGCCATCAACATGGGCACATCTTTGCCAGGTACGAAAAAACCGGCTAAGAGAAAACCATCGAAAGTCAGAAAAGCTGCTAAAAGAGCTGGAGCTAAAGTTATCAAACTAAGTTCGGCTAAGAAGCGCAAAAAAGGTACTACCGCAAAAGCAGCTATGAGACGGACAGCCGGCAAGAAAAAGACCAAGAAAAAGACCAGCAAGCGCAGATAAAGCCAGCTTAGACAATTAAACAAGGGGATGGTTTTGACGACAGCAAATAAATCATCCCCTTGTTATCATTAAGGAAACAATTGGAGGCAGCGGCGATGTTTCGAATTCTACTTATGATCTTAGCTTTCCAGCTATTTCTGCCGGCGTTTGCCGCCAAGTCTGGAATCATGACCGAAACCGAGGCAAAGACAGATAATTTGTTTACTCCACCAGACTTTGTGACATTTGCTCAGATAAGCATGGACGCCCCAGAAATTATTCTGGCAGTCGAAGGGGTCAACGCAACTATCAAGCGCGTACCAAAATTGAGCCAGATAAATGTTTCCAGCAATTGTCCGGGACACTGGAATTGCACAAGAAATGTCATTCGCCAGGTAGCGGCCCTCAATATGCCGAAAGGGGTCGCCATTCGTGCTGACTCAGCAGGCGGCGTCGCCCTGGTTAACGGCAAAGTTTACGGACTTCCAAGCAGCGGTGGTCAGATAAAAGGGCTTAAAATTGAAAACGGACAAGTGATTATCAATGGCCAGCCTATGCAACCTCTACAAGGCTCGGACAAGGCAGGCAGCTGCACAGGACCCGATGTCCTTGAAGTACAAGTCCCTGACACCTATATGGGTGATTTGCGCCTTCTTATCAACGGCAATTCTCAGGTAGCAGTGGACGGGTGGAAAAACGGCGCTGTGCAGGCAAACGTGGCAACAAACGGCACTTTGTCGGCAAACAAATTGGACAAGGTCGCCAAACTGGTTATAGATGTGCAAGGCAAGGGAAAAGCACATGTAGGAAACATGACTGCAAAAACTCTTGTAGTCAATATCGTTGGAGACGGCAACATAACAATTGACCACGGAACGGCAGATGTAAGCAATGCCACCATATCCGGTACCGGAACAATAAGTTTGCACGGCAAGTACAACAATATGCAGAAAGACGTTAAGGGTCAGGGCGTAATCGAAATTCTGGACTAATGGATCTTAATAAACTCGCAGATCTAGTCGAACAAATGTCAATCGAGCATAGCTATCCCGGCTATGACGTTAGATCCACACATTTAGGTATGCCGGACTCGGTAACCAAATCACCTGCACGGTTATTTGGATTAGCTTTAGAACACGAAAGTGTCATGGTCAAATTAGTCGCTCTGCGCTGGTTCTATGACAGACCAGGCGATGCTAAGCGATATCAAAAGACTTTATTGGATCTTCTTGCCAGTCCCGATGAATGGGTACGTCTGGAAACAGCCAAGACAATAAGCCGCATCCACAACGTGGACGAGCAAGTTGCAATTGCCGTATCGAAATTGTTGTCCGATCCAAACATGGAAGTGCGCAAGCACGCAGCCAAAGCACTGGGCAAACTTGGACACAAGAATTCGGAGATTATCGAAAACTTGCAAAAAGCAAGTAGCGACTCTGATCGCGAAGTACGCTGGAAAGCAGAAAAAGCATTGCGCCTTTTAGGTGCTTACCAATAGACTCTGCTAAAGTCCTGGAAATCGCTTAGCGATTTCTTTCAGACGTTCGGCGAATTTATGCTTCTCTTGCAAGCGATTAGCGTAGTCGTACTCGAAGTACTGCTCGAGAAAATTGAGATTGTATCTGACAATCTTCAATAATTCTTCAAGCGTTGAATCAACGTCGCTATTAAACATCTTGAGCTCAGGCAAACAACCGTCAGGTCTGAGTTGTTTGCCTTGAGCCAAGAAGTTATGCGCCTTAGCGCAAAGCGTTGCGTATTCAGAGGCCAACAGATGGAAGTGATGACAAATTATCTTCTCTTCCAGAGTCACTCGTTTGTCGGCCAGGAGCTGAATCACTTCACTTATCTTGTCGATAAGCTTATTGATTGTTCTCAGCTCAGCCAGCCAAGCAACATAGTCACCATCGGCGTATTGAATTTCAGAACTTGCGTTCAAGTCTCAGTAAGTCTTTTAGGAGACGGCTACTGGTTGCTCGGCAACAACGGTAACGGACGATGGGGACATCGACTGTCCGCTGCCTTGCGTGCGTTTGAAATTATCCAAATAGCGACGTAATGCTTCTCTAATCAAATCGGATCTTGTACGGTGCTCACATTGGGCAATGTAGTCAGCCTGTTCGAGCATTGCTTGTGGAATTGCAATCAGCACCTTTTTTGGCATTAGTTAGTCCTCTCAAATTCAAACGGTAAACCAGATCTAGATCCCCGATAGGCAGGAATCTAAAACAACTTATACGAAGGGGTTCCTCAGATAATTCTGATAAATTGCCGCCGCATGTACGATTTATAGTGGTCGGCAACAACAGCTATAAACTCTACACAACAGAATCGATATCGTAAAGGTCTAAAATGCCCCGTAATGTGTATTTGTGGTGTTCAAGACATAAAAAGGATTTCCTGAAACTTACGCGGTATATATGCTGGGTGTCTCTTTGTACAAACAGCCTCTATATTTCCTCGCATTATGAGAGTAGAAATGCATTATCACTCTATGTTTTTTCATTGTCGTTTGATACACGATCTCATTCTCATCTGTAGGGGCGCATTGCATGCGCCCGAATAAAATTTTGAACGCAGATAACGTAAGATCGAAGCTGCTTAAATAACTGAGATTCTCGAGATAGAAAGAGAAAATCGAAAGTAAATGTGAACGACGTGATCATCTCAAGTTGGAATGTCAATTCAATCAATGTACGCCTCCAGCACGTATTAGACTGGCTTGAAAAGACCAAACCAAATGTACTTTGCCTGCAAGAAATAAAGACTGTCGACGAGAAATTTCCGCGACAAGCATTTGAGGACGCAGGTTATCACTGCGAAATTTTCGGCGAAAAGACTTATAACGGAGTGGCGATAATCTCAACGAGCAAACCGGACTCCGTACAGAGGGGATTTCTCGGAGAGAAAGAACCATTTTCCAGACGTTTTCTCGAAGCAACTTTCGGAAATGTCCACGTACTTGATGTCTATATTCCAAATGGACAGGCTGTCGGCAGTGAAAAGTTCTTCTATAAGCTCAATTGGTTAAAAGCACTCAAGAATCATCTTGAGACTGAACACAAACCAAGTGATCTCCTGGCAATCTGCGGTGATTACAACATCGCGCCGGAAGACAGAGATGTCTACGACCCTGTTGAATTGAAAGACCAAATTCTTTTCAGTGGCGAAGAAAAAGATGCTTTGAAAGCTATTCAAAATTGGGGATTAGTTGATTCATTTCGTTTGTTTAATGACGAAGCAGGACACTATTCGTGGTGGGACTATCGAATGAACGCATTTCGACGCAAGATGGGTCTTAGAATTGACCATATTTGGGTCACAGAACCGCTCTCAAAGCGTTGTACGGCGTCTTGGATTGATATGGAGCCACGTAAGCTCGAAAAGCCTTCAGACCACGCTCCTATCGCGGCCACATTCGACCTTTAAGCAATTGGGCGCATGCAATGCGCCCCTACAAAACAAAAGGTCCAGGATTTCTCCTGGACCTTTTCAACTTAACCATTCTCGGAAGCGGGCGCATGCAATGCGCCCCTACAAGTACTACTTCTTCGGATATGGGAAGAGGATATCGAATTGGTGGATACCATTGATGGAATCCATGCCGCCTTCAATAATCATGTCAGCCAACTTGTTGCACTTACGGAAGTAAGAGTCACTCGGTTGACCACCTTCGATTCTGCGCTTCATGTCTTCGCACAGGATGTCAGCAGCAGCGATTGTTACTTCGTTGCCCTGACGGCTTGCATACATGCTTGTCACGATCATGGTGATTGTGTCTTGAACATGCTGCGACATGAGAGCGATGCGGCACTGACGATCAGCAAGTTTCAATTGGTGTTTAACCATTGCACCGCTTAATTCAAGCGGCAGCTTGGTGAGCATTTCAAGCGCATATTCCACATGACCTTTGAGTGTCGAATTGACACTGCTCAAATCAGGCTTGTCTGGTGATGCCAATTCTGCGCCAACACGCCACATGGCGTAATTGGTCAATTCCGGGAAGAGCGCCAGAGCATGTGCCGGATTCATCGGGTTGAAATTCTTGATCTTGTGCTTCTGCAAAGCAAGACCAACTGGTTCAAAGTATTTTTGACCATGGTCTTTAGCCAGCGCTTTGAAGAAAGCCATGCCAAGCATTTCGCCTTCACCTTCAAAGATGCAAGGTGCCAAGAAGTCATGCACATTGTCCCCGAAGAGATGTCCACCCAAGAAGGAGCGTCCACCATGCGTCTTCATGAAGTACTCAATGGCTACTTCTTTTTGTGCTTCCGAACCAAATATCTTGGCAATGATGCACTCGAGTTCACCACGATAGCCGTTATCTAACAGATAAGAGCCCCAGGTGTAGAGAGCATCAGCACCGGTGATAAGAGCAGCTGTACGAGCAATTCTTCTCTTAACCAGTTCACGGGTGTCGATGGCAGCGCCGTAGGTCTCACGGAACTGAGCCCAAGGAAGCATATTACCTAACATGATACGCATCGAGCCGGCGGCTGTTGCGCACAAGGCCAAACGACCCAGGTTCAAGCCGTGATAGGCAACGGTTAGTCCATCACCAATCTTCGGTACCAAGCGATTTTCTTTCGGTACAGCAAGCTTATTGAAGCGCAGTCCATTGTTGTGAATCCGTCTCAATGCCCAGATGTGATAAGGCACTACTTGGAATTGCTCATTTTCTTGAGCCGGCAAATCAACAACCAGTGCTGAAGGCTTGTTATCAATCAAACAAACAACGCCTACTGTGTGTCCGGGGAGCGCATTGGTAATGAAGAGCTTTTCACCGGTCAAAAGATAATGGTCGCCATTGTCAACCGCAACTGTGCGTAAAGCTGTCAAATCCGATCCGGCATTTGGTTCAGTCAGGGCAAATCCCGATTGGGCTTGACCGGAAGCCAAACGCGGCAAGAATCTTTGCTTTTGCTCTTCGTTGCCGTATGTACGAACCGGGTCAACAGCACCGATACATCCGTGAACTGAAGCCAGCCCCGATGTTGTCGGATCAATGGTGGCCATTTGACCCAAGAAGGTCATGAAGTGCTGCACTGAAGCACCTTGTCCGCCATATTGAGGTTCAATCAACATGCCGAAATAGCCGTTAGTCGCCAGGTCTTTTCTAAACGCGGCGGACAGCTTGCCGTTGGCGTCATAAATAGTATTGGCATCACGATGTTTGGCAGCTGCTTCCAAGCAAGCTTTCATTGCCGGTACGCAAGCAGCTTGCGGGTTAATTGGAGCTGAAGAGAAGAGATCCAGAGCAACTTTCTTATCCCAAACAGCTTTGTGAATTGGGCTGTTGATAGTCTTATATTGAGCTGCGAAGCCAGCTTCGACCTGTTCATCAGCACGATCGACAGCACCTGTGCGTTGCGCTTCTTCCTTGCTCTTGCCGGCCAGCGTAAGCGCTGTTTCAGCAAACGTCACCTTGTTGTCGTCTTGAATTTTGTCTTTGTCTTGAGTCACTGTCATATACCGATCTTCCACCGTACTAGGGTTCGAAATAAATCATAAACGATCTAAGTTCATAATTTATTAGTCAGACAGGTTTTATTGAACCTTGACATTGCAATCGGATGAAATGAACTAGAATGCAAGTTAGGATCTATATTGATGGTCGAACCAGGTCAACTACAAAGGACAACAGATATGCAATCGGATATGAAACAGCATAAGATTGCCATTGTCTTTGATGACAGTTGTCAGTTTTGCCGAAACCAAATCAAAAAGATTAAAAGCATGGATCCGGCCAACCAATTTGATTATGTGCCTCGCTCGGCTCCTGATTTAGTAAGTCGCTTTCCCATTCTCAAAGAAATGAATTTCGACTCGGGCATGCGTCTAATTACAACCGACAATCATGTTTACGTCGGCGCTGACGCTATCCATCAAATAGCCAGGCATTTGCCGGCAACTAAGTCTTTTGCCTGGCTTTATCAACTACCGATTATCAATCAAGTCTGCAAATTGGTATATAAATGGATAGCGGCCAATAGAAAGAAGCTCGCTGGAAGTTGTGACACAGGAACCTGCCATTTTGAGTAAGAAGTTGAAATTAGCTTCGATAGTTGTAGCGGCATTACTTTGCTCTTCAATTACTTGCTTACCTTCGGTGGACGCCGAAGTGCCGGGAGTTCGGGATCATATAAACCGTGGCAATATGTTTTTGTCACGCCGTGCTTATGAAGAGGCGATAAAGGAATACGACGAAGCCCTCAAACTTGAGCCGACAAACTCAATAGCCAAGGGAAATATAGTCGTCGCGCACACCAACTGGGGCATAAGCCTTGCTAATCGCAACCAATACAAAGAAGCGATGGAACAGTGGCAACTTTGTCTTACATTGAGTCCCGGCTACAAAGATGCCGTTCGTAATATGGCATTGTTGCGGTCGAAGCTTGAACGCTCTAATCAGCTGGACTTAATTGGCGAAGGCGACGAAGGCGGCGATGTTGTCTGGCAAGGCGACAAAATAAACAAATCCGACAAGGGCAAAAAGGAAAACGCTAAAGCGTCTGCTTCACCGGATAACGCCAATGCCCCATCGTCAATAAAAATCCTCACTCCAGGCATTAAACAAAATCCTGAGTCGGGTTTGCAAAGTTATGACATGAGCACGATGAGCAGCAGCTCGCCGACACCAAGCAAAACCACCGAAACCGTGATGCAAAGCCAATCTTCGCCGCCACCGTCTGCTTCATCAAGCGACACGATGGATGAGCAACTTGGTCAAATTGAAACGAAAGTCTACGGCAGCAGGCAGACAAACATGCCCGTCATTCAACGCTTGCAGAAGCTAGAAACCGACGCCGCCGGACACCCACGCACCGGCACGATAAAAGAACGCATCGACTTCCTACGCCAAACCTGGGGTTTGTAGGGCTGTCACTCTGAGTTCTTATTGTTTGTAGGGGCGCATTGCATGCGCCCTTTGCCTCACAATGACAAACGTGTTACAACGACTGCTCGTTGTTCTTCATCAGCATCTGCCCGCGTGCTTCGTAGCTGTCGGCTTCGGCGTGCCAACCGAGTTCACGCAGCAGTGACGCGTAATAACAAAGCGGCACAGCAAGTTGCTGATCATCAGGACCCAGCCATACTTCTAACGCACTTATGCCGGACAAATACTGTTGCCTGGCTTCCATAAATTTGAGCAGAGCCTCTTCGCGATTACCCGCTTCCAAATGCTTGTAGCCTTCTTGCTCGTTAGCAATCGCCTGCGCAATCTGCAATTGCCCGCGCGCAGCACCAGCTTCTGTATATTGCGTGGCTTTGTCAACTTGCCCACATTCGAAATAGAGTTTGGCCAAATACTGCCGAATCTTACTCGTATATCTGTGATCAGCTCCAAAAGCCTTTTCCAGAATGTTTATCGCCATCTGAAAACTAGCTTCGGCCCTTTCCGGCTGTCCTTGAGCCTGCACATCCATTGCTTGTTTCACCATAGCTTCTGCAGCAGTCAATGAACCAGCTTGTTTCATCATCTCTTCGAAGACTTCTTTTAGCTTCAAATAATCAGGAATCATTTCCGGATCACTTTCCACAAAGAGTTTTGCGCGCTCGAAATTAAGCTTTGCTTCGTCATACTTTTCTTGATAGCCCAACACAATAGCCAGACACATGCGACTTAGATTAACCTGTCCACTGTCTGAACCTAAGGCAGCTTCGGCAATCTTAATGGACTCTTTCATGTTTGATTCGGCGTGTTTATATCTGCCTAGTTTCATCTGGGCATGCGCTAAATTGAAAAGGTTTTCAAAAAGCCTATGGTCAGGAAAAGTAAACAACTGGCGTGCCTCTTCAAGCGTTTCTTCAAAAATATTGGCAGCCGATAAATAGTGTCTATCCTGCAAAAGCGCGCGACCTTCATCGTAACGCGCTTCCCACAACGAAATCTTTTCAGGAGGCGGTACAGGCGGATTCGGCAGTGCCGACGGACCAAATGACGGTGCACTACGTATTACATTTAACAAACCAGTAATTGCTTGATTTACCTGCAATTGTTCACTGTCTGGTAAATCTCGGGCTTCAGCAAGTGCGACATTGCACTCCTGCTCCGCCTCGGCAAAATCGCGGCGGGACATTGCTGCAGTTGCTTTTGCTAAATGCTCATGCCAGCTCACAACAATTCCTCCTCGTAAGCTATACCAAGATTGCCTACGAAATAAACTGCCAAACTCGCTCGGCAACGATTGTTTAACTTTACTGATAATGTAAAATGAAGCTCTCATGAGTAAGCCGAAACCAACGCATCTAGGTCAGTTTTTGCGCAACCTGCGTGAACAGCGGGGTTACGACAGTATTCAGGAATACGCTCGACAATATCAATTGCCCGTCAGTTACGTTTATTACACGGAAATTGAGTCAGGTAAAAAGAAAATTTCACTAGAGACATCAAAAGAACTCTGCGAAGCCTTGGATGTGGATCTGATATCGTTCTACTATCACGTACTGAAGGATGTATTGCCGCAAGATATACAAGATGATTTCCTCAGCCTTGTCCCGCTGCACAAAGTAACCGACCCCGATGAATTAGCAGCCAAAGCGAATCAGATTCAACAAGCGTATCAAAATAATCAACTATCCAGACTTAGCTCAGCGACATCGTCCATGCCAGAAGCTGGGGACACATTTTTCTCCAAGCATCCGGAATTGCATTCATTAGTAGCCTCTATATACTGCGTATCGTGCACAACAGATGTTGAATTAGAAAAAGTAGCTAAGCAAATAGGCATCACCATGCCGATTGAAGAGATTATTGATAAGTTCACAAATTTGGGCATTATCGATGTCACAGAGGGCAAACCGCGGCTAATCAAAAAACTCTACGACATCATAGTCACGAATGACCAACGCGCACTGTCCAATATCGTTAGGACAGAAACCGATAGACTCATCGAAAACAACGACATAAGCTGGACGGCAAGTGCCAACGAGGCTTCTTGCTTCTACGGAATTGTCGGCTTAACCAAAGAGAAACAAAAAGAATTTCGAGCATTGCTTGCCGATCTGGATGCTGAATTTGATTCTTACCATCAGAAAAACTCGGAAGCAGAGCCGCAGTTGATGACCGTAATATTTTCGCCTGCTAAGCAGTATATGCAAAGCTAAACGACTTCTACCGGTTTGGCAGAATACTGTCCGCGTGGAGCAAAAACAACTGAATAGAACACCGGCTCACTTTCGTTTTCGCCTGCATGGAAAAAGACATCTGCAGACTCGCGTCAGCTTAGAGACCGAGGAGGCAACCCTGCACATTCTTTTTGATCAAGGAACTCCAGTTCCACTGCGAACTAGACTGCTTTCTCATAAGGTATCAACAGCATTTGAATTAGGTTGGTCTGAGTTAAAAAATAGCGAGCTTTTACAAGCGGCAGAACAACAATTTGACGTTTTAGTAACTGCAGACAAACATTTGCAGTGCCAACAAAATTTTACTGATCGTAAAATCGCCATTCTCGTCTTACCATTTGAATGTTGTTCAAAACTACAGCAATATCTACCGATAATAGTGTCAACTATTGATCAACTAAAGTTAGGCGACTATGTCGAGATTGAACTATGAGCTAAAGCTTGAGCTAATGCCTGCGTCATCAATGAACGTCGCAGTCCTAGACTCGGGCAGCCTTGCAGCGTCTTATATTCTCTTATATGCTCAAAGTATACTCATTTGAGGCGCCAATGACAGCATCAAAAGACTTCAAGTAGGAAAATTTTCACGTAAATCCTGAGCAAGAAGCTCAGATTGACTATTTGCAGGACTTGCTACATGCACCTACGCGCAAGGATGCAGTGCTGCTCGCCGTAGATTTAGCAATTCAGCTTGTATGTGAAATTCAATCTGGAGGTCAACTGTATATTCAAAACGAGAAAAAAGCTGAGCCAGTACGGCTTCTTCTGCCCGGCATCGGCAAACCTGCCACGAACAAATGGAAATATCTTGTAGAAATACCTCATGCCTGGAAGCGCCAGTTATTTGTCAAAGGAAGGCGCCTTCCAGCCGCTAGTATTTGGACCAGATCACTCGTGAACAAACTCATGAGGCAAGAAGCAGCCGACAATTGGGATCTTCCATTGGAAGCCATAGAAGAAATCATGGAGTACTGTGATGCCAATAAGGAATTTCTACAAATGGAAGCAGATGAGGAGCGACGATTACTTCTTCTCGAAGGGATAAAAGTTGAGCTTCAAACTTCTCCTTGATGAAGACTCGCATGATCAAGGGAATTACAGAACGACGCATCCTTCTTACTTCCAACTGCAATGATTTCAGCAGCCTCTCCAAACAAATAGTTAAATCCGGCAAGCAACATTCAGGCATCCTTTTGGTGTACGAATACAACAATCCTATTAAGGACATGAGCTATGAGGACATATTCACAGCAATAAACAACCTTGAAAAAACAAAGCTGAACCTTCGCAATCAAGTGATACCACTCAACTCGTACAAGTATTGATTTCAAAGACCCCAGTCGGACCGGCAAGCGTCCAGAATATTTCGATAACACCGTCAGTAACGCACCAGCCTGACTAATAACTGGAAGTTTTATCAGGATGGTCTTTAATGTGAAATAGCCCTGTCCAGACTGACTTAACACGTCATTGTTGCTAAAAGCTGTTAATCAAGGGGTATAATAGATCCCCTGCACCGCAGCATTTTGAAGGTAACGTCGATGAAAAATTACAGGTTATACCATGGCACATTTTGTTTGATTCTTCTTCTGATGATGATACTCATGGCTCCTGCTGCAAGAAGCCAGAATCCCTGCAGATGCCAGGCTCTCAGTACATCGGCGTCATCGAGAATCGGTTCTTATGCACCCATTGTGGCAATCGTTAATGCAAATACGGACATGCAATTGGTCGAATCTAGACTTACAAAATTTGGTGCAAGTTATGAAGCAGGACCATGTGACGTAAAGGATTGCATAAGCTATAAGGTTTTAGGCATAAGAGTGCCTAAAGAGAAGATTCAGGACATGCTAAATGCTCTATCAAAAGACTCGACATTTGCAGGTGCGCAATTAAATACACTCTCGTCGTACTATTTTTGCGCAGGTGCTGCTACGACAGCCACTGCCAATGACCCATACTATCCTCAGCAATGGAATCTCAAATACATGAATATTCCCAAAGCTTGGGCGGCGCGTGCGCCGGTGAGTTTGTTTCCCTGTGATGTCGCTGTTCTGGATACTTTTGTTTTTCCTCAATTGAACTTGGAGTTGAAAAATAGTTTCGACCCAGCAGGCGATCATTTTAGGACCGCTGAGCTAAATAGCTACTCGGACAATCACTCGCTCTTTCATGGCACTCGAATTAGTAGTATCGTAGCGGCAGAAGCCAATAACCGTAATGGAATTGCCGGCGTAACCAAGCCAATATCGGGTGGAACAAACTCCAAAGTACTGGCGATTAGTATTGGGAATTCTGACTTCTCGGTCATCGCTGGACTATGCAGGCTATTAGCCTCTGGGAAGAAGGTGGCTGTTATCGGGGTAGCACCAGAAGCTCCCAACACATTACTTTCTAGTCCAATTGTGGCTAAGCTCTTGAGGCAATACCGCAATCAAGGTGGATTGCTGTTTGCCCCCGCCGGAAACTGGGGACAGGCACTTGGTGGACAACTGGATAATTCACTTATCCTCGTTGCAGCTGTGGACAAATTAGGTAAACCGCTTTCTGTCAATAACGCTAAATCAAACTATGGTGCCCCAGTCTGGTTTGCAGCGCCTGGAGAAGACGTTTTGGCCATTGGTAGTAACCCGGAAATTGCTGGAATGCGTGGCACTTCACCTGCTGCTGCCATGATGGCGGGAGTGGCTAGTTTAGTCTGGTCAGTCTATCCCACTTTGTCGAACTATGATGTTCTAGAAATACTTAGACGCTCAACTTCAGGACAAAATACTGGTGTGCTTGGGTTCGGTGTGCCTGACGCTAACAAAGCTATCGCAGAGACAGTTAAATTGCGTAAGGCGGCAACGAGTACTCTTAGGCAGGTAACTCCGCAAACCCAAGTGTCCCCTACCCTCAATGTGGCACCTATTCCCCAGAGATCGGCTCCTGTCCCAAAAGCGCCCGAATCTCTTATCCCGTCGCCATCTAGGACTCCTGTCGCACCGAATCCTACGAGATAGCCTCACAATTACGCCGCACCTCCAACGAGCTGACCTATCGCCAACGATTAACTTAACGCGAATCGTCAAGCCGAACTTACTTCTGTTCGCCACTGCCTGCTGCAGTTACGTCCTAGCTAAACTATCAACTGGAAGTTTTATCAGGATGGTCTTTAATGTGAAATAGCTCTGTACAGACTGACTTAACACGTCATTGTTGTTAAAAGCCGTTAATCAAGGGGTATAAATCCCCTACACCGCAGCATTTTGAAGGCAACGTCGATGAAAAAATACAGATTGTACCACGGTAACACCCTAGCGCTCACAGTCGCATTGGTCGGCATAGCTGTCGTAGCCGTAACTATTTTCATTTTGTACTACATCCAGACGCTAGGAGCCCATAAACAGGCTCAAAATGCCATTGATGCCGCAGCTCTACAGGCGGCAAAAGACATCGGTGAAATTTATATAGATACAAATGAGGGTAGCCACTTCGGACCGGTAGGCGTTAGCGACAATTTGCCACCCGGTAACGACACCAATAAAAGACCCATCGTAGGCATCAATACCTTAATGGCAACAATTAGATTGGATGCTCTCATCGCCGAGCAACTTGGAAGCTCAACAATGCTTGTTTTGGCAAGAGAAGACTACGAAAAGGCAAGAAGCACTTCATTTAAATTGCAGCAAAAGATCATCCGTGCGTGCGCCGGTGAAGTCGCTAAAGATCGCAATGGACATGAGATAAACATTCAAGCAAATGCCACGAAAGTCTACGACGACAACCCGGTAAAACTGGGAAAAGGGAAACGCTCAGGCAGTCTCATGATTCACCCAGGAATTCTACAGCCAAACAAAACCTACAATTCTACAGGCACTCCAATTCCCCAACCCGCCAACCTTGCACGCCTAGCCTCCGGGCACAAATATTCTGCCAACGGCATAGATTTCTATGCGGCCGGAGTTGAAATAAAGGACAATTTTGCTAATGACGGCGGTAACGACTGGTCCTTTAAATTCGTACCACTATCTCAACAGTCGGCCACGTTAATTGAGTCCGATCTTTGGCAAGGCATTTCCGCAGCGGATAATTTGGTTCCAACGCTGGTAAAAGTAGAGGCAGACCAAGAGATTAATCCGATAGCTGACACCAGATCGGAAGAGGAAAAGAAGGAGAACAAGACACAAAAGTTGCGCTCATCGGCCACGGCTCTGTGTGCTTTCTATGGCGCTCTACCATCTACTGACGGTGCCCTGAAGGTGTCCTTCCCTCAGACTAAGCCGCCATCCGGATACAACATAGACTTTACCTCTGTCCAATCAATAATGACCTCTGGTGGGTCAGGCGGTAAAACAAATCAAATTATGCTCAGAAAACTGGCAGCAGATCCCTCGTTTAATTCTGTGCATACAGCTAAAGATTTGGGTACTGCCAGTAACTATTTAGGCACCGCCGGTGGAGGTAAGGGGTGGAATGATGAGGATCACGGTTATTGGGTAACGGCAATTGGCGGAGCATTTCCTGATGAGCCTGGTTCCTCCATAGGTGAGCCCAAGCATTTTCACTCACGAACTGAAGATAATCCCAGCGTTGTCTTATCATTTTTGGTCTATGACTGGCTGAAATGCATGTACGTCAAACCAAATATCAGCGAGGTGGTGAAAGCATTACAAACACCGCTTACAGGCTCCAGTGTCGCTACGAGTATGTTCAGCGATGGTTTTCCTCAACCCGCTTACGCTGAAATCAATACCAAGTTACCAGTTACTTTCGCCATAGCTAATGTGCCGAGTTCAGGGGAAGGCGACCCACGAAACTGGAATAACTATTCCAAAGACCCTGAAGGATATCGACGTCAGTTTGCCAATGTCTTTGGCTATGTCCCTGCCGATATCACCTTGCCGGCTTCGTCTCTCGTTGTCTCTATCGACAACAATAAGGTAGTTACAACCAACGGACAACCACCAGATACTCTTACGGATCTGTACAATGCCGTCACAAGCATGAACGATTATTCCGCACAAACACTTCTGGCTTCAGAGAAAGTTCAACAACACTGTATCCTGGAAATTAATAGAACAGAAAAATTCATTGTAGACAACGTTGACAACAAAACCGGGCAGCCGCTCAATCCTAGCATGATACCGACACTGCAAGAGGCGGCTCGACAGCATGAGTCCGCAGTGATGATTTATGGAAGAGCCCTTATTGTTATGCAAAACGCTAAATTCGGACTGCAAATGTCGTATGCACTTTTAAATGACCGCAAGATGCTTACCAGTTTTGGGGCAACCAGAATAAGTGACCGAACATTTGAACTTATGCCGGGCTATCTTTACGTACCAACTCGGGCAGCAACCGAGATGGAGATTTCAGGAACCGGTAAAATCAGTACCGGGCAAGACACGTCCGCTGGTGTCTGTGACTGGGCTGCTGCACCGAGTGATGATGAAAAGGAGACCTTGCAGTTTTTTGTACAAGCAAAAAACACAAAGGTTAGCTACAATCGCGAAAGCTTCCAATTACTGGCACCGGCATTCGCTGCTTCAAGTATTCCACCTAAAGATGCCAACATTTATTCTTTTGCCTTACAAGCAGACGGAAAAATACATTTAGTGCATCAGACTGAGCCAACCGCCGGCGTCAATATTCTTGAAGGGCAGGTTGGCTATCAAAATACAGCCTCACTAATTACCAATGCCGGCAACAATGTCAAATTGAAATGGAATTGTGTAGCACGAGACAATGTGACCAATGTAAATGGAGACTATTTCCGAAATTTGGCGGCACCGGTAAATAATGTAGTTCCCCGCTTTTCGGATAAGCCCCTTGTTTGTGAGTGGTCATTACGTTGTCCGGCCCCGGATTGCCTTGATGAACTTGGAAAACCTAGGGTAATTCAGATAATTCATGGGTCTCCAACTGGATTCGCGACTGGCTCAACTTTTACTATGTCCAACATTAAGCACACTACTGATGCTGCCGGCAATGTTCGATTCACCTATGAGAAGGGAGCCGTAAAAGAGGAAATGAAATTCTTTGATAACCAGGCTGACTGGTCCGACGCTTGGAATAAAGCAAATTACGGCAATATTTCCGGAACAACAACAAATACCTTGAAACAAAAAGGGAACGTGACTACAGTAGCGGGATTATCATCATTTTATCGCGCTGCCAACGGGTATATGACCGGCAACTTCACTGCCTACCTGGAGGATTCCACAAATAAATCAAACTATTTTGAAGCTTTTGCCAGAGGTATGGCTAGTTTAAACGTCAACGACGGATACCTGAAGGAGGTCAATTCAACACTAGCAGAAAAAGGGATTACGTCATCGGAGGATATAGTTTTGAAGTCATTAGTCTACAGTGCGTGGGTATTTTATACACAAGATGAAAATGGCTGTGTAAAGCTTTACAGTTTTGCCAGTTGATTCACCTCACGACAAGTAATGAACTAAGCAAGAGCTTGAGCAAATGGACCGATTGGACTTACACCAGCGCGATCAGCTTCTGCTACAGATACCAGTCTAAATCGCAACGGCATCAACCGGTTTTGCTGAATACTGTTCGCACCGAGCAAAAACTATCGAGTAAAAGACCGGCTCGCTCTCGCTTTCATTGGCATAGAAAGAGACGTCTGCCGATTCACGTAGCTTTCTCATGAGATCCTGGATACGTCTGAATATGATTTTGCGTGATTCCGCCGACGCCGACATAACGCTCAGGATAAGGACAGAATCCTTGAGTTGAGGGTTACGTGGTTGTACATATTGCGCAAGACTCCGGTCGGTTTCATGCTTGAGTATTTTCAAGCCAAGCTCGTGATGACTGAAGCAGATAGACGGCTTCATTCTCACAATTGTACCTTCACCTTCCGTCTTCAATAAAGATATCCGAGAAAGCTGATCGACAACGCTTTGAGCAGAAACGGCAATTTTGTTTTTTTGAATTATCTTTTCAATATCGGCAAGATTTGCCTTCGCAACCGAATAGACAAACCAAATAATCGGCATCAATTCAAAATGCTCTGCCAAATATTCACAAGCTTCGTTGGAAGGAAAAAATACCTGTGAGTCCAAAGACCGCATCACAGCGGCTTGATATTGTTGTTTTAGTAACTTTCTTTCCTTATCGGTATGAGGACTCTCAAGACTAGAAAGCGTCACGAAAAAGTCCATGAACTCTTCTGGAAGGTAGTCCCTGAGTAAATTGCAGTAAAACGCTCTGGCATCAGCTTGAAGCGCTTCGCAAAGTTCCTTAGCCGAATCAATGCTTATCTTGCGATTTCCGCTTTCTAAATGCCTGTAGTGGACATTGCTCATCGCCAGAGGGTATCTGCGCAAATACTCGTTGATATTCGAGAATCCTCTGGATAGCCTCAACTCCCGAAGGAAGTTCCCAAAAGAATTTTGTGCCGCCTCATTGGTACTCATGGCTCAATATTATAGACGCTAGACCTGGACTCGCTTTGTAAGCAATTTGCATAGTCGTTAGCAAGCTGGTTACAAACTGACTTAATTGCCGAAAATACTAACCAGACAACATTTTTAATGATTATCATCGCGAATATCTTATAAAGTTAATGGGTATAAGAAGGTTGTAGTGGATGTGCGGCTTTAGCTGTAGGTTTCGGTTTGGCTGGCGAACTTGACCTTTTAGCCTCCAGGGGAGATTTCGATGCTTCGTCAGCGCTTTTTTGCGTCCTTATCGCTCATTCTATTTGCGTTTACTAGTTACGTGCCCATAGCACGGGCACAAGACGCTTCTGCGGCAGCACCAGCAGAAACTCAACACCATTGCCACGGCGGCGGTGGCTGGGGCGGCCAGACTAACGTCAATTTGGACTTGGGCTCAACGGCGGCAACCGTTACTGCGCCAGCTTGCGCCTCAACTCCTGTAAACATCAATATGGGCGGTGCAATGACAGCAATCGCCCCTGGTAGCCAGGTAACCCCGGCTCAAATGGTAGCTATTCAACAAGTCATGCGGACAGGCAACCAGACCCTCATGCTCAACGCCATGGGCGCCGCCGAATCAGGCACCATGATGCTGGGCGCCAGAATGAGCCAGGTAATTAGCAGCCTGACAATTCCGCAAGGTGTTACTGTTTTGCAAAACGTAGCTCAATCAGGCGGTCTTAGCCTGGTAGGCAATTTGGTCAATTCCGGCAATCTATATGCTTTTACATCCAACCCGGCAGTAACAGCTGCAACCTACGCAGCCCAAAACATCACCAATAACCAGAATGCTGTCTTGTCGACGCTGCTACCGGCTGCCTTACAGGCTAGTCTCAATCCAGCACTGACAAGTCTTACGCTCAATCTGACCGCAATAAACAATATCGTAAACGCAGGCACAATAACCAGCTCTGCCAACTTAAATCTCTACGCAGGTGGCTCAATTGTGAATGCCCTACCTGCAGGCGTTACTGGAATGAATCCAGTTATGCAGGCAATGCAGTCTTTGTCGCTAACTGCGCTATCCGGCTCAATTCAGAATGCCGGAGTTATGGCAGCTAATCTTGGCAATATCAATGTTCAAACAGCTCAAACTGCCAATCTTGCTTTGAACAACGTAAACGGCGTTATGCAGGCAATGAACGGTGCGATTAACATCCGCGACAGCTTGTCATCAGCCAAGGTGAACAGTGAGTTGACTGGTGGTGATTTCATTGCGAAACAACTAAATGTGTTTTCCGGCAATGGCATAGCCAATATATACGCAAACAATATAAGCGGGTTGGTAAATATTACCGCCGGCGAAGCTCATGTTAATACCGTTAGTGAAAATCTCGCTCTTGGTTCAATGAACCTCTCAGGTGATCCAACATTCTTCAACTCCGGCGATATCCAAATTACAGGCAACATCACAGTTGGCGAGAAGTTGGCAATCATTGCCGGTGGTGACATATATATCCCAAATGGATCAGTTGTAACGAAGATAGCTGCGCAAACCACGAATTCCGGCTTCGATATCAATATTATTGCCGGAGCTAATATCACAAGCGGCAACGGTCCCAGCTCAACACTTTCCGGCACTCCGCCATCAGGAGGTGCGACAAGCATAGTCACTATTGACGGTGCATCAGCCAGTGGCGGCGACATCGATTTTTCTGCGGCTCCAGGTCTTGAAATTAATACCCAGGGCGCTTCATTTGGTCCGGGCGGCAACATAACCTTGGCCGCTTATGAAGGCACTGGTGGGGGTGGCGGACACGTCATAGTACCTGGATGGCTACGTTCAAATGGCAGTACAACAGCTGGTGACATAACTGTAATAGCCGGAACAACTTCAACTGCTCCAATTACTGTTCAGTCAGGAGCCAGCGTTAGCGATGCAGTTCTATTGGGCGCAATCAGCACCCAAAATTCAGGCGGTGGTGGCTTTGTGCTCATTGCGACCGGTCAGCCAGTTAGTTCAACAGGAGCTCCGATTCAATTCAACACAGATGGAAGCACAGTAAATAATGCCAGGATTATGGCACCCACTGCGCATAACGCTACAAACATCCGCTTTCAAGGTTCCGTCGTACCTGAGTCTATACTGGCAGTCACGGGCGGAAATATAGTCATAACCACATCAGGCAGCATTTCCAATTTCAGTGCTTCGGCAATAGCTCTTGCTGCTGGAGGAAATATCAGTTTAGGTGGATATCTAGATACGCAGTCTTCTCCAATTACCGTGGTCGCAGGCGGCAATATTCAAACTACCGCTCAAATTAGCATCGAAACAACACCCAACTCAGCTCCCGCTTCTCAGAATGGACATATAAGACTGATTGCCGGGGCTAATTTCTTTACGGATAATTCAAACGCAATCAATATTACCGGCGGTTCGGGAACCGGCGGTAATATTACACTTCAAGTTGGCACTAGTCTTCTTACTGATCGCAACGGCTTCAGTGGGAATGCTGGAGACATTACTTTGATTGCATATTCCAATGGTGCCACCGGCGGGATAATTTCTCTTCCTGGATTTGGTTCACCAGCTTCGGTAATTTCCACAGGCGCTGCGGGCACTGGCATTAATGGTGACATCACTGTAATTGCCGGCTCCAACAGCACTTCGACAACAATCTCATCTTCACCTGGATGCGTCTTCTGCATTACCTACCCATCATTTTGGACAAGTGGAGGCACTGGTGGCAACGGTAACGTAACAGTAGCTTCCGCCGTTCCGGAAATTATTTGTCCTGGTTGCACGAACAACTATTACACAATTGCCGCTAATGGTGTAAGCACTGGATATTTCACGGCCGGTAATTTACTGGCGGGTGACATTGCAATCAACCCGATAACCACCGGCTCTAATAGTTTGGTTCAAATATACTCAACAGGATCAATAAATGTAGCAAGTGGTCCTGTAACTGCTTGTGCAGGATGCGCTCTTGTGGGTGGATCGCCAGCTTCGATAATCACGAATTGTTCAGGCTGCACAGTGGTTAACAACACCAACATCCCTTCATCGGCAATTGCAGCCATCAATGCCGCCGGTGCCTTTACGCTAACAATCATTAGCGCTGCAGACGGCAACATCACACTAGGTTCCGGCTCCGCTCTCAATATATTTGCACCAAATGGCGCCACCCTAATTGCTAACGGAAGCGGAAATATAACACAATTCTCCACGTCAACCATCAACACAAGCAGCATCAATCTTGCTTCAGCTACAGGCAATATAGGATCCTTAACGGAGCCAATCATCATCGGCAACAGCTCCGGAGACAATTTCAATATGCGCGCTTCTACTAGTGGTGGAGATGTCTACGTTCTTCCTTTGGGCATGGTAACTATTGGAGGAGGTACAGCGGGAAGTGGCAAGACATTTTGGGTACATACCATTCCCAACGGTAATGGCTACGGCCGAATTGCCTATACCGGACCAATTGTTGCGTCCGGCGGCACGATTGATTTCCAATCTACATCTATTAATCCAGGACTAGGCGGCATTATTGCTATCGGTCCAAATGCCTACTTAAGTGCATCAAATATTATTTTGAATGACATCGGCAACAGTACAACTGCCGGAGCCGCTGATATTAGTGGTGAGAACGGCACGCAAATGAATATCACTGCCGATCAGTTAACCGTCAGCACAAGCGGCAAAGTAAATATCAACAATAGTGGTACAAATATCACAGTCAATCAATTAGATGGCTCAGAAACCAATTTAACAACCGATGGAGATATAAACCTAGCGGCACTAATTGCCACTAATGGAAGACCATTCTCACTTAGCTCAGCCGGTAATATCGGCTTATCCAATAGCATACTGACCACAGGCGGATCGCTCTCGCTTATTTCCGGAGGTAGCATTCTTACGCAAACCGCAGGTGTATTCATTAGCACCAATAATGGAGCCACAGGTGACTCCGGCGACATCATAATAATCGCCGGAGCTAACTTCACAACAGACGAAGATGGAGCAGTAATTGTCAACGGACAATCAGGCTCAGGCGGCAGCGTAAACCTGGATAATGGCAATCCGTCGCTAGGAATTGACTCTTCTGCCACCGGGTCAGGAAACGCCGGCAATATCACGATACTTGCTTTTGGCGGAGCCGTAGTTCTTCCCAACACTGTATCTATCACTGCCAATGGTGCAGGCGCTACAAAAACCAACGGCAATGTGCTAATTGCTGGAGCCGGCGGTGTTCAACTAGGTGATATTTCCGCTGTCGGCGGAGGCGGTGGCTACGGCAGCATAACAGTTGCTACTGCTCAACCTGCGATCTTGTGCCCATCGTGTTCAACCAATAGTGTCAAAATTGTTGATGCCAAAACCAATATCACCACGGGTATATTTACCGCCGGGGCGATAACTCTGTCACCACTGGATATCGGTGGCAATGTTTTCGGTAGTGGACTAGTTCAAATCATAAGTGCCGACACAATTAATATTGGCGGAAATGTTATAGGAGGTTGCTCCAATTGTGCGTTCGCCGGCATTGGTCCGGTTAACTGTCCTGGATGCACCTCATTAACGATCGTATCCAGTTCAAACATCTCCGTTAATGGCGGCGGTGGCAGTGGCGTGACTGTCGACCTTACAGGAGGCACGACAAAGAAACTCTGGATACAAACTGTCGGATCAACCGCAACGTTAACCGTTGGTGGCGGCGTAACCTTTACAGATGAACTGACACTTGTCTCCAACGGGACAATGCAAATCAACAATGCTGTAACTGGTCCAGTAATAAATATGATTGCCGGCGATATTTTCACCAATGCCAGCAATATTCAAGGAACCGGTCTTGTAACAATAGGCAGCTTGGAAGCAGTAACTAATAATGCCAACATACAAGGAACTGGCGTCCATTTCCTTATTGGTAATCAAGGATTTGAAAATTCCGGCACGGTGACCGCAACAGGACCAGGTGGAACTATTGCAGTCATTTCAATGGCGGCGCCCAACCTTATCATCAACAACACCGGCAACTTAAATAGTGGTGCTAACGGTGATGTGTTCATCATGAACGGCTTCGGTCATGTCTCGTTGGTCTCAGATCTGACTTTAGGTGCCGGCAACGACTTAACCATATTTAGCGCAGGCAATATTGTGGCAACGGGCTCAGCCAGTCAACTTTCCGGAGGCAACATTCGCTTCTTTGCCGGTGCTGAATTACAAGTTCCGGATCTTACTCAAGTTGTGGTGCCAATCTTGAGCACCATTACCGGAAAATCAAGTACGACGGGTGGCAATATCGGTCTCGAGAACTTAAATACTGTCACTGCTGACTTCAGCTATTTTGCCGCTCGCGCATCACAAAATGGAGCCGGCGTAAATGGTTCTATAGCTATAGCGATAAATACAGGCACGATTATCTCCGGTGGATTCCATGTCTTGTCTGAATCCAACACCAACCCCGCTATTACAACTGGCGGTGTAATCAACAATAATCAGTTTTCGCACAATATTTTCGCCAGCATGACTTTCAATAACACGCCAGGGGCACTACCCGTTGCTTCTGCATCAGCCTTTATTGCCAATCAAAAGGCAGGCAGTGTCACGACTGAAAACATGATCGGGACATATTTAGGTGTAGTCGATCACACAAATGGCGTTATCGACCACGGCGATATTGTCGGCGCCCAGACAGTTACCGCAACCACTTTTAATAGCTTTGCCTCCAGCAAGATAGATTTAAAAACAAATGTAGGCGGTGTTACTACCCGCCTAACGATGTTCGGCAACACGGCCAACACCGGACCAATGACCAAAGACGGCGCTACCATGAACAACACTCAGGCTCAGAGTCCGCCAAACAATGTGTCGGTGACGAATTTTAACAACGGCACACCGCCGCCACCACCACCTCCTCCTCCTCCTCCGCCGCCACCACCACCTCCTCCCCCGCCGCCACCACCGCCGCCGGGACCAACGCCACCACCGTCTAATCCGGGAGCAACTCAAGACCAGACTCCAACTAAAAGCAACAATCCACCTACCGATACAACGGGTAATACCCGCAATACTGATGCTGACGGAACTGATGGCAGAACTGCTCAAGACTTGACACCATTTGGTGATCAAGCAGATTTACCTGATGATTGGTGGGATTGGGCCAAAGATCTTGTCCCACGTGGCGACAACGAATCCTACGACGATTGGAAAGCTCGCGCTAAAAACATCGCTCAGACTTTAGTCAATGCCTTTAACGAGCCGGTCACTGCCGACTTGCCTGAAGACTGGTGGGACGACTGGAAAAACCGTGTTCCACGTGGAGATGGAGAATCTTACGACGCCTGGAAGACACGCGCCCAAGGATATGCGCAGCAATACTACAGCGGCGATCTCAAAGGTCTCATGTCCAGCATGCGCAATGGTCAGCAACGCCTGAATCAAGCTGATGGTTCCTTTAACGACATGGGTAACATCGTCGACAATTTGAAAAATGCCATCGGCAAGGACACATGGAATGGTTTGACATCGCAAGAGAAAAACAATCTTATTGCTGGGGAGCAATATGAGCGATACACAGATGCACTAGCCGATCAGGTTGTTCAGATGATGAACAACGGCAATCAGCAATCATCACCACCTGTTGATCGCAATCAGCTTTCTTGGAGAGATGCAACCA
Source organism: Candidatus Obscuribacterales bacterium (assembly GCA_019744775.1). Lineage (NCBI taxonomy): Bacteria > Bacillati > Candidatus Melainabacteria > Candidatus Obscuribacterales > Candidatus Obscuribacterales bacterium. The sequence goes on from JAIETZ010000005.1 coordinate 152,703, forward strand.
CCAAGACTTACGGAACCGACCAAGAAGTTGCCAACGCAAATAAACTCTTCAATCAAAAATCTAATGCACTGTCCGCAAATACTGGTGAATGGAAAGATAGTGGCTTACCTGGCGGAGATGTCTTTGATCAAGGAGACATCATTCTTGGAGAAAATTCGTCCAATACAGTAAAGGATTCCGTTAAAAAAGGCGGAGTTCAGACTTTTGTCGATAAGGGCGGCTATCAGCAAGGACAAGCCCAGTTCGACACCTCACTAACTGGTTCGTCTCAAACACAAGCAGACGCAAATCAACTGAAATACAACTCTAATACCGGTAACTTCAGTCCAGCCGAGGCAGAAAGACAGTTCACTGGAACAATGCAGGATCCGTCGCATTATGGAACTTATGGTCCTATCCAAAGCGGCACGCTAGGATCATTGTCGCAACAGTCCGGACTCAGCCTTAATGGAAACAACTCCGGATTCAACCTCTCTAATGCTCCGGCTCTAAGTGGCAACACCACTAACATCAACGACTACGGTCCAACTGGTTATAACGCCCCGACAACCGGTATTATCAACAAATCAATTTTGCCGGAGAATGGTGTACCAAACAGCTGGCAGCCTGGTACTGGTCAATACGCAGGACAATTCGTCCAGACTACAAACAATCAGCATAATGCTGAGGGTCTGGCATTGAGCACAATGCAAAACATCCCCGGACTTGCGCAGTCAACCGGTTGGAGCAGCACCGTCCCAGTTGGTTGCCAGGCTAGCAATTGTCACTTGACCGGTCAGAGTGTTGTTACCGGACAAGACTTGCACATGAACAGCGCTACCGACTTAAATGGAGCAATGCAGCAGCTAGGATTAGCAGCTCAGGGCATTGTCCAAGGTGGCATTGAGCAAGGCAATAAGGGTAATGCAACCTGGTACGCAGAGCACGGTTGGGTACAAACTCCGGTCAACCCCAACTCTCTATCCCAAGTAAACCACCTGGCATCAGTTGTCTATCAAAGTGGTGGCGATGCTAAGACTTCCCACACAGGCACACTAATTGTCGAAGGCAACAATTCAGGCGTTATTGAAAGAGCAGGTGTTGGTCAAACGCCACAACTTATATCAACATCCGACTTCACCAACGTTCACTTAGTGGACAGCAATGGCAAGCAAGTCAGCATGAGCGACGCAATCAAGAATGGCGACCTCAAGTTCTATGTGCCTGATCAGGCAACACAGAATATTCAAGATCCTCAAGCACAGCTTAATCAACAGCAGGCGATAATGGACAACGCTAGAGTCCAAGATCTTGGACAAGGACCATTAGGTCAAGTCACTCAAGACACAGCTAAGAATTTCTTTGATCCTAATCAAATAGGCAGCAACATCACCGAAGGTGCTCAATCACTAGCCAAGGATTTGGGACTGGATACTTTCGCTCAGAACATGCAAAATGGTGCGCAAACCGTACAAAGCGGCGCTCAGCAATTGCTCGACAACTTCCAATCGGGCATGCAAAACATTATGCAAAATAATCCACTTGTTGGACACTTAGTTGCCAGCGAGGGCAGCGATGCGCAGGGAATGCAGCAGCCAAAACTCGATATGAGTAACGGCGGTGTCGGCAGTGAATCGCCAAACTTCGGAGAATCATTATTGCAAAGCCTCAGCAAGTCTATGGTTACAAATAAGATTGATCAAGGCACTCAAGCAATCACCGATACCTTCATGGATACAGACAATCCACTTGTGATGGACGCAGCTAAACTCGGCGGCGCGGCTTTGGCGGTACCAGTCTCCGGTGGCATACATACTGCAGAAGCCTTTAACCCAATGGTTAAGCAATTGGACAATCTTTTGGGTGCAATAAATCAAGCAGGTAATGCCGGAGCAGATTTTGGCGAGCAAATTCACAATAAAGGATTGGGAGCTGCTTTGCAGGACAGTTTCAACAGTCTTTCCCAGAACACTGACCTAAACACATTAGGCAATGCACTTAATCCGATGGAATTTGTCGACAATACCAAAGCCGGATGGGATTCAATTGGCAATGCGGCTAACAATCTTGGTAGTGCTATTCAAAAGGATCCAGGCGGAGCCTTGGGTACCGTCATTGGAGAAACATCCAACATATTGCTTCCTGATCCGCTGATTTTGGGTGGCGCTAAGGTACTAGGCGCACTCAGCGATGCAGGAAAAGCAGCCACCGAAATTAAGGGAGCCGCAACCCTTGCAGACAATATGCCACAAGTCGTGAAGCAAACCGGAGGCAAAGTACCAGGTGACACTCATGCAATCACATTTTCCGATGGCAGTTCCGTTCTGCACGACAGGACAACAGGCAATCTGGTGCGAGATCTGGGCTCTGGAGAAAAGGTATCTCTTGAGGGAGGAGCCTGGAAAAACGAAGGGCTAGACGATTCATCAAAATTCGCAACCAATCTCAAAGAATTACAATCCAACCCTAATGTGCCGATACCACTCATGGATTTGGCAAAGAGCTCATCATTTAAAGAAGTCGTGTCAAACATTCCTGACGGCTTTAAGATGTTCGATGCCGGTGGCGAAGCTCTGGTATTAAAGAATGCCAACAACGACATTTTGAGAATTAGCCCCACCGATAAAGTAAACCGTCCAAATACTCCTTCCGTGCTTCAACCAACAGAAACCAAACAGGTTGGTGGGTACACCATGGAAGTATTACCGTATGCTCCAAGCGATGGTCTAGGAGCGGCCGATTTACAGCAGGTCACAAACCAACTAGCTAAAGAAGGATATCAATTCCAAAATGGACCAGGCAGGTTTGAAGGCATTGTAAGTAATATTGGTAAAACAGCAGACGGCAAACTCGTTGTAACAGATGCCAATGCAGTTGAACCAATCCCAGGATTCAAACCACCAACAAGTGCAGCCAATAAAGAACTTACGCTCGGAAATAATGGCGCAGTCCAAGCCAGCATGTCTGACATCATGAAGATGCTCAAACAAGAAGGAGTCTCGACCAATGATGTCGCCAACGCTGGGCGTATTGGAGAATCAGATGCACAGCCATTTTTATCCGTTCTTCCAGGCAGTAAAAACGACACCGCCTTCATTCAGGGCGCAATGAAAGACGCTTCCCAGGGACAAGTACTCAGATATGACGGTAGCGGCAATCCCTATTCTTCGACTGGTGTTGAAATGGGATGGATTACACCTACAGCTGAACAACTCAAAGGACAAGGGACAAGTCTCACGGCAAAAGCACCAGATGGCGTAACTTCTATCGTGTCAGGCGGTGAAGACCGAATTGCTTTTGGTAGTGAAATCCCCTTGGATATTGGCGGGCATACTCATACTCATGATGGGTTCGCTCCATCGTCATTCGACTGGCAGGCTCTTGCTACGATCAATCAAACCAGAGCTACTGTTGGGCTACCTCCGATTACATCGTCTTTCGTATTGGATGTACCGACAGGATACACACATAATTTTGGAACGCAAACTATGTCGGTTACAGGTGGTACGCATCCTGTTGGAACAGGTTCTCTTTCTACTCAAGCCATTACGCAATCCGGTGCTTCAGGAGTGAATATCCCAACGCAACTGCCTTACGGCTCATTTGCTTTACCGTCAACTTCGGGGACGGTTGATTTGTCGGTAAGCCCCGGCGTCAAGAATGTCAGCTTTGTTCCAGATAACGGACCGACTCCAGCTGCCCGAATGAATCAAAAAGCGTCAGCAAGTTGGGTCAATGAGCACCCTGATTTAAGCAATGATTGCGAGCCCGTTTACCTGGCGTCGGCGACTCCACCAGTGGTGGCACCACATGCAGCAGCCGACACAGTATCGGAAAATGCCGTAGCCGGAGTGGTTGCCGGCACTAAATGCGCATACAATGTTGCCGTATCCAATGGCACCTTGAGCGTTCCAAAGGGAGCTTGCGTATTCATTCGAGATAGAGGTAGAGATGTTGGTGTTTACGTTTTTGAAAGTAGCGGACGAGCAGATGTTATCTATCGTGGCGAGCAAGGACACTTCACTACCCTTAAGCCCGGACGCTTCCTGATCATAACTTCCGGTCACGATATCGATGCAGCTGATGCGAATCCTGTAATGATCTTTGGACTGCGCGGCATTGAAGAAATTCCTTTAGGTAAGGAATACAAAGCCTACACTGGCGACTTTTCAATATTCGCAGCTTGTGCAGAATTGCCCGATTTCAGAAATATGCTCAAGTCCAAGGATGCATCCGAACGTAGGATGGCTCGCGGCATCTTGAAAAACGTGGCAATCTTGGGTCAAATCACCGCAGGTGAAGGACCATTCAAACAAGTTCGGTAAATATAGACTCAGACTGCTAAGGATAGCTAGACGCGGGCGTTCTATAAGTTATAAAATTCAACTGTGAACGGCATCCTTACTACGTCTCCCGTAAATATTGGCAAATTTATTAGCTGTTTGTTGATTACTTCAACAGCTTTGCCTGCTTCGGCACAGACATTTACCAATCAGACTGCAGGACAAGGTTCTACGCAACCCCAAGCCGTTGCCCAGCTGATTGCGCAACCCAGCCTGGATAGTGGCCGCTTTGCGCCTGTAAACCCGACTGTTCTTCCAACGGACATCAATCCACAATTATTCTCATCCGAGCGCTCTATGGTCAATCGCGATTTGCAATTCGCCATATTGAAACGTCTGCCGGAACGCATGTGGTTCAACATGGTTACCGAAGCCAGTCAGCGCTTGGAAACCAACGTATTCTTCACCAACAGTCGCCCGAGACAAGACTACGTTTTCCGTATTTTGCCGAACGTATCTCTTGGATATAACATTTTCAGCAAGACTGCAGTCTACTGCAATTGGTTTTTGATCAAAGACGTCTTCGCCTCACATTGGCAACTCAGCAAGCCAGTGACTCAATCACTCTCACTTGGCTTTCGTCAGGACATCCCGATTTTTAGAAAGACAAACCTTCAATTTGATTTTCAAGCTCGTGAATTATGGCAAGCTCCACATTTGCAACAAGCGGATTTACTGCCGGCAATCAATTTGACCCAAATAGTCAAGCCTAATATTGTTCTTTTCGGCAGCAGTCTTCTCCAGTTAAGAAGCCACTATTACTTCCAGGGCGCCACTCGTGAAATAGATCCCTTCTGGTCAGGTGGACTTCTCTACCGTCGCGGCATGTGGAATTTCACAGCAACTGCAACTTATGTTGCTAACTTCCGCAACCGTAATGCAATTCCCCCTATCAACAACCAATCTATGATCTGCGATTTTGAATTATCACGTCCCGTATCTAAAAAGGTCCCCAGTGTCGTAAGCTTCATTCGTGCAGAACCAGTCTGGAACTGGGGAGCGCCGGGCAACCCACCAGGACTTAGCGGCTTCGATTTTCGTCTCTTTAGTGGCATTCGCGTGGCAATGAACAAGCCGGCATACAATGCCACCGTTGACCAATTGCGCAAGCAATTATTGGAGATGGAAGAAGCACCACCTGCCAATAATACTGAACCGAAAAAGACGAGTTACATGTCTCCTGAGCCTGTATACGATATGCATGGTCTCTTGCCGGGAAATGCAAACTCGGAAAATATGAATATTGCATGTTCCACAAATAGCGTCAATTCAGGTCGTACAGCTTGCGAATCGTCTCTCTATCACGTGAAGTGAGATGACTTTGTACTGTCGGAGATTCTATTAGATAGAACATTATGTCCGCATTGTTCGACGAGTGTCCATTTATTCCTAGAGCATGCCCGACTTCATGTAAACATGTCTTCCTCATAACTTCATCGCTTACTTCGCTGCCAATTAACGACGGCGCCGTCAAAAGTTTAATTGTAGCGTGATTAATTTGCCCTTGATACACCGTCAATGAAGCATTGCCCCGTTCGTTTAAAAGCAAGTCATCATGTCCAATTTTCGGTTGATAAATCCAACGACAAACCAAATCAGCATTACGTTCTAACAACGACTCAGAAAACTGTATCGTTCCATCAAGAGCACGACTCCAATCAGTAAGACTATCGCGCAACACGCCTATGAATTCGTCACGGAAGCCAGGCACTTTGGTATTCCTGTCAAAATAGACGGAGATTGTAGTCTTGTCCCTCGGCCAACGATTCTTTTCTACTGCAATTGCTTCCCGCAAATAGTTGGACCCAAATTTATCACTCTGCGGCAACTTAGACTGCTTAACCACTGTCTCTAAAGTCTGCCGGACGGACAAATCATTCGGACGCAGCTCTAAATATTTTTGATACCACTCAATAGACAAATCAAGTTTGTCTTGCAATCGATAACACTCAGCCAAATCAATCATCGCCTCAGTCATGGTCGGTACAAGTTTTAGACTCAACTGAAACTCCGAAATAGCTTCATCTAAATTTGCTAATTGCATTTGAGAAAGTCCAAGATTGCAATGAATGCCTGCTGAGTCTGGTGCCAACTTACTTGCTTCCATCAACAATTCACGCGCTTCTGCGGGTTTGTTCTGCTTCAGCTTGGAAAGCGATGCATTGAATAGCTTATCGATGCGTTCGTTATTGCTTGACGACTCAATAGCGCCAACTCGTTCAGCACCAAATACAGGTACACAGCCAACACTGATACCGATAATTATCAATGCCAAGCATGACATATAGCGCATAGATATCTTTTGGTTATACATTTCGATTACTAGATTGACTTAACGATCCATCAAATATACAATGCGACGGTGGTTGGTATCAAATAGAAATACTAGTTGCATCATACTAGCTATTTTTCTAGAAAATGACAGTAAGTGCTCCGCCCCCGTCAACGAAGATTCAAATATCTTGCCTTGAGCACTCTACTTGCTTCGTTGAGTTTTAGCTCTGGCGCCTCTGCCCAGCCAGCGCCGCCCAACCAACAAAATAATACAAATCAGCAAAATTCAATTGCGCAACAAAATCTTGATAAGGTTCTAGTTGCAGCAGCGCCTGCTGGTGATGTCGTTCCTTTTAACCCAACTGTACTTCCGACAGACGTCAACCCAGAGATGTTCACCGGCGAGCGCTCCATGATGAGCCGCGATTTGCAGTATGCTATTTTGAAGAGACTGCCGAGTCGCATGTGGTTCAACATGGTGACTGAAGCGAGTCAACGTCTTGAAACCAACGTCTTTTTCACAAGCAACAAACCAAGGCAAGACTATGTCTTTCGTATTCTGCCTAACTTATCCTTAGGCTACAACGTCTTTAGCAAGACTGCCGTCTATTGCAATTGGTTCCTCATCAAAGACGTCTTTGCCGATCACTGGCAGTTGAGCAAACCGGTTACACAGTCACTCTCACTAGGTTTCCGTCAAGATATTCCACTTTTCAAAAAGACAAACTTACAATTCGACTTCCAAGCTCGTGAACTATGGCAAGCTCCACATTTCCAGCAAGCGGACTTATTGCCTGCCATCAACTTAACTCAAATAGTCAAACCAAATTTCGTCCTTTTCGGCAGCAGCTTAATGCAATTGCGCAGTCACTACTATTTTCAGGGTGCCAAAAGAGAAATAGATCCATTCTGGTCATGGGGTTTCCTTTACCGCCGCGGGATGTGGAATTTCACTGCCACCAGCACTTACGTGGCTAACTTCAGAAATAAAACTGCTATTCCACCAATCAATAACCAATCAATGATCTGCGACTTTGAATTATCGCGACCAGTGTCCAAGAAAACGCCCGGCATCGTAACCTTCATCCGCGCAGAACCAGTCTGGAACTGGGGCGCACCAGGCAATCCACCAGGACTAAGTGGTTTTGACTTTCGTTTATTTAGCGGCATTCGAGTAGCCGTCAACAAACCTGCCTATAACTCGACCGTCGAATTTCTGCGCAAACAAATAATGGAGCAAGAGGAAGCAGCACCACCAGAAAGCAAGCCAAAAGAAACAAGCCAGCAACCGGACGTCATCTATCCGGCACCAGTAACAACTCCGCATGGTTTACTATCGCTTGCCACCTCAAAAGGTGACGCAATACATGCAAAATTGCTGCCTGAATCGTAGTATAGGCTTGCCCTAATTAATTAAAAATTTGATATGAACTTACTCTGACAGGGTACGTTAATATTGGCGCGAGGGTACGTGGTTTTAAGAACGCGGAATAACGCTGGCTAAGCCTTATTTTTGTCGTCTTCACATGTTGCATCGGGGAATTATATGAAACGTCTTTGTTTACAGCGGCTATTTGCCGGCGTTGCAGCTTCATTTCTACTATTGACCACTTGCCTTCCGCCAGCCTTGGCTCAAGAAGCCGCCGCACAAGCAGCACAATCGGCTACCGCCGCAGCGGTTAATTTGGACCTATCCTCGACTGAAGCGAGCGTTATGGTCCAATCCGTGGGGCAAGCGGCTGCAGTGCATGTAGATATGGCCGGCACTATGGTCCCGATTACGGCCGGAGCCCAGGTAACGCCTGCCCAATTTGTAGCTCTACAGCAGATAATGCAAACGGGCACCCAGACCTTAATGTTAAATGCCATGGGGGCAGCCCAGTCTGGCACCTTCTCGATGAATTCTGCCCTTACAAGTATGATGGGCAATTTGACCATTCCATCTGGTGTAACAGCTCTCCATGACGCTGCCGGTGCTTCAATGGTCAACCTCACCGGCAACCTAGTAAACTCCGGCGCATATTACGCCTATACGTCTAATGCCGCGGTGACTGCAGCCACTTTGGCGGCACAAAACATAACCAACAATCAAAGCGCCATTATCTCTACCATTCTGCCGGCGGCTCTGCAGGCAAGCTTAAATCCTGCCCTGACAAGCCTCAGTCTCAATTTGAGCGCCATCAACAACATTGTCAACGCCGGTACTATCAGCAGTGCCGCCAACTTAAATCTCTACGCCGGCGGCTCAATAATTAATTCACTCCCACCGGGTGCTACCGGCCCGTCACCAGTCATGATGGCCATGCAAGCACTAAACATGACAGCCTTAAATGGTGCCATCCAAAACTCAGGCGTTATGGCTGCCATGCTGGGCAACATCAATGTACAGGCGGCACAAACAGCCAACATGACACTCAATAACGTCAATGGAGTCCTGCAAGCTTTGAATGGCTCGATAAACATTCGTGATAGTTTGATGACCACCAAGGTAAATACTTCGCTCTATGGAGGAGACTACATCGCCAAGCAACTGAATATTTACTCCGGCGAGGGAGCTGTTGATGTAAATGTTAGAGACATTAGTGGTGTCGCCAGAATCACAGCCGGAATAGCTCATGTGATGACTGCCAACCCAACACTAAAACTTGGTGAGATGAATTTGAGTGGTGATCCGACTTACTTCAACACTGGCGATATTCAAATTACGGGAAACATTCTTGTCGGTGAGGCGCTCTCCATAGTGTCCGGAGGCAGCATCTATATTCCTAACGGCACTACAGTCAACAGAATTCAAGCCAACAGTGCGACAACCGGACAGGGCTTTGACGTCACTATCATTGCTGGTGCAAACATAACTGGCGGCACTGGTTCTACCGGAGCGATCTCTGGAAGCCCACCAAGTGGCGCAGCGACCAGTCCTGTGACCATAAGCGGGCCATCGTTAACCGGCGGAGACATCGACTTTTCCGCCAGTCCCAATATGCAAATCAGCTCCTGCTCCGGCTGCTCACCAGGTCCGGCATGTTTCGGTTGCGTTGGACGCAATATCACATTAGCTGCATATTCCGGCACAGGCGGCGGAGGTGGTCATGTAATAGCGCCAAATGTTTTTGTTGTGTCCGGTTCCAGCGGCAACGGAGATGTAAATGTTATTGCAGGCGCCAATACCGCAGCACCAATTGTCGATCAAACTGGTGCAACAGTAACTGATGCCATTGTATTTGGTAACTCCCTTACATTTGGCAGCAACAACACGGGAAATATTAATCTATACACCGCGCAACCAAGTACAAATCCAATCGTATTCGGAACCAATGGAGCAATTACATCCGGCAGTATCACCCCCCAAACGACACTTAAACCAACCAACATCCAATTCTCCAGATTCATATTTATCACTGGTGGACTCCGTGCTTATGCCGGAGGAAATCTTTCTGTAGCTAACGGTGCCGCTCTCCAAGTCAGCAATAACGGACCCTTGACACTTGCGGCAAAAGGTAATGTCTTTCTCGATGCAAATCTAAGTTCCAGAAGAGGCGGGATGCTTTCCATAATCGCTGGACAAGACATTCAATCACTATCAGAAATCAGCATCGACACAGTTCCCACTACCTTTAGTGGCACACCAGTAAATGCTGGTGCGATGAATTTCATCGCGGGAGCCGACTTTTCAATAAGTCCGACATACGACATTGTCATAGCACCTGGAGCATCAGCCACCGGCGGGAACATCTCTCTGTCAAGCGTAAGGAAAATTGACTCACACGATTCTACCAATTTTTTAGGTAGTGGTGGAGACATCAACTTTGTCGCGCTAGCTAACGGAGTGTCTGGCGGAACCATCACACTGCCGGGATTTGGTGGTAATACCGTCTTCAGTATTACGACGGGAGGCGATACACCAGGACAAAACGGCAATGTCACAATAATCGCAGGATCACCAAGCACAGCAACAACAATAACCTCCCAACCTGGCTGTACCTTCTGCCTCCCAACCGCTTCAATTAACACGGCTGGTGGGACAGCCGGAAATGGCAACATAACGATAGCATCAGCGACTCCTGAAATTGTTTGTCCCGGCTGCCCAACAACAAATATAACTATTAGCTTCAGTGGTGTTCAAACCGGATTCTATTCCGCTGGAGCATTGCAGCCCGGAGACATTCTGCTCAATGCGCTCACGACGCCATCGAAGAGCTTAGTTCAATTATTTACACAGGGTACAGTAACATCTGGAGCAGTGACGGCTTGTGCCGGCTGCGCGCTAGTCGGCGGCGATATTGGTTCGACAGTTGTCGGATGCGCCGGATGCACTGTTGTTGCTGACACCAATATTCCTTCTGCAACATTGGCCGCGATCAATGCAACAAACGTAGCCAACATCACCATCGCCACAGTTAATAGCGGCGATATCATAATCGGCAATGGCTCACCGATTGCTTTGTCCGCCAGTAATAGCCTTAGGCTCATAGCAAATGGCTCAGGCGACATAACCCAATTCCTCACCTCGACGCTGTCGACAGCCAATTTCACGGCAGTTAGTGTCTCCGGCAATGTAGGAACTCCAGCAGCTCCTTTAGTGCTGCTGAGTCCTACTGCTCAACCCATCAATATCTCTGCATCAGCTGGTGGAAATGTTTACCTAGCTCCCACCGGTTCGGTAAATCTAGCAAGTGGTTATGCAGGCGGTACAGGACAGACCTATTATGTCCACACAACAGCAAATGCGGGAGGCAATGGACGCATCTTCGTGGTTGGCTCTCTGACAGCGACAAATGGCACACTGGACCTGCAAGCGTCATCATCAGGAACAGGACAAGGCGGAATAATTGGCGGTCCTTTATCACCGGTCCTCACAGCTAACAATATTTTGTTGTTTGACATTGGCACAAGCACAGCAGTTGGGGCAGGCAATATCAATGGACAGCAGCAAGTACAAGGTGGAACTATCACGTCGCCCCTTCTTATTGATGCTTCAGATCTTTCGATCAACACTTCCGGAGCAGTAATTATTGAGAACCTCAGCAGTTCTATAACTATCAATCAACTAGTATGTTCATCATTTGAATTTGTCGGAGCCGGGGATTTATTAGTCAATACACCAGTGGACAGCGCAGGCGGTCCACTACTATTGTCCACTACAGGTAATTTAGGGTTGGGCGCAAATTTAACAAGCACAGGTGGCAACATTCTGCTAATAGCTGGTGGCGACATCTACACATTCCAACCTAACGTGTCTATTACTTCCACGCCGACAAGCCCTGGCTCGGGAGCACAAATCAACATTATTGCCGGCACTGTTTTCTTTAGAACTGGCAACCAATATGCAGTCGGTGGTGCTTCTGCAACAGGTGGCAATATCAACTTGAATAATGGCAATCCTGTTATTGCATTAAGCTCTGTCGCAAACGGCTCTGGTGACGGCGGCAATATCAACATAATTGCCTATGCATCTAGCGGCGGTTTAGGTGGCAGTATTGTATTGCCACCAACTCTGACCGTTACAGCAGACGCATCTGGTCCTGGATTTGCCAATGGAAATGTCCTCATAGTAGCCGGCGCACTCAGCACTGCCAGCAGCATTGGCAGTGTAAGCGCAGGACTTGGTACCAACTATGGCAGTGTTACCTTTGCCTCAGCAACACCATCTTCGTTTTGTCCAATATGCGCGGGCAACTTTGTCACTATTTCGAACGGGGCAGTTTTTCCAAATAATGGCATCTTTGCGGCAACAACCTTGTTGGGCGCACCAATAACAGTCAGCGGTAACATATCATCCAGTGGAATTGTTCAATTGTTCTCTACCAATTCAGTGACAGTCACAGGCACCGTCACAGCCAATCCAAATTGTACCGGTTGCATTATCGCCGGCACCGGCACAGTTAATTGCCCCTCTTGCGGAGCTGCCGCATCGGGCACAAACCTTGCCATCAATGGACCAGGACCACTTTTAGGACCAGAAAACCTGATAACCTTTACCGGTAGTGTGCCTAGTCTATTCATTCAAGCTGTAGGAGGATTGAACACCTATATCAGTGTTGATAGTCTTCCTGGATTGTCCATAAGCGGCAACCTTACTCTAGCTGCACCGATGGGCAGCATTTTTCATTCCGGCGGCGGTACAACCAGTGCTCAGACAATTTCACTCTATGCACTAAATAATATTTTCAATGATGCCAGTACATTAACATCCACTGGCATGATGACAATTGCGGCACAAAATGCTTTCGTCAATTCCAATTCTGCTACCGTGCAGGGCGACAATGTAGCAATTGTCACCGGACAGTTCTTTAATGACAGTTCAATAACTGCAACTGGAACTGGCCAGATTGCAGTTCTTACTCAAAGAGCGAGTAATTTAGTAATAAATCCAATCGGCGGCACGCTCACTGGCAATACCGTATTTTTCATGAATGCCACTACTACAGGGCTCGGTGGAACAGTCGAATTATTTGGTGATCAACTATATACCGGTGATGCATTTTACGTATTTGCTAGTGGCGATATCAATGCTGATGCCAGTGTCACCCAAATTTCAGCATTCGGCCTAAATTTCTACGCAGGCGCGCAACTAAATATGCCAAGCTTGACTGGTTCTTCGATTGATATTTTAGGTACGATCACCGGCAATTCGAGCTCTAGTGGTGGCAATATCAATTTAGGCAACGTATCAAGCATAACCTCTAACGGGTTTGGTGATTTCTTCGGTGCACGAGCCGGTGGTCCAAATGGCACAAAGGGCCGTATAACAATGGCTACAGCAGGGCTTATGACAGTTGATGACGCAAGACTCCTTGCTGAGGCAAATGGCGGACAAGGCATAACTATTGGTGATGCGGTTGTCACCAGTGACTCTTCATCGTTCAGGCTTATTACGATGGACTTTCCAACAACGGCAGGCATTTTGCCGTCAGCTCCTATAGGACTTTTTAGTCCATTAATTAAGGATGCTGATGTTACGGCAGGCGACATTTCCGGTGGGTTAAACGTAATCGTAAATAGCAAAGGCAACAACGTAATTGCAAATATTCTTGGACCAGTACAACTTCTTGCTGCGACATTTAAGACTTTCAATGTAGACAACATCAATTTAGTTACAAAATTTGGGATACCAACAAGAATAATTGCTTCCGGTACCACCGCGAACATCGGAGCCATCAGAAGCAATGGCATATATCAACCAAATCCACAAAGCACTCCACCAAATCAAATTTCGATCACAAATTTGAATTATCCATCAGGACCAACACCGCCACCTCCACCTCCACCTCCACCATCTCCTCCAGCTCCGTTGCCACCTACTCAGTCGAGACCAGACCCAAACACACCACGCCGAATAGAGACCACATTTCAACCACCGGTCTCTCAAACAAACAACGATAGAACGGGCACGGACGGCAAGACTCCTTTAGACTTCACGCCATTTGGTGATGTCGCCGATATTCCACAAGACCTCATAGACTGGCTCAAAGACGTAATTCCCCGCGACCCGAACCAGACTTATGACGACTGGGCAAAAGACGTAAGACAACTGGCACAAGCCCTAAACAATCTGAACAGTCAGCCGCCCAACGTAAATCTCCCTGAAGATTGGTGGGATGACTGGAAAAATCGTGTGCCGCGTGAACATGACGAAACCTACGATGCCTGGAAAGACCGTGCACAAGGCATGGCTCAGCAATATTTCAATGGTGACATGAAAGGCTTGATGACAAGTCTGCGCAACGGCAAAGAAAGAATAGACGAAAGTAAGATGCCCTGGAATGACATGGGCAACATCATCGACAATCTCAAATCAGCTGTCGGTAAAGATGCCTGGGCAGGCATGTCATCACAGGAAAGAAATGGCTTAATTCAAGGCGAACAGGGTGCTCGATTTCAGCAATACCTGGCAAGTCAGCCACAAACTCCCGTGTTTGACAGAACACAACAGAGCTGGAGAAATGCGACAACCAAGAGCTACTCGCCAGAGAAGATAAATGAGATGCTCCAGAAACAGGGTGTTAAGAGTATCGATCAGCTAAGAGATATCGAAAAAGCGAGAGCCAATTCGCCTGAGCAACATTCGACCTTTGAATTATGGAAAGACAGCTCAGGTACCCAGTTTAAAGTAGATCTCTTTTCTGGTGATATGACACCAGCCTTTTCCTTTGGTCAAGATGGAATTATTTATGGTATTGATACTGCCGGCACTGTGCGTGCGGATGATCCGAATGCAGGCAAATTCCAAGAACACGCCCAACGGTTCGATCTTAGTGTCAGTCATCAAGACTTTGCCAGAGCAGACATTAATGAGATGAAAGGCATAGGCAATGACTTCCGTGCGCAGGGACCGACTTCTGCGTTTGTCGGAAATCCAAATGCGGACGGCTCAGGCATCAACAAGTTTGGAAGCACTTATAATCCAGCAGTTACAGGCAATGCAAACATTAACAACTACGGACCTGGTTATGCCGGATACAATCCACCAACGACTGGCAACGTAGGTAGCATTCTTCCAGGGAAATTATCGAACATCTATAACAAAACCGACGGTGGCGAATATCAATTAGACAACAAAGCTGGAAGCAATTCCGTCAAACAAGCTCTCGGGGTAATGGGTCAGATGCAAGGGACACAAGACTCAATTGGCTGGTCTAGTGCTCAAAGCTGGGGACAACAATGCAGCAATTGTCACCTAACTGCCCAATCAGTCGTCACAGGACAAGATTTGCATGCAGACAGCAAAGAAGCAGCTATAAATGCCAATGGCGGATTTGGGAAAGGCAATATGGCTTCCGCTACAGATATGGCTCAACATGGCTGGGTGCAAACACCAGTCAATTGGGACAACATGTCGCAAATCGATCATATTGGCTCGCTAACTTATCAGTATAAGAACGATGTTCAAACATCTCATAGCGCGACAATTATCAAAGAAGGACAGAACACCGGAATGCTCGAACGATCCGGTGCGGGTTACTCGCCGACGTTAATTAACAAGACGGACTTTGCCAATGTTCACCTTGTCGATTCAAATAACAATCCTGTCTCTCCACAAGATGCACTCGCAAGCGGCATGATGAAAGTGTATGTTCCAGATACAAAGACATCTCAAATTCAAGATCCGGACGCTCGCGCTAGCCAGCAGCAAGCCATTATGGACCATGCGCGTATGACAGATGTTGGACAAGGCGGTATTGCCCAAGACAATCTGGTGAAGAGCTTCATCGATCCGAATACGTTCATTAGCAACAGCAAAGAAGGGCTAAATACAATCCAAAACGAATTCTCTAAGCTCGTCCAAGGAGCCCAACAGAATGCTCAAAATCTAGCCCAAGCCGGTAATCAGTCCGTTCAGCAAATTCAAAAGCAAATGGAACCCTTAGTCGGACATCTTGTTGCCAGCGATAAAACTGACGGTCAAGCTCAAGCAATGATGCAACCAAAATCGGCCCCTGATCCTAACGCTAAGCCGGATGCAATGGATGGACTAATTAAGAGCATGGTCACTGATCCAATTAGTGATCTGACAAAACTTGGCACCCAAGCATTTGCAAATACAAGTGATCCTGATGTTATGGCAGCCGCCAAACAATTCGGTACTATTGCTGGCGTAGCAATGTCCGAGTATAAATTCGCTCAACCGATTATAGAGATGCATACAGATCCAGGCGCTGCTATTGGTCACAGCATTGAAAACACTATAAAAGCAACAGGCAACACACTGTCTGAAATAAACAAAGCCGGTGGCATTGGTCCATACTTAGATACCAAAGTAGATGCTATGACAAACGCCGCACACAAAGGCGTTGACGCAGTCGCTGAAAATCCTGCATACACGCTTACCGAAGCTGCAGGAAAGGGACTCAACTTACTGCTGCCAATTCCAGGAGGCAAACTTGCTGCATCCGGAAAAATTGCCGAAGAAGTTGGCGGCGCAACCAAACTAGCAGGTGAGATTCAAGCCGCAGGTGAAACAACTGGGCTTATCGGCGAAGCTGCAGGAAATCAAATCAGCCACGGAAATACAGGCGCAGTTCAAGCGAGCATGTCCGATATTAAGAAAGCGCTCGAGCAAGGAGGAGTATCGACTCAAGATATAGCAAATGCTGGAAGAATTGCTGATTCAGACGCACAACCATTTTTGTCAGTTCTGCCAGGAAATGAACACGATATGGCATTCGTACAAGGAGCAATGAAAGACGCCTCTCAAAATGGAGTATTAAGATATGACGCTTTTGGTAATCCATATACTGCCACAGGCGTCGAGATGGGATACATCACTCCAAGTGCTGCACAACTGAAGGGACAAGGCACGAGCCTAATGGCTTCTGCTCCTGAAGGCACTAAACTCGTTGTGTCTGGTGGACCAGATCGAATTAATTTCGGCAGCGAACAACCACTAAAACTCGACGGTCACACACATACCAATGACGGTTTTGCTCCGTCATCATTAGATTGGGATGCGCAAGCAACCACAAACCAAGTACGGGAATCGATGGGATTGCCACCATCCAATTCTCAATTCATTGTGGACGTGCCAACAGGATATACTCACACATTCGGCTCACAAACTATGACTGTGCCCGGAAGTCCAATACCAGTTGGACAAACATCGGAAGCTACAAAAGCAATTACACTCTCTGGCAATGCTTCAATTGAAGGTGCAGCTCAGGTACCGTATGGTTCTTTTACAGAAATTGCGTCTTCAGATGCTCAGAAAGCAATTGCAACACGTCCTGAAGCATTTTCATCTGCACAATATCCAACACTATCAGCAAATCCGTCGAGTCAAAACAGTGGTCTCAGTCTTGGGAATAGTTCCAACGATCGACGAACACCCATCAATCAAAATAGATTCGTTGGAAGAGGTCAGCAAGCAAGTACAGACGGACAAGCATCTAAATTTGTTGGAAATCGCCAAGGTCAAACTGTCCAGCCATCGACTCAATCGGCAAACAGTAATTCAATTCCAATGCAGGGAATTAATCAAGCAGCAATGCCGGATTTTCTGACAAACCCCGAGACCTCCAAATATTGGGCGCCCCTCAAAAATAGTGTTGAGCAATTTGGCTCCGGACCAGCTGTAATTTCAAAACCTATTAGCGAACTTGTTGCAAGCGGTCAAGAAAAAGCGGTACTCAATTTGATAGAACAGGCTCCAGGAAACTATACCTACTACGCTTCCGGCACTGAGGGTATTGTATTCAAGAATGAAACCAACGACATTATTAGAGTCGGTCCACGGGAGACTATAAATCGTCCGCAATCAGATCTTGTGTTGCAACCGAACAGGACGGCAAACGTGGGCAACTACACATTGGAGCAGCTTCCTTTTGCTCCAAGTCAAGGTTTATCAACTTTTGACGTCAAAACCATGGCAAATGCATTAGCCGAGAAGGGATTGTCATTTAAGCCTCGTGAAGCCATACCCCAAAATATCGGACGAGTTCAATCTGGACCTTCTGCCGGAAAAATTGTAGTTACAGATCCCAACGCGGTTTATCAAATTCCAAAAGGTGCGGTTTACAATCCCGAATTGATGGCTTGGGAAAAACCAAGCACTGGTCCGATAGCTGTAGATTTCAGAGCAAATCCCAATTCTCAACATGCCGACAAACTCCATCAAAGAGTTGCTCTAACCTGGAACGCTTCCGATGGTCAATCTGCACTTATGAATGACTTTGAACCAATTTATATTGCAACTGCAGATCTACCGGCCCCCAACATTAGTAGTGAAGACACCATATCTGAAAACGCAGTAGCTGGATTGATAGCAGCCTCCAATACCGAGTATTCCGTAACAGTGACAAGTGGAAATGTGAAATGTCCAAAGGGCTCTTGTGTATTCATTCGTGACAGAGGACGTGATGTCGGAATTTACGTATTCGAGAAAAGTTCAAATGGCGATGTTGTATTCAAAGGACGAGATGGTCACTATACAAAATTGCAACCAGGTAGATTCCTTTTCATCAGTACCGGGCATAACGTCACGGCTGAAGATGTAAATCCTGTTTCTATCATTGGTTTACGTGGCATCGAGGAAATTAAGCTAAGCAAGGAATTTAAAGCATTCACTGGTGACTTCTCCATAATGGCTGCATGCATGCAACTTCCACATTTTAAGAATATGCTTTCATCAAAAACTGCAGCTGAGCGGAAAATGGCTGAAGGCATTCTCAAGAATGTCGCGATTCTTGGACAAATCACAGCAGGCGATGGTCCGTTCAAACAACTCAGGTAGCATTCAATACCGCAACCTCGACAGAATCACACTGCCATCAATGTCAACGATGGAGAACAGTCCAACCTCTCCAGGACCCATTTCATCCTTGAATCCACGAGATGCTGTATTGATTACAATGCGCATTTTGCTGCCTCGTTTCTCTAATTCGTCATTGACCTTTTTGGCATAGCCAACCTGTCCTGACCAATTATCTCCTCGTAGTTGATAAGCCTCAAACAAATGCTCAGCTAGAGTGCTTACAGCTTCTCTATCCGGCGGATTTGATTTGGCAATTGCCTCAGCATCTTTTCTGCTTTGAGCATCCCCAACATTATCGTTAGCCTGAGTTTGCTCAAGCAGCTTCTCTCTTGCTGATTGCGCCACCACAGACTCAGCCTGGTTGGTTCGACCCCAACCTGCTTCTATTGAATTCGACATAACCGTACCTCCACATCCACTACTTTATGGATGTGTATACACGCACGGTCAAAAACTTAGACGTAACGTTAGGCTAAAGCTTGAGCTAAAGGACCTGGCGGACGAACACGAATGCGTTCGGCTTCTGCCACTGTTTCAGCATCAAGGGCCCACACATATAAGCAAGTATAGAAAGCTGCGCGAATGTAAATTGAAAGTGCTGTCACGAAGACAACGGCAACAGCCCAGGTCAATGCGCCAAGCACAAACATCGGCGAAAGGAAATTGACGTGCTGATACCAGGCATAACCAAATCCAGCTAAACCACCGAGATAGACAATGTAAGAAGTGACGCGGCATATCAAATCAACACCAACTTCACCCAAGCCTATCGTAAGCAAATTGCCTTGAGCAATTTTGTCGGCACGCTTCAAAGCACCCCAGAAAGACGTACCTTCAATAACAATTGCCGGCAAAATTAAATGCCCGGCTAGCGTCCAGAATATTTCGATAACACCTGCGAGGAAATTGAAGCCAAAACCGAATATGCCGACAGAACGTCTGTTGCGCATCCAGCCTGTCAGGCGTCTGGCTACAAAAGTTACAAGCCCCAAAACAATAATTGCCGGCAGGCTTAAAAAGACTGCCTTAGTAGCATCAGAGAATTTGCCTGAGCCAGGACCTTCGGTTAGGTGCGTATAGACAAGACCAGTTGTAACCCCTTCCAGAAAGCGGTTGGTCAGCCACCAGACAGCCGAAATGCCGAAAAACATCAATACTGCTTGGGTATCTACATAGTGCGCTAATTGGCCAAAATCACTGCCAAAGCCGCTTGGATCAAGCGGTCCATTTAATCCGGTCAGCCCGGCAAGCCCCGAAGCACCCTGATGTTTGGCTCCTTCCAGCAAATTGGCTGCCTCGCCGGCTTTTTCCGGTATCAGGTGCTGCCCTTGCTTAAATTCGCCGACAGCGAAATAGCCCATTACGACGCCAAAAAAGATGTTGGTTAAAACGGTCAGAATAGACGGCAAAAGCAAACGCTTATCCTGCCAGCCCATCTTAATGCTGGCCATTACCATTCTGTATCCACGCCCAAACGATTCGAACATACTAAAAGCTTAGCTCCTGATAGGACAGGCTCGGAAGCGCTAGTAAGAGTATTAAAAGGGCGCTATCTGCCTGCCTGGCGCTATTTTAGCAGTTGCCAAGGTTTTGTCCAGCAGAATTTATCTTTATAAGGATAACGGGCGCATGCAATGCGCCCCTACGAGGGCATTGCCCGGAGAAATGAAAGCAGGCAACTGCAATGCGTCCCTACGAAAACGCGAACCTGACCGCGAAGTTGCGCTGACGAACATATTTGCCGTACGGTTCTGTGTAGGGGCGCATTGTATGCGCCCTTGTCTTAAATGCCCTATCTAGTACCCTGCTCTATCTGCAGATCTTCGGTTTCATAAAGGCTGTCCAGCATGTCTTTGTACTTTTCAGTTACGACTTTGCGTTTTACCTTGAGTGTTGGTGTCAATTCGTTGCCTTCAATTGAGAAATCCTTATCGAGAATAAGGAACTTCTTCACTTGGGAGAAACTCGCCAAAGTCTGATTCTTGCGGGCGACAACTGCCTCTACTTCTCTTTGAACTAGAGGATGATTGATAAGCTCTTCAGGACTGGAATAAGTAATCTGGTTGTGTTTGGCAAATGCAGCCAGTCCGTCAGTACTTAGCGTGATAAGCGCCGTAATATATTTTCGACGATCGCCATAAGCCAAGACATGACTAATTAACGGCTCACCAACAAAGAGATTTTCCAGAGCTTGCGGAGCGACGTGCTTGCCACCGGCAGTGATGATAATGTCCTTCTTGCGATCAGTTATCTTCAAGCGTCCATCTGAATCAAATTCACCGATGTCGCCGGTCATAAACCAACCATCAACAACTGCTTTTTTGGTTGCTTCTTCGTCTTTGTAGTAACCAGCAAATACTGAGGGTCCTTTTACAAGAATTTCGCCGTCTTCGGCAATTTTTATTTCAGCACCTGGCAGAGGACGTCCGACTGTGCCGCGTTCGTTATCTTGCGGACGGTTACCGCAAATTGGCGCAGCAGTTTCAGTCAATCCCCATCCTTCGACAATTGGCAGACCAACCGTGTCAAAGAAAAGATGTACTTCCGGAGAAAGTGGTGCGGCTCCCGAACAGAAGAAGCGCAATCTTCCTCCAAAGCGGCGGCGTATACGAGAGAAGACAAGTCTGTCTGCTACACGTAATTCACCGCGATAGATTTTGCGGATAATTTCCTGTGCACCTTCATTGGCATCAACGGCTTGCATCAAGTGTGACTTTTGCGCATAACGATCAGCGCGTTTGCCTAGTGCCAATGCCCAGCGAATGAGATACTGCTGAGCTTGAGGCATGTTGCGCACTTCAGTTTGAATGCGATTGTAGATTTTTTCAAAGAAGCGCGGCACGCCATTCATTACAGTTGGGCGTACTTCCATCATATTCTGCGCTACTGTCTCCATCGACTCGGCATACGCCATGACGAATCCCTCGTAAATGCAGACAAACTGTCCGCACATACGCTCGTATACGTGAGCCAACGGTAAGAAAGACAATCCAACATCGTCTGCGTGGAATCCAACAAATACGCTGGCAGCCTGACAGACTGAGTAGATATTGCGATGCAAGAGCATCACACCCTTTGGAACACCAGTGGTGCCGGATGTGTAGACAATGGTTGCCATGTCATCAGGAGCGATGAGGTCGATACGCTCTTTAAGAGCCTTGGGATTGTTCGGTAAATAAACCTCACCGTCTTTGACCAAATCATCAAACGTCATTAGTTTGACGCGTGGGTCATTGGTTTTGATATGACCATCCATCAAGACTATAAAACGCAATTGTGGTGGCAAAGTATCAAGCGAAAGAAGCTTGTTCAATTGATTTTGGTTTTCAACGAAAATGCCGACCGAGTCGCTATGACGGACCAAATATTCAACTTCAGGCGATTGCAAAGTCGGATAGATTGGGATAGTCACGCCACCGACTGTCAAAATAGCCATGTCCGCCCATGTCCATTGCGGGCGATTGCTCGACAAGATAGACACCTTGTCACCGCGATTGACGCCCAGTTTTAGCAGGGCTCCGGCAACGAGCTCAACCACTCGTCCGTGCTCTCGCCAGATGACGGGGCGATAGCTTCCTGCCACCTTGTGGAGAATTGCCGGGCGCTCGGCCATGGTTTTGACGCGTTCCCAGAATACATGCACTATTGTTTCGTGTTTCAACTTTGCAAAACTCCTAGCTAAAGCTGCCGTACTTCTATGATCTTATCGCGATTTTATTAATAGTTTAAGTACTTTTCTTCGTCAAACAAGATTGATTAATCCAATCAAGATATGGCTGGAAGCCATCTGTTATCGGCAGGCTAACTATTTCTGGAATATCGTAAGTATGTAGTTCCTTTACCCTTGCCATCAATTGATTCCAAGAAGATTTTGTGGTCTTGATAAGCAGCAGGACCTCAGCTTCCTGACAAACCTTGCCTTCCCAAAAGAATATTGAAGTGACACCAGGGACGATATTAACGCAAGCAGCCAGATGCTCAGCAACCACAGTCGTGGCCAGGCTTTCAGCTATGTCCTTTGGAGACGTAACCAGCACGATAATCTCGCCGTTGGACATTTTTACAGTCTGCCTCTAAGTAATTCGAGCCCGGTTTCACTAACAAGTTCCGTCAGTAAATTTACCAGTTTTAGAAACGGTTCGGGTTGCAATCGTGGCATACGATATCTTCTATGCACGCGTAATACCATTGTTGGAACCTTCAGCTCACCCAGACAATATTGCACAAAAGGCGTCATAAAAGTCTCCGGCTCTTCCGGTAATACAGGTTCTAAAGCTGACATGTGCAGTCTTGCTCTGCCGGCAAAGTCATCATAATTCGAGCCTTCAGGTCCTTGGACTGTTAGTTGCAAACCAGGTGTGTCATGCCAGGATGCACCAGAAAGGATGACTACCATGCCGATTTCACCGACTTTGGCGATATCCGTAAATGCCCGTCCCAAAGGTGTTTCCCAATAATGCATAGGGTCTGCCACACAACAGTAGGAGCTAATTAGCGAGTGGCAGCGACTGAGTTTACTTAAGAGCGCAGCCAAAGAACCTGTATAAGCTTCTTGCTCTTGGAATTGCCCCTCGTGGAAAAATGCCGTTGCGTGTGGCGCCACCACCAAGAGTGGCAGCTCTCCTCCGAAAAATTCATAGTCCGCTTCGCCGTCAGGAGGCAATTGTTCATAGTGCTCAGATAGTAGTCTCTCGTATTGCAAAGCCCAATTTAAAGGATCTTGCTGCGGAGCTTCGCCAATCAAAAATTCCAAAGCACGGTCTACATCGTCAAACCGAGCTTTCGAATGAGAAAGAACCCAAGGAGAAAATGGAGATTGCCCGACAACTGTCACCATCTTGCCACGGCGATAGGCGTAAAACATCTCCATAGCAGTTCCATAACTTGGCTTGTTCAGATTAGCCAGGAGCGCATCACATTGATCAATAAGGTTAAGCGACTGGCGCACCCGTCTTTCAATTGCCAGGTTTTTCTCATCGGCAAAGAAGGCAAATTCCAACGGATTTAAAACTCTAAAACCACTCTGTTGCAAGCGTGTGGTTGCCTTCGAGCGCCAATCGGGCAAAAGTGCCGGATCTACCAAGAATTGCTCCGGGTCTATTGTGCTTCCACTTAAGTAAATTGATGAGATCATGGTTTATCTATGATGTTATAAAATTGATAGTCATGCAACTGGTAGCCTTCCTATTATCGATCTTTCTGACCATTTCGGCGGCTTCATGTTCCCTTAGAGGGGCTGAAACCCTGGAAGCTAGGGACTTAGACCAGGGTCAGGTTTTAGAGGCTCAAAGTCAACATTTAAGGCATGTGCAGGTCACTATCAGTGCTCCAGTCCTTAAAATCCTCCCCGATGACACCCAGGGCATACCACACGAGCGCTTCTTGATTGCCCTAAAAAACGGCACGTCAATATTAATAGCCCATGATACGCGTCTGGCTCCCCGAGTTCCCATACAAGTGGGCGACAAGCTAAAAATTTGCGGTGAATACATATGGAACGAAAAAGGCGGCGTCATTCACTGGACGCATCATTCGATAGGCAATATCCATCCCGGCGGCTTTATAGAGCTAAACGGTCAGAGATACGAGTAAAAATCGTCACCCTGAGGTCTCTCATGTTAACTCGTGATCCTTTGTCGCTCGTAGGGGCGCATTGCATGCGCCCTTTTTTATTTACCCGCAATTGCCCCAGCAATTTTCGGCGTGATAAACCACTTAAGTGTGCCCGGCGCTGTCGGCGGAATACTTGTCACATCAATTCTGCAAACACCGGCTTTTTTAAATGGAACATCCAATTCCGGACCAGCCCAAAGCATGGTGCCGGCCAATCGTCCCATATCCGGTTCGTGACCGACTAAAAATACTTGCTGGACACTTTTGTGTTCGCGAAGGAACTTATACAGATCACTTGCCGTGCCACCAGGACACAACGCTTCGCAAACTTTCACATCACGCGTGACACCAAAAACTTCAGCAAGAATTTCAGCTGTTTGGCGCGCTCTTACTAAAGTGCTGCTTACAATCAAATCCGGTTTCACACCAAGACGCCGCAATCCCAAACCAACAATTTTGGTTTCTGTTCGCCCTTCATCCGTCAACGGACGCTGACTATCGTCAGTAATTTCTCCACCGATGCGGTTTCCGGCAATGCCATGTCGAATCAAATAAATTTTCATAGGCGGATATTTTAGCTTATTTAGGCTCCGGCTTCATTTCATTTCGCCTTCGCTTGCCATGCGGCTAGCCACGCTCCACTTCGCATTGCTCTGTCGCAATGCTTCGTTCTCGCTATTGCATGTTGACAATAAGACCAAGATGCACTTGTAGTATCATCATCTTATGAGCAACGTTCCTCGCATTATGGGTCTTGACGTTGGCGACAGCCGCATTGGTATCGCCATTTCCGATCCACTTGGCATAACCGCCGCCGGCATTCAAACATTGGAGCGCAAGAATATGCGCACAGATATCTTTGCGATATCGGAAATTGCCAAGCGCCATTGTGCCGTAGAAATTGTTGTTGGTCTGCCAAAAAATATGGACGGCTCTATTGGCGAGCAAGCCCAGAAAGTTCAAGCATTCGCGCGCAAATTGGCCCGTGCTACAGGTCTGCCAATTATCTACGAAGATGAGCGTCTTACAACAGTGTCTGCAATCCGCACATTGACACTGCAAGGCGTGAAAACCGGTCACAACAAAGACATGATCGACCGCCAAGCAGCTGCCATCATCTTGCAAAAACATCTAGACCGCCGCGGACCAGCTCCGTCAGCGTAGTTCTAAACTTTCGCAGCTAACGGACGCGTTTGCAGAAGTCCATGCTGCACAAGCAATGCCGCTGAGCGGAAAAGCAAGTGCGATGGCTTGGGTGGCAGGTCTTTAAATATCTGCGTCAACGAATGATTACCATCGGCGCGTTTGACTATCTCACCCATCATTTCAAATTCTTCCGGACTTGGTGGATCTTCCAATCCTGCTAAGCCATTCCATTTATTTACAAATTCATCGCGTCCAATCGGCGTAACGATAACATCCGTTGTCGGAACAATTGCCAAAGAAGCATTGTAATTGTCCGTAGCCAACGCGCCATCCATCAAGCAGCGGTCTAAACCACGCGTGACATTGTACGAATCATCAAGTCGCGCTAAACGCATATTCGATTCGCTCTGCACAACTTCACGGAAATTGAATTTACCTTCTTCGACTTCAAAGGTAACTAGAAATTCCGTAACCGAATTATTACCGGCGAGCTTGCCCATGCGAGCCTGCACAGGTTTGCCCACTTCAAAGAGCATCCAAAACTGTTGACCATCTTTTGCCTGCACAGTTAAGACGCCTGTTTTTTGACTCTGTGCAATCGACTGCAAAAGACCAGCCGCGTCGAATACGCCCAATTCACCTTCAATAGCCGCAGCCTTCTTCTTAGCCTTGTAAGTCTTCGGTACTTGCTGCACATGGCATACCTTGTTGCGTCCAAGCTCTTCCTTGACGTAATACAAAGCAACGTCGGCTTTGGAAATTACGTCCTCTGCGTTCTTGCCGTCATACGGATACGTCGCAACACCAAGCGAGATTGTCCAACGTATAACACCACCTGGCCAATCATTTTTAGATTCCACTGCCTGGCGAATACGTTCAGCCACACTAAGAGCTCGCTGAGCTTCCGTTTTTTCCATGACAACAACGAATTCCTCTCCGCCGAAGCGCATAAGGAAATCACCAGGTGTGGCAGAGCGTATTGAATCCTGTGTACGAACACAGAGTTTAATTGTTTTAGCCAACTCTTGCAGCATCTGGTCGCCCACCTGGTGTCCATACGTATCATTAATGGACTTAAAGTGGTCGCCGTCGATCATTATTATGGATACAGGATTTTCTTCGGGCTTAGCAGAAGCCTGTTGAAACACCTGCGGAATAATTTCGTAGAAGAATTTTTTGTTGCGCAGACCAGTCAGAGGATCCGTACGCGCCGATTCTTGCTCTTCTTCGTACTGAATAACAGAGAAGAGGGTGCGTCCTGTGTGCTCAGCTACGTTTCTCAGAACACGCATAATTTCCAGAACAGTTTGTCCTTCCTGCATAAAGTAGAAGGACAACATGCCTAGATTACGTCCCTGGTGACGCACTGGGAAATAAACGATTGTTTTGATAGCGTTGTTTTGAGCAATAAGATTCAAGCCATATTCACGAATAGCCTGATCAGCAATAATCAATTGCTGCCCGCTCATTACTGTTTGACGCACAATTGGTGTATGGTCGACGGCTTTCAATGCACGTTCCGACTTATCGTCAAAACCAAGAGATGCTTCCATAGTGCATCCCATATTTTGATCTATTCTAAATGCCGCACCGTAAATAATGCTGTTCGGGAATTTATCATTGAGTTTTTCCAAAACTCTTTGACAAACTTGATTACTTGCCTTCAAAGTACCAATTTCTTTGACGAGCGAACTTATGAATTCTTCTTCCGCTTCCTTCGTCTTCAACTCAGAAAGCTTGTGCTGAGTCTGAGCTAACTGATCATTATATTGCTGCGAAATGAGCTGCTTTTCTTCGGCATGAGCAGAACGCTCTCGAACAATTTCTTGTTCCTTCGCTGCTTTGGCAGCAATTGCCTCATCGTATTGCCTGCGAATATCTTTCAGACCCTTGCTGATGTTCCTAACTTCAGTAGCTGCTCCTGATACATCCAACCCGCCGCCTGTTACATGTGAATATGCATCGCGCGCTAGTAGCAACGAATAGCAAGCTCTCCCTAAATGAGCCAGAGGCTTGCTTATCCACAATTGCAAAAGAACCAAAGTCAAAAGCAAGAGCCCAAGCACGAGAATGCCTGCATAACCGGTTGTGATGCCGACGTTAAACAGCAATTGTCCCTGATTCAAGTTGGGCAAAACAGTCGGTCCGCAATAAAAGCCGACGTGCAAGACTTGCCCGTTGGAAATACTGGAAACTGCCTCGTAGTATCTTTGCTTGTTCCACTCGAGATGATGCGAAACAATTTCGTACTTAATTAGATTCGGCGCATATGGTTTGGTTGCCGCTGTTACTTTATTATCCGAACCTGTTACGTAATACCAAGCCAGATTGTGTTTGTTCATCAGTTGCAGAATTTGCTGTCCGCCCGGTACGCCTTTTTCTGCTTGCTCACCCAGTTTTACGGTCAATTCGTTAGCAAAGCCAGCGAGAACTTGCGGATAGATCATGTCCGCTGCAGTCGCCATAATAATAGTGCCGATCAAAAATGTGACGATTAATCGAACGCCCAAACAATTGAGAAAATCACCAATTGCGCCAAATATCTTTTGCACTATCGAGGTTTTTTCCTCGGGTCCAATATGACTCGCCTGATAGCTCACTGAGTTACGGCCTCCACCTTGCTTAATTCAATTTTGAAAGTTAGTTGCTTGCCTCTGTACCAGTCGGGTAGAGGCGCAAATTTTGTTTCCTCAACTGCTTTCAATGCTTCTTTGTAAGCCTTCTTGTTTGCATTGCTCTTCTCTTCGTCAATTGCTGAAGATAAGACGGTGCCATCAGGAGCAATCACGATAATCACAAAAATATTTTGTCCAGGATTTTGCGGTTTCCAGTTTTGCGCTAAACGCATTAGCAAATCTTTACGGTATGGTCCGATATTTCCCATAGCTTTGGAAGCTAGCAGTTGCTGCGCATTAGTGGTAATTCCTCCGCCACCAGTACCGGCGCCGTTTCCTTGTCCCGCTCCAGTGCCAGCGCCTGTTCCTCCCGTCCCGGTACCGCCCGTTCCAGTTCCTCCAGCTTCACCATCTTTCGCTCCGCCCGGAACAACTTGTCCGGAAGGTGCTGCAGTAGAAGTGGTGGGGGTAGTAACAGGAGGTGGAGTTGGGGTCTTTGCTGCTTTAATTGTCGGTAGTACAGCCATCTTGATGGGATTGCTCGTAGTTCTCATGACTGGAGCGGCAATATTGGTTTGTCTGGAGGGTACTGGTTTAGCAGGTATCGGCACAGGTTTAACTTGCTCGGTCGGAGCTTTGACTGAAGGCATTGCCAGCTGGTCTGTCTCAAGCGGCTTAGGCGCCGATGATCCACCAGAATTCGGTTGGTCTCCAGCGGACAATCCAATACCCTTAACACCCTCAATCGCCATCGGTGGCGGCTCTGGTGGCGGCGGGCTAAATTCAAAAGCAACGTCTACGTCGTGAATGATACGCGGGTGCGCCTTTTCCATGCCGTAGCCCTTCCAAAAGGCGACCATCATCATCACGTGGACAATCAAAACAACCAGAAGGCACTGCTGGAGCTGACTCTGGCGATCAAGTGTGTCCGGATCGCTTGCATTGTAAAAGCGATCGGTAACCCGTAAAACTTCTTCCATTATTGCCATACGTCAGTTCCCTAGAACCACCGCCACAGCGGTTGCAAAGAGCCTCTATACACGGACACTAGCACTATTCCCGCCGTAATAGGTTTGTACCCAGCCAGCGTAAAGAATTTTCATGTAGTTAAACCGAATTACAAGTTAGTAAAAGCCTAATACAGCGGCTATTCCCGGCTTCGGTCGGCTAAAATGTTGGTCGGTCTTGCACAGGAGTATTTCGATGAACCCGGCATATATCGCCCTTTTAGTTTTGGAAGGTCTTTTGGGAGTCCTTCTGGTTGTTCTCATTCTTTTGCACTCACCCAAGGGCGAAGGAATGGGCGGAATTGGCGGCACAGCAACATTGTTTACCGGCAAGCGCGGAGCAGAAGCAGGTCTGGATAGACTGACCTGGGGCATTGCCTTTTCGTTCCTCCTGGTCTGCCTTGTTCTTGGTTTTGGATTCATCAAACCGTAATGTCATTTCAATTACCGACAACTGAAGAAAAATCCGATTACGTTCTGAAACAATTCGACAGAATTGCCAAACGGTACGACCTGACCAATGACGTTATCAGCCTCGGCATGCACCGATTCTGGAAAGAAGTAGCCGTTAAAGAACTGGTCCAGGATCAGCGTAGGGGCGCATTGCATGCGCCCTCTTGCAACTCAAGAAGTTTTCTTGATGTTTGCACAGGCACCGGCGATTTAGCTCTGCTCATTGCAAAAAAACTGCGCAACGGCGACAAAGTCATAGGCGCTGATTTTTCACCTGAGATGCTGAAAATCGCAAATCAAAGAGCAAGCTCTGCCCAAAGAAAAGATCAGTCTCCTGCCATGATTGGCTTCAAGCAAGCTGATGCTCAGGCTCTGCCTTTTGACGACAACTCGTTTGACGGGGTGATTGTCAGTTTTGGTCTACGCAATTTGACTGACTTGCAAAAAGGCATCAACGAGATGACCCGCGTGACAAAGCCCGGTGGTCGTGTAATAAATCTTGATCTGGGACACACGGATACACCACTGTTTGCTCAACTCTTCAATTTTTACTTTGGTTCTGTAGTTCCTATCGTCGGCGACCTTTTGCAATCAGACCGTCAGGCATACACATATCTGCCCGAGTCATTGAAGACTTATCCCACTCCCGACAAAATTGCCAAAATGTTTGCGCAAGCAGGACTCACAAATATCAAATGGCGCAAACTAGCCATGGGGACAGTGGCTCTACACGTAGGTGAAAAGTGACCTCGCTCTTTGTAATGGTTGGTGATTTGTCTGCCGACAAACATACGGCACACGTAATTGCCAACTTGAAGAAAGCAGTACCGGACATAAATGTCTGGGGTGTCGGCGGTCCTTCTCTTGCCGAACAAGGCATGGAGACTCTTTTCGATTGCCAGACCTTTTCTGTTATTGGAATTTTCGGCACTATCAAGTATTTGCCGTACATTGCCAAAGTTCGCCAGACCGTTTTAGACGAAATTGAAAAACGTAAGCCTGATGCAATTCTCTTTGCTGATTTCGGCGCGGTCAATTTGCGCTTGTGCAAAGAATTGCGTAATCGTTATCCTCAATTGCCAATCATTTACTTTATCTCGCCGCAAGTCTGGGGCTCAAGACCCTGGCGTATCAAAACAGTTGATAAGACAGTTACAAAAATGCTGGTCATTTATCCATTCGAAGAGACTCTCTACAAAAGACGTGGCGTAGATGCTATGTTCGTAGGAAATCCTTTGACCATCGATTTGCCGAAACCGGAGTCCCTTTCCACTCGCAGCCAATTCTGTCAAAAGCACGGACTGAACGAGAACGATCCGGTAATAGGAATTTTTCCGGGCAGCCGCAAACAGGAAATTTTTGCGCATATGCCTGTTTTGGCTGATGCAATAAGATGGCTATTGGCTGAGCGTCCAAATTGCCAATTTGTCATTGCTGCCGCCAAGCCATTGATTAAAGAAGCCATCAACACTCGCATTGAGAAGTACAACCTCACAGAGTTGGTCGGCAAAAGACTCTTTTTCGCCGAACCAGGTGAAAACTATGACTTGATGGCTAACGCCGATATTCTGTGGGCCAAGTCAGGGACAACCACCCTGGAAGCAGCTCTCTTTGGTAAACCAATGCTCATCTATTACCGTGGTGACTGGCCCTCTTTCCTTATTCTGTTGGCATTCAAGACGATCAAGCGCATTGGCTGGCCCAACCTGCTTGCCGGCACGGGACTGGTTCCTGAACTAGTTATGCTGGATTGCCGCCCGGAAAAGCTTGTAAAATACACGCTCGATTGGCTGGATGTGCCTGCTTTCAGAGAAAATCTCTCGAAACAGCTTCAGTCATTGAGGTCGGAGCTTGGGCGCGGCAACTTCGCCGATAACGCGACAAAGCAGATTCTTTCAATACTCAAGTTAGGCGACAAGGCAGCTCTGGGAGGAACGCGACAGTGAAGTCACAATCAATGGGACTGTCAGAACAATCTGCTTTGTATTTACGTATCCTCAAGTACATCAAACCCTATTGGCCGACATTTCTCATAGGTATTCTTGCCGCACTTCCTGCAGGTGGCTTGGAAGGTGCTGTTGCTTGGCTGGCAGGACAGGGTCTGCAGCGTATTTTTATTGAAGGGCAACAATGGCTCATTTATTTTGCCCCCATTGGTGTTCTTGTACTTATGGTTGTGCAAGGCACAGCACGCTTTGTTGAAGCTTACTGCGTGCGCACAGTCGGCGCTGCAGCCATTCGCGACTTGCGTAATGAGCTGTTCACTCATTTGCAAAAACAACCACTGCTCTATTTTCAGGGTCAATCATCAGGCGTTCTAATAGGACGCATGATAAATGACGTAGCAGTTGTCGAAAATGCTATTGCCCAAACATTCCAAACAATGCTCTCGCGTATCGTCACTCTCATTTCACTTACCTGTGTTGTGTTATGGCAGAGCTGGCAACTGAGCATTATTGCCTTGTCCATACTTTCCTTGATTGTTTTCCCAGTAAGTATCCTATCCAAGAAAATCCGCAAATCAGCTAAGAGCGGACAAGAGGCAATTGGTGATTTGACTGCTGTTCTTTCAGAATCAATTCAAGGCGCAAAGGTTGTGCAGTCTTTCAATCTTGAGACATTCCAGACTTCCAGATTTATTTCCACCAATCAGAACGTCTTTCGCAACGTAACCAAAGCAGTACGCGCAGAAGCGTTGCTATCACCAATCTTAGGTCTAATCGGCGCTGTAGGTGTAGCCACAGTTATGTGGGTTGCCGGCTATCAGGTTATTCATCACACTATGACGCTGGCTTCATTGACCTCATTCTTGATTGCCATGCTCCTACTCTACACGCCAATTAAGAACCTTGGACGCATTCAAGGGATTATTCAACCAGCTTTGGCTGCTGCAGTTCGCATTTTCGATATTCTTGATCATCCACCAGACTTGACCGACTCGCCAAACGCGGTCGAGCTTCCGTCGGGCGCCCACAACATAGAATTTAGACAAGTCTATTTCCGCTATCCGACAGTACCGGAGATGGTGCTACGCGACATCAATCTGTCAATTCCAGCAGGGCGCATGGTCGCTCTTGTTGGTCTATCCGGCTCCGGCAAATCAACAATGGCAAATTTGGTGCCGCGCTTCTTCGATGTCACATCCGGAGCAATTCACATCGACGGCAAACCTTTGCAAGACTACACTTTAGAGTCCCTGCGTAATCAGATAGCTATTGTTTCTCAAGACAATTTCCTCTTCAACATGACCGTTGAAGAAAACATCCGCTTGGGCAAACTGGATGCCACTCATGAAGAAATAGAAACAGCAGCTAAAGCGGCCTTCTGTCATGACTTCATCACGGATTTGCCTGACGGGTACAACTCACCAATTGGTGAGCGCGGTGCTCGCTTATCCGGTGGTCAGCAACAACGTCTGGCTATTGCGCGTGCATTTCTAAAGGATGCTCCGATACTTATCCTTGATGAAGCAACAAGCGCTCTCGACAACGAATCGGAAGCCATGGTGCAAGCAGCGCTCAACAAATTGATGCAGAACCGCACAGTTATTGTTATTGCGCACAGACTGTCCACCGTCCGTCACGCTGATCAGATAGTCGTCATGGACAATGGAGAAATTGTCGAATCCGGCACTCATGAATCGCTGGAATCGGCAAATGCAATGTACACCCGCTTACTACAGGCTCAATTCCACCGCCCGGTTAATACAACATCAATTGAAAGTAGCTCCTAGAGTTACGGCAGAAACTTAATTACATTCTCGTCGTAGTCGATAGTAAACGGTCTATCCCGGAAAAACTCTTGCCCGAGCAACGGCATTTTATCGCCTGCCGACACCCAAACAGGCACATGCGCCTTGGTGATTGGACCCAATTGCATTCTATCGACATATACTAAAGCAGTCTCGGTTGACCCGCCGATTCCACTACTATATCCGCGTGGCGCATCTGCTGGAATAGAGATACCAAGATAAGCAGCATGAGCTTGCGACATCGTAACTGTGTTAGCACCCGTATCGAAAATCATCGGCAATTCTCTTCCATTGACTTGAATGTTGACCAACAGGTTGTTGCCCATTTTCTTGAATGGAACTTTTAGCACATCAGACGGTAGCGACTGAGATGTACCTTTCTTTGTGAACCTAATAAATCCACCGGGATTATCAATTTGATAGTCAAACCCGCGAAACCAACTCTGTCCCAGAAGCGGCTCCACCCCACCCGGAGCAACCAACACTGGAACCAATCGTTTTATTGGCCCAACTTGTACTGTCATTGGCGCCACCAATCCATTAACTGTACCGACAGAACCTTGGATCTTAATAGATCGTGCGTCGGACGGAACAGTTAGATTTAACTCTTGGAGCAACTCTGCACTCGCGAAACACTGTTCGGCTCCAGTGTCGAACATAAGTCTAGTTGCTTTGCCATTAATGTAACCATCAACATACAAGTGACGAGAACTGCCCCTAACAAAAGGTATCTTTATTTGATTTGGCAAATTTTTGAGCTCGTCATCACTACCAGAAGCAGTCGCATTACTCCTGCTGGACGAAGGCTTGCCCCTACCGGATAGATTCTGCAATGCCTGAAGTGAATACTTACCAACTTCGGCTGATGGTCGCAATTCGTACGCTGAACGATAAGATGCCTCAGCGTCTTTCAGGTTATTCAGTCGCTGCTGACTCAATCCCGTGTAATAAAGCGCAGTAGCCTTGCTATCTCCTGGTCTTTCGCCAAGAGCAGACTGTTGCAATATTTGGATCGCATCTTTATAGCGTCCTTGATTATATGCCTGCATGCCACGCTGCAAATTATCATCCGCTCTCGCCTCGAGAACAGCGTACAAGAGCAGGAGCATCACCACATTCACAACTAATCTTCTAAGGACCATTCGACTTCACCCCGGGCGTCGTGCCATGTATAAAGGAGATCTCGTTGGCTACTCTCTTTGCCTTCTGAGCAAGACTTGTTTGATTATGCTTTGTGAAATAGCGCTCTATGTCATTCAATCGAGTCAAAACAAAATTCGGTTGTTTTTCAGTAACACCATCGTAGTAATCAATCAACCGCTTAAATATTTGTGTTGCTTCTTTGTCTTGATGGTTTCCTGCATATGCCATACCAAGACAATAGCTTACTTCAGCCTTGCAATCTTCATAGTATTGGCTCTTGGGCTGACTTTGGAAATCCTCCAATGCAGCTTGAAACCAAACAATACTATCTTTGTAATTCTTCTGCCGCAGAAGTACCAATCCATAGGTATGATTAACCTTTGCAACATCTGCCGTTAATCCATAATCTTCGTACAAAGGACCCGCCGCCGAAATACTGGCAGCAGCATCCTCATATTTTCCCAATTGCATTTGCATGCGACCAATCCAGTAATAACAATTTGCCGCTTCGACAGACTTTCCTTTACCACTATCTTTCAGGATACCCAATGTGTCCTGATAATACTGGAGAGCCATGCTGTAATTCGAAGCACGATACTCAGCAGTACCCTTATCAAAAAGAATTTGAGCCTCGTCCATTTTGACTACTTGTCTTACAGGATAAGGTTCTGTCGTATTGAGCTTAGACAGCGGCCCGACGGCAAGCATGGCAGCAAAGATAACAGCCATGGCTATGAACGCAAAGAAAAACATGATAATTGCCGGCAGAGCACTATTCTGTCCATAGTTTGGCGGAGTCGTTAACACGTTGGGTTGTCCACCGGAAGGTTGATTGGCAGGATTGAAAGGATGTTTTTTCCACCAGGACGCCACATATGGCTTTCTTTGTGTCGATAGAGGCACTGAAGGCTCTTCCACATACACATTTCGACTAATACCTACTTCTTCGGCCATTAGATGTTGTGCCGAAGTTAACCAATCTGGTTTCTTCTTTGCCGGATCCAACTGAGCAAGATCTCCCGGTACTTGCACTTGTTCGTCGATATCAGGAATTTGGTCAACAGGCAAAGTCAATAGCCACCTAAGAAGCTTTGTCCTCTCTCTTATTTCAAAATTAGAATGGCTCTCCAACTCGTGAAACGCAAAAGACGAATAAGGATCTTGCAAATCCTTTTCACGGAAAAGCAAACAATCTTCCCCGCCATGGAGAGTAAACCAGACACGCGGATCTCTCTGCAAAATGTAGAGACAACTATCAATTAGCCATGCCGAAAAATTATCCAAATGAGGACCAAATGTTTCCTTAGTCCTACCCGGGTGCTGATAATTTCTATGACCTAATTCATTGCTCACTTCACCGGCAAGAGAAGGCACAAACATGCCGTCGTAGTCTACTAGCTTAATTGAATCATTGCCGACTAGCACATTGCCATGCTGCAAGTCTCCATGCGCAATTCCATGCTCCTTCAATACGCCTCGTGCTTGGCGCAACCACAATCGCAATTCTTCCAGGACTTTTGCATTGTCTAAATTACGACCGATGTATTCAATGAGATTTTGCCCATCGACCCAGTCCATTTTGAGTATCGGCAGCCATTTTCCATGACAAAGAATGCCTTTTTCCAAATAATCAAAGTCAGCCATAATAGGCAAATCAATCTTATTCAAGTATTCGCTTATCTTTGCATAGCGTTCCTGCTGATTTGCAATGTTGTGCAAGAAACATCTCACAGCAAAATCTTGCTTAGGACAATCAAGATAGTAAACGCTGGCAAACGACCCTGTAATAGCCTTTGGCAAACCAAGATTATTCAATCCAGGCTTTCCGACCTTCAACTCCGGCGCAGCAAGATTTATAGCCGGACTTTGCATAGCCTCGTTATAGTCCTGCGGGCTTGGCCAGGACTTCGATACTTTAGCTTCTGCGTAGTCTACTTGTTTCAACTAAGGTTTCTCCGATTGCTTTTTCAATTGCTCCAGTGAAACACGCAAATTGTTCTGTGCACCTTTGTGCGAGGGTGAAATATCTAATGTCTTCTGATACATTTCGGCAGCCTTGGCATACTGACCAGTCGCATAGTAGTCTTGTCCCAAATTAAAGTAGTTGCCCGCATATCTAGGCTCGAGGCGCACAGCTTCCTTAAAATCTTCAATTGCTTTGTAATGCTCACCCAATTGACCGTAGGCGGCACCTCGATTTCTGTAATAAATTGCTTGAGTCGGATCAAGCTTAATCGCTTGATCAAAATGTTTAATTGCAACCGGAAACTCTTTCTTGTTGTAGATTGAGATACCCTGATTGAAGACCTTATCCGCGTAAAAGGCCGAATGTTGACCTGTCGTCTGAGGTGTAGTTACCTGAGGTGTGGTTGTCCTTAGATCGTGTTTGCCGAGTTCATCAAACACTACGGTGCTGACACCAATGACAATGCAGACAAATATGAGAATAATCGCCAATAGCATGGGACTGCTTGGTCCCATAGCATAGGGTTCCATATCCTGCTTGTTTTGCACCGAAGTGGGTGCCTTAGAGACCGGCTGTTGAGGACTAGCAACATGTTGGTCTTCACGTTGGTATTGAACATGCTTAGTAAGCTTTTCGACCGCAACCAGCGTTTGGGCAGAAGACAACCAGTCAGGCTTCATTTTGCTGGAATCCAATGCAGGAAAGTCTTGAGGTACCTGCATCTCGCTGTCAACTTCTGGTATTTGTTCAACGGGTAAAGTCAAAAGCCACCTCAAAAGCTTTGACCTTTCTCGTATCTCAGAATTAGCATGTTTCTCAAGTTCATGAAATGCAAAGGAAGAATACGGATCCTGCAAATCCTTTTCCCGTAACAACAAACAATCTTCCCCTCCACGCAGAGTGAGCCAAAGACGCGGATCTCTCTGCAAAATATAAAGACAGCTATCAATTAACCAAGCGGAGAAATTGTCCAAATATGGTCCAAAATTATCTTTGGTTCTGTCCGGATGTTGATAGTTTCGATGACCTAATTCATTGCTCGTTTCGCCGGCGAGTGCAGGCACAAACATGCCGTCATAATCAACTAATTTTATTGAGTCTTTGCCAACTAGAACATTTCCATGCTGCAAATCACCATGAGCGATGCCGTGCTCCTGCAACATGGAGCGTGCCTGACGCAGCCACAGTCTAAGTTTTTCCAAAACCGATGCATTATCTAAATTGCGACCAATAAACTCAATTAGATTCTGCCCTACCACCCAATCCATTTTGAGGATCGGCAGCCATTTTCCATGACAGAGAATACCCTTTTGCAAGTAATCAAAGTCTGCCATTATTGGCAAATCAATCTTGTTCAAGTATTCGCTAATCTTTTCATACCGTTCTTGCTGATTTGCAATATTGTGCAAGAAGCATCTAACGGCAAAATCTTGCTTCGGACACTCAAGATAGTACACACTAGCAAACGACCCTGTAATAGCCTTCGGCAAACCGAGATTATTCAATCCAGGCTTTCCGACCTTCAACTCCGGCGCAGCAAGATTTATAGCCGGACTTTGCATAGCCTCGTTATAGTCCTGGGGACTGGGCCAGGACTTCTTGGTGATTTGAACTTCTGCAAACTTAGCTTTATTCACGGCGAAATTAACCAGAGAAGCCTGGGTACACCACATTTATACCCAGTGGAAGTGAACGACCATGAAGTGCCTTCTAGCTTGTTACCAAACGCTACTAGTTTCGCACTTAGTACTACTAAACGCTAACGGGACAGCTTAGCTAAATGAGCCCGCTAGCTCTTAGCGTTCTCTCAATGGTAAGCATTGGCAGATAGAGCTTGTTGGTCTTATCAGGAAAAGCAACAAAATCATATTTGAGATAAAAATCGGTCGGATCACCTTTCTCCGCCACGAGCACATCAACAATCATTCCAAACGAAGCGACCATGCACGACGCTTGCCATGACTTCAGCTTCGCATCAGTTAATAAGTGTTCCCCAAGCCTCAGTCTTCCACGCTGTGCTGACTTATCTACAGCAAATCGTCCCAGAAGAGTTACACCAATATCATCATAGCGTGGGAATCGTTTAGTCAACTCCTTTGGCAAATCACTTATCTTGATACGATTGGCGGATAGGCTGTAATAACCCAGTATTTTTCCTGGCTCCTTCTTACTCGTAAGTACAAAAGTCTGAGCAATGTTTTGGTCGGCTTCCTTTCGTGCCTGTTGCTTCAGGTAAAGATCAAGAGCCGCAACCCCACATGAGAAGGCGCTCCGATCGTGCTTGTCTGCATCAAGCGGCTCCGTGGGATTTAGGGTAATCTTGTCAGTCACTATAGTCCAAGTTGTTGTTTATATCTTCGCGCAGCTTCAATTGACTTCTTAGACGGCTTAAGCGGCTTCAACAGAGCATGAATGAAAGTTTCTCTGTCTTTTCTGGTCAATTCAATAAACTCATGCTCCCTGATAGTTTTATCGGCAGCATCAGACAGTATTGTCTTCACGTATCCAGCCGTGGGAATGCCCTTTAGCTGGGCCGCATAGTCGACTTTTTTCTTCAAGTCGGGACTAAGCCGCATTCCCAAGCGGTCTTCATTTTCTCGGCTACGTCGCCCTGCCTGTGTCATTTCCTATCCTTTTCTTACCCTTATCTATCAACTAACAATTGTACGTCAAAATGACTCACTTAGCAACCTTCTTGGTGATTTAAACTTCTGCAAACTTAGATTTATTCACAGCGAGATTATCCCGAGAACCCTGGGTACTTTATACCCACAGGAGTATTTAGAAATGCCGTACAGGGCTGAAATTAGTCGGACAAATCCATCGTTAATACTGCTAACTATCGACCAGTCAGGTTCGATGGAAGACCCCTTTGGAGAAGGGCCAACCGGGCGGAGTAAGGCAGATTCGCTGGCAGATGCCATAAACAGGCTTTTGCAAAATCTGGTTATTAAATGCACAAAGTCCGAGGGAATTCGTGATTATTACTATGTAGGCGTAATTGGCTACGGCGAAAAGGGCGTCGGACCTGCCTTTATTGGGTCTCTTTCGGGCAAAGACATCGTTTCAATAAGCGAGATCGGGAATAACCCCGCTCGCGTTGAAAATCGCATGAAGAAAATTGACGATGGCGCAGGCGGCATTCTTGAACAAGTCGTGAAATTTCCTGTCTGGTTTGATCCGGTTGCTAAAGGCGGCACGCCGTTATGCGCAGCTCTTCAAAGAGCAAAAACAATCGTTTATAACTGGCTGACTAAGCACCCTGGCTGTTATCCACCGATAATCATCAATATTTCCGACGGCGAGGCAACAGATGGAGACATCCTGCCGATTGCTGAAGAGTTGAAGGATATGAGCAGCGAGGATGGCAATGTTCTGCTGTTTAATCTTCATCTATCATCATCAAAGCACCCGGCTGTTGAGTTTCCCGAAAACACTGCCGAACTGCCTGATAATTTTGCCAAGCTTCTATTTAGCGCATCCAGTACCTTGCCGGACAGTATGTGGACTATGGTACAGGCAGAAGGTTTTATCGCGTCCGAGCATCCACGCGGTTTTGTCTTCAATGCCGATATGGTTTCTGTCGTACGTTTTCTCGACATCGGCACAAGACCAAGCAATCTTCGCTAACGGACGCATCATGCAAATTTCCTGCCAAACACTCTGGCTGCCAAAGCATGGCTCCTCTGATGAAGAATATGAGGATGCTTACTTTCCCAAGGACGTCTTGAATATAGACAAGCGCCTTTTCCGCTGCGCTGTTGCCGATGGCGCAACCGAAACATCCTTTTCCGGACTGTGGGCGCAGCTACTAACTAAAGCATACGTCGATGACGATATCGACTTGAATTCACTGGCAGAAATATGGAAGCAACAAACGACAAAGGCAGATCAGCCTTGGTATGTAGAAGAAAAACGAGCCAGCGGTGCTTTCGCAGCTTTAGTTGGACTTACTTTGAGAGCAAGCAAAGACAAGCGCGAAAATTCAGGTACCTGGGAAGCAACTGCTGTTGGAGATAGTTGCCTCTTTCAAGTGCGAAAGAAGGAATTGATAACCTGTTATCCGCTGGACAGATGGCAACAATTCAATTCAAGCCCGCAATTACTTTCGAGCAATACACGAAATAACAGTGCCGAATTGACATCTCAACTTTCCGAGACTTACGAGGAAGAATGGCGATCAGGAGACATATTCTTCTTAATGAGCGATGCGATTGCTTGTTGGTTTTTGCGTAGACAGGCAGAATTAGATGATGCAATTGCAGTCGTTTCCACAATAACCACAAAAGAGTCCCTAACAACTCTTGTTGATGAAGAGCGCCGCCATAAAGACGAAGAAGGTAGAGTATGGATGCGCAATGATGACGTGACTCTGATGCGAATAAAGGTAACTGCATGAATAGGATGCCTGCGCTTATCCTGTTTTGCTTGATAGTATTTCTAGCAGCCTTTCTTCTATTTCAGATTGAACCCTTGATTGGAAAAATCGTCACCCTTCACTACGGTGGCACCGCCAGCGTCTGGACAATTTGCATCTTATTCTTTCAAGCTGTTGTCTTAGCAGGATACTTCTTGACCTTTTTACTCTCCAAGCTCAATCCAAAACTACAGATTCTGGCGTATTCCATTTTGGCAGTTGTATCCATAGGCTGGTCAACCATCCCATTAGGACCTCAATGGGATTGCACAAATGTAATAGAGCCTGTATCTGGTTTACTTTACTCACTTACTGTTCATCTCGCTGTGCCGTGTATTGTTTTGGCAACAATAAGCGGCATGATGCAAGTCTGGTTCAACTTGCACAAGTTAGGGAATCCGTATCCTCTCTACAGTGTTTCCAATGTGGGTTCCATTGGCGCATTGCTCGCCTATCCACTTCTAATTGAACCAGCATGGACTATCAGCAAAACCTTATCTGTCTGGTCTTCACTCTATTTGGTTTTGATAGCGCTCTTGACTATCGCAGCAATCCTTACAGGAATAA
Organism: Candidatus Obscuribacterales bacterium; assembly: GCA_019744775.1. Classification (NCBI taxonomy): domain Bacteria; kingdom Bacillati; phylum Candidatus Melainabacteria; order Candidatus Obscuribacterales; species Candidatus Obscuribacterales bacterium. Next base: position 194,224 of record JAIETZ010000005.1, read on the forward strand.
AGGCTGTTAAGCAACCGAACATCACAATTAGCAGTTCGTCTGGAAGCAGAACTTCAGTCCTATCCTTTTGCTGGTGGGTTGCATTGAATGCACTTGGCTCTGTCGCCCTTCTTGCTTACACGAGCCACATAACTGGAGACATTGCGCCAATGCCTCTCATCTGGGTGTTGCCGCTATCTCTCTACTTACTTACATTTGTCCTTGTTTTCAGCAATTTCCACGTCTACAAGCGCGTACCCTTCATAATTGCTTGGGTGATACTCATATTGATCGAACCTGTTTTCACTAAAGATCAATTGTTGTTAGGACTTGTTATCAATCTCATTCTGGTATTTGTCACTTGCATGATTTGTCACGGTGAATTAGCCGGAAGCAAACCTGAAGCGGCAAAACTTCCCACTTTCTACTTGGCGTTAGCCCTAGGCGGCGCAATTGGCGGCGTTTTTGTGGGTATTATCGCGCCGATGATTTTCTCCTTTGAAGCAGAAAGGCTCGTTGTTATTTATGTAATGGCTGTGGCACTTTTGTATCACTACTCCGTAGCCAAGTTCATTACCATGAACAACAAACCAATGACGGCGATTTCCATCACACTGATAGTGTCAGGCACACTAATCGTGTTTGGCTCGTTTAAATCCAAAAACCTGATTCACTGGGAAAGAAACTTTTACGGATCTGCTCGGGTATTGCGCGAAGGTGAGATGTTCACCTTTTGCAGTGGGCGCATTAATCACGGACAACAATATGTAGATCCCGCCAAAGCGGATCTTCCGGCGGGCGCTTATCAGATGCCTATCAAATTGATTTTCGACTCACTGCGGAAGGACAATCCGAATATCAAACTGAACTGTGGCGGTGTCGGTATGGGCGTGGCGGTTCTGGCTGCATTTGGACATGAAGGGGATAGATTTACATTTTACGAATTAGATCCAAAAGTAGAACGAATTGCCAGGACATATTTCTCTTACCTGGCTCGCACACCTGCTAAGACTATCGTTCAAATCGGCGACGGACGAGACCTTCTCAATAAGCAATCACCGCAAAACTATGACATGCTTTTAGTTGATGCCTTCAATGGGGACGCAATTCCCTGTCACCTCGTCACTGAAGAAGCACTGCAAATTTATCTGAAACACTTGAAACAAGATGGACTACTTGCATTTCATATCTCCAATAGCTACGTTGATTTACGACCAGTCCTGGGGAATTTGGCAGAAGCTCTCAAGCTGCATACTTGTACGATTCGATTTGCCGGCGGCATCACCTATGTCGTTATATGTCGTGATATTGCGCCAATTGACAAACTTTCAATTCAATTTCGACAAAATGATAAGTCCTATCCAGCTATTGCGGTCAATAACACACCAACTAATCCCCGCTTGCCGCTTTGGACAGACGACTACACAAATCTGGCAAGCATTTTGAAATTGAGGTAAGAGCCGACAATTTATACAGGATAAACGCTGTGCTTCTTCTTAAGAGGCGAAATTTGTTTTGATTCAGCAGCGGAGAAGCGGCGGATCAATTCGTCACGCAACGATGCCGGCGGAACAATACCGTCAATTACCATTTCTGAAGCAAGTCTTTGAATGTCAACATCTTGTCTGTATTCAGCGCGTTTCTGTTCAACGAATTCCTTGCGCTCAGCTTCAGGCAATTCCATTATCTTGTTGTAGTAGACAGCGTTAATTGCTGCTTCCGGTCCCATAACGGCAATACATGCTGTCGGTAAAGCAATACAAGCGTCCGGTTCGAAAGCCGGTCCGCACATTGCATAGAGTCCTGCGCCATAGGCTTTGCGTACGACGACCGAGATCTTCGGTACGTCTGCCGAATCCATCGCTGTAAGCATCTTGGCACCAGCCCGAATAATTCCGGCACGCTCAACTTTGGTGCCGATCATAAATCCAGGCACGTCAGCCAAGAACAACAATGGAATGTTAAAGGCATCGCACAGGAACATGAAGCGAGCGCCTTTATCAGCAGAATCAACAAAGAGCACTCCACCTTTTACGCGTGGCTGGTTGGCAATAATACCAACCGGGCGACCGCCTATTCTGGCAAAGCCGGTAATAAGCTCAGATGCAAACATCTTCTTCATTTCAAAGAAGGAGTTAGCATCGATGAGTCTATCGATGAGTTGATACATATCGAATGGAACATTCTCTTGCTCAGGAATAATCTCTTCGATTGTCTTGTCGAAATGTTTCGGTTCAACTGTGTGGATAACTGGAGGCTTGCCTTCGCAGTTTTCCGGCATGTAGCTCAAATAGTCTTTGCAGAGCTTAATAGCTTCTTCTTCAGAAGAAACAAGCACATCACCGCATCCGCTTACTGAGCAGTGCATTTTAGCTCCGCCCATTTCCTCTAGCGTTACCTTCTCACCAATAACCATTTCAGCCATACGAGGTGAGCCAAGATACATGGACGCGCGTCCGTCATTCATGATGACGATATCGCAGAATGCCGGGATATAAGCTCCACCTGCAGCAGATGGTCCAAACAACAAACAGATTTGTGGAATGTATCCGGACAATTGAATCTGGTTGTGGAAAATGCGTCCGGCACCGCGTCTGCCTGGAAACATTTCAATTTGATCTGTAATACGAGCACCAGCCGAGTCCACCAAATAGATAAGTGGAACGCGAAGCTTGGTTGCTGTTTCTTGAATGCGAATTATTTTCTCAACAGTTCTCCAGCCCCATGAGCCTGCTTTTACTGTCGAATCGTTTGCCATGAAGCAAACTGTGCGTCCGTCAATTTTGCCTGTGCCTGTAACAACACCATCAGCCGGTAGATCTGACTCCATGTTGTTGGCGAACAAACCATCTTCGATGATTTCAAATCCAGGATCTAGAAGTAAACGCAGACGCTCACGAGCAAATAACTTGCCCTCTTCTTTGAGCTTCTCGTGATACTTAGGCGCACCGCCTTTTTTGATACCGGCAATTTTTTGCTCTAGCTCGTGCGACTTTTTACCTGTAGCCTTCAAATTTACAACCATCCTGTTTAAATCCCAAATTACTAATTAGCACATGACATTGGTATTTTACGGCAGCGTAAAGCGCGCTGGATTGTACCTATCTAATAATAGAAATGCTCTTCTATAATCTATCCAAGAGGCTATTTAACAAGAGGTGCCCGGTGAATCCAAAACACAGCAGGCGTGACTTTCTCAAGAATCTCAACCTTTTATTCGCGCTGGGAGCGTCAAGCAGCCTCGAATTCCTCTTTGAGGGCAATCATGCTGTTGCCAAGAACCCAGGCGCCGATTCGCTCTTGCTAAGCAGCAATGGCAAGCGCTATCGAGTACTCCCCTGGACAGGCGACAACTTTAAACTCGGGCATGAATTACGAAATGGCGATATCCCTGAATTTCCCGAGCACGAAGAGCGTACATACGACTTTGTCATTGTCGGAGGCGGTGTAGCTGGTCTCACCAGCGCTTATTTCCTCAAAGACCACGATTACCTCTTACTCGAGCAGTACGATGAATTAGGAGGCAACTCACGCGGCTCAAGCTATCGTGGTATCGACTTTTCTTATGGTCCTGCATACGTAGGCGACCTCGAAGGACTTGCCGGCAAATTATTCGGCGAACTAGGAATGACACCGTACAAACTATTGCCACCGCGCAACGACTGGTACGTAAAAGGTGAATGGATACCAGGTATTGAGGGCGATAAGCAACATATTCTCTACAAAGAATTTGATAGATTTTTCGCTGAAGCAAGACCACTGTGGAAACAAATGGGTGAATGGCAAGGCAGCATGCCCAATCTCGAATCCGATCTAGGACGTCTTGATTCAGTGCCGTTTTCCAGTGTACTGACTTCTTATGATCCACTATTCGTCGAAATGGTCGATCGCTTCTGCAAGTCAACACTCTGTGGATCTGTTTCCGGTCTTTCAGCACTAGCAGGCTACATGCTACTGCAAGATCCCGCTGGAATTGCTCACGTATTCAAAGGCGGCAATCCCGCCATTGCAAACGCACTGATGAGCAAGTTAAACGCTATCAGTACCGAGCGCAATAAAACCGGTTGCTTCGTATGGAACATAACCGCAAATGACGACAACGCCACCGTTGTTTACCAAGATGCCGCAGGAAAACTGCACAAAGTAAAATGCCGCAAAGTAATTGTTGCTTGTCCACCGCTAGTATCTGCACGAATCACAACCGGCATGAGCGATGCAGTGAAAGCGCAACTACTCTCTTTCAAATACGGCGCGTATTTGGTTGCCAACTTCTGCATGAAGAAAAAGGTATTCAACGCCTCCTATGACAATTGGGTAGGCGCTCCATTTACATTTACCGATGTAATTACAGCGGAAACTCCCTACATCGCAAGCAACAGTTACAAACCCACCATGGGCTCTGTCCTTACCATGTATCATCCTTGGACAGCAGGCAGCGATGGACGTGGACTACTTTTCGCAGGAGATAGAGAGCGCTTCAGTACCGAGTTAGTCACTCAAATGCAAAAGCTTGTCCCGCAATTCGACAAAAATCTTGAACAAGTTGTCTTGTCCCGATGGGGACATGCAATGGTTATCGCCAGACCAGGCTTCTTCAAGCTCGTGCAAAAGCTGCAAGCAGAACAAACAGGCTCTTACATTCTCGCCCACAACAGCATGCACGGACTGCCTTGCGCCGAATCAGCCATTGGCGCCGCTCGTCGTGCAGTTGATATCGCCATCAACAAGAAATAGTTAGATTACATCCGTTCGAGAACAGATATGCCAAGCAGGTTCAAGCCAAGCTTGATTGTTCTAGCAGTTATATCGCAGAGAATAAGTCTAGATGTCCTCGTTGGCTCTTCAGCATTCAATACAGGGCAATTGTCGTAGAAGACATTGAATTTCTGGCTGAGTTCAAATAGATATTGGCAGAGTCTATTCGGCATGCCTTCAGCGGCGACAGATTCAAGCACTTCATCCAATTGCAAAAGATGCTTTGCTAAAGTAATTTCTGCATCTTCCTTTAATACGACGTGCGCATCGCTGCCTAGTTTTGAGAAATCGATTCCGCCCTTGCGGCTGATGCCCTGCACTCTGACATAGGCATACATCATGTAAGGCGCTGTATTGCCCTGCAATGCCAGCATCTTATCGAAGCTGAACATGTAATTGGTAATGCGGTTCTGGCTCAGGTCAGCGTATTTAACTGCGCCAATACCTACTGCCGTTGAGACCTCTTCTTTGAATTGTTCCGTCTCAGTTCGCAGTTCGGCAAGTAATCGTAATTCCAAGTCCTGTCGAGCCTTCTTCACTGCTTCATTCAGAAGGTCCTTGAGCTTAACCGTTTCACCGGATCTCGTCTTGAGCTTTTTGCCGTCTTCGCCGAGTACTAGTCCGAAAGGAACATGCAACAAATGAACGTTTGATGACACAAATCCTGCTTTAGCAGCCACCGCAAATACCTGCTTCAAGTGTTCGGATTGTCCAACATCGATAACGTAAATGATTTCATCGGCTTTGTCGTTGGTCACTCGGTACCGCAACGCTGCCAAATCTGTGGTGGCGTAGTTAAATCCACCATCCGACTTGCGAACGATACAAGGTTGAATTTTACCGTCTTTACCTTTGAACTCTTCAAGGAAAACACAGAGGGCACCTTGGTCTTCGACAAGCAATCCAGTTTTCGTCAAATCTGATACTACTTGTTCAAGCATGGGATTGTAGAAAGACTCTCCACGCTCGACAAGATTTTCAATATGCAAGATATCGTAAATCTCTTGAAACTCACGTCTTGATTGATCGCAAAGAAGTTTCCATGCATGAAGATGTCCTTCATCGCCCGCTTGCAATTTCACAACAGCTTGTCTTGCTCGTGTTTTAAAATCTTCGTCTTCGTCAAATCGAACTTTTGCTTGTTTGTAAAAGGTAACTAAATCACCAATCTCAATGTGATCAGCAGTAGTCAGCGCCTCTGGACAAACTTCAGCGAGGTAAGTTATGAGCATGCCAAACTGCGTACCCCAATCACCTACGTGATTGACGCGCAACAACTTATGTCCCAGAAACTCAATAACCTTAGAAATGCTGTCACCAATAATTGTCGAACGTAAATGCCCTACATGCATTTCCTTGGCGATGTTTGGACTGGACATGTCTATGACTACGTTTTTCGGCTTGGCGGCTTTGGGCACACCCAAGCGACTGTCCGACTTAATTTGTTCAAGAGACTTGGCGATATATTCCGGTTTAAGCGTCAGGTTGATAAAGCCAGGTCCGGCAATGGTTGGCTTTTCGCAAATATCGGAAATATCAAGATGTTCTAGTATCTTGTCGGCAATCTGCCTGGGCTGCTGCTTGAGTTCCTTGGACAACGCCAACGAGGAATTACATTGAAAATCGCCAAAGCTTGGATTAGAAGCCGGTACTACAAGACTTTCCTTAGAGCCGTTCTTAGCAGCAAAGCCGTCACCAAAGGCAGCGACTAGCGCCTTTTCAAATCTATTATTGAGGCTGTCAAGCAAGGACTTCATGACAAAATTTTCCAGAAGGGTAAGCTAACGCCAGTAAAGCCTGGCGGAGAGAGATAATATATCAGATATGACAAACGAAACAACAAAAACGAATAGAAGCTTCCCCGCCATGCTCCACGACCTGGGCGGCAAAATAGACGAAGTACGTGATGGTTACGCTCGCGGACACTTGCCCTTGAGTCATCAAGTCATGCAGCCTTCGCAGGTCTATCACGCAGGCGCAATTGTTATCCTCGCTGACGAGGTAGCCTCAGCGGCTATTGTCGGCACAATTGGATCTCCTGTTTCAGCGGAGAAGAAACTCTTTCCGTATTCCATTCAGATAAGCACCAATTTGCTTACTAACGATCCGGAAGGTCCAATTACTGCAGAATCAAAGGTCGTCAAAAAAGGACGAATAGTTGTCGTCGACACAGAAGTTTTAGGTTCCAAGGGTCAACTTGTAGCATTAGTGAGAAGCACTCACGCTATGGTTGATCCACGAACAACAGGTCCTCACAAGCGCGAAATATTCACTGGTAATAAATAATGATGACAATTGCAATTATTGGCGGCGGCTTTAGCGGAACAATGACCGCAGTTCAACTGATGCGCAAGGCTTCTCAACCACTCAAAGTTGTTTTGATTGAACGCAATGAGCGAATTGCTAAAGGCGTAGCTTACGGAACTCTTTGTCCACTACATTTGTTGAATGTACCGGCAAAGGACATGTCGGCATTTCCTGATGATAGCCAGCACTTTTTTAAGTGGGCGAAAGAACAAGATGCAGCAGTAACTGAAGCGACTTTTGTTCCGCGCATGCGTTATGGCGCTTACATTGAGCACATCTTAAATGACACGCTCTCTCACAATGCTACCAATGTAGAATTTCGCCGCCTTCATGGTGAAGTAAAAAATATCAGCTTGATCAATGGCGGCAAGCAAGGACGCATTGAACTAGAAAATGGTGAGGAAGTAATCGCTGATCGCGTCGTATTGGCTCTAGGAAATCTTGCACCGGCAAATGTCCGTATCAAGAATCCAAAATTCTATGAAAGCAAGAATTACATCCGCGACTCATGGTCAAAAGAACAGCGTCAACCAATTTCACACGATGCGCCAATACTGCTTATCGGTACAGGTCTCACAATGATCGATAAAGCTCTTGAGCTAAAGCTACAAGGACACAAAGGAACAATCTACGCACTATCGCGACACGGTTATCTGCCAAATGTGCACATTCCGGGTATTGTGCGTTTGCCTAATCCATTTGAAAACGGCAACTTACCAACGACTGTCCGCGAAATTACAAAATTCATTCGCGCACTTGTAAAACGCGTCGAAGAGTCTAAAGAAGCAAATTGGCGTCAGGCAGTCGATTCAATTCGTCCCGTCACACAACAACTGTGGAAAACTTGGAGCGATACTGAGAGAAAGAGATTCATTCGTCATATGCGCTGCATCTGGGATGTCCATCGCCACCGCATAGCTCCTGAAGTCGGCGCCATGATTGACACAATGATCAAATCCGGACAGCTAAAAATCATCGCCGGCCGTGTTATTGCGCTGGAAGAAGCAGCTTCAGGAATTAAGGCGACAGTGAAACTTCGTGGACAACACAAAGAATCAAGCTTCGACGTTAACCGGGTAATTAATTGCACAGGTGCTGACAGCAATGTCAAAACAATCGATGAGCCCCTGGTTGAACAACTCCGCAATTCAGGACTTTTATGTGCCGACGTTTTTGGACTCGGACCAACAATTACCGATAACTGGGCGCTTATCGATAAAGACGGTAAATCATCGGAAGTTCTTTACGTAGTAGGACCTTTACTTAAAGGTCAGCTATGGGAATCAATAGCCGTGCCCGAATTACGTGGACAGGCGGCGCAATTGGCGGATCACCTGATCACTTCAGAAGAACCAGTTCTTAGTAAGTAGAATTACAGATCAGAGAAATTGCCGACGCACTTGTAGATGGCATTTTTGGCATTCACATCAAATTCGTGCAATGTTTGCCATACGTTCGCCCATGCATTTTCTGTTGCGCTGATTGTCTTTTCTTCGACTTTCACTATTTCAGAAGAAAATGGCGTCTCAATTGACGGAGACCAATTTAGTTGTTCAACCAAAAAGCTCGTTGTAGCCGTTACCAGAAGCGCAACGGCCAAAAGCCCGTTGTAACCGATAACAATACTTCCCGTCTGTTTACGCATGATTGTCAAGTTTCCTACGTGGGACGTAGGGAAAATAATACATGCGCTATAAAAAAGAGATAGTTAAATCTTGCCGGAAGGTTTTACTTCGACAACAGTAGCGGCATTAGCTGAAAAGACTCTCCGAGCAGCCTTTTGAATATCGGACACAGACACAGCCATATACTTTGCGATGTCTGCATCCACCAACTTTGGATCTCCGAAAAAGAGCGCGTACATAGCTAAAAAGGATGCCCTTCCAAGAGCTGATTGCATACTAGCCGGGCTGTCACTAGGACTTGCAAACAAGTCAGATTCCAACTGGTTCTTTGCTTTCTGCAAATCCGTGGCACTAATTTTGCCTGCTTTCAACTTCGCAATTTCAGCAAGTATTGATCCTTGTATTTGCTTACTTGTAGCACCGGGTTTAGTAGTTACAAATATGCAGAAGTTACCTGTTCCTCTTCGTTCTTCCGTGTAGTTATCCACATCGAGACAAGTTTGTTCTTTCTTGACCAGACGCTGGTACAGCATCGAAGACTTGCCACTATCAACAAGAAGTTTTTCAATTAGTCCCATGGCATAGTAATCAGTCTGGCGCATACCTGGAGTCTTCCACGCCATAAACAAGCCAGGCACCTCAGCGTATTCGTCTTTTACGATGGCAAACTTCGCCTTGCCTGGTATCACTTCATTTACAGCCGGGATACTAGGTGTATTCACGCGAGCAATACTGCCGTAATATTTTTTGATCAGCTCTTCTACTACCGGTGCGTCAATATCACCGACAATTGCCATGCAAGCTTTATTAGGTCCGTAATGCTCTTTGAAAAACTTTTGAGCATCATGAGCAGACGATGATTCCAAATCGGTAAACGATCCGATAATTGGATGCGCATTAGCCCAGTTGTCAAAAACCATTTGCTGCATTTTCAAATAAGCAGGCATGTAAGGTCTGTTGTCATAACTAGAACGTTTTTCTTCTTTGACGGTTTCAAGCTGGTTTTTGAAATTCTCGTCAGTAACTTTGAGTGATCTCAGGCGATCTGATTCAACCCAAAAGATTCTTTCGATCATGTTTGACGGCACGGATTCATAGTAGATGGTGTAATCAACCGAAGTCTGCGCGTTGACATCGCCGCCCATGGTGTCCAGATAGTGCGACAGTTCAGACTTGCTGATGTTTTGAGATCCTTCAAACATCATATGCTCAAACAAATGAGCAAAGCCGGATTTGCCTTTTACTTCGTGTCTGGAGCCAACATCGTAAATGGTTACGATTGCCGCAACCGGCCGGGAATGATCTTCAGAAAGAATTACACGCAGACCATTGGGCAAAGTAAAGTCCTTACTAATTGGAATTAGCGGACCATCAGCACCAGCTGGTTGACTGAAAGTAAGAGAAAAGACGCCAGCTAAAACAATAGCTGCCATGCAAATTGATTTAAACATGGTTATTTATGCTCCCGGCTTCGATGTGCCGGTAGCTTCCTTCATGGGCTTGCCCTGCGTGTCATAAAGGTCTACAGGAGCAAATAGCTCAAGTTCACGCTTTATTTTGTTGGCATCGCCTACAACAGTGATAACCATGTTGTCCAAGTCAATGTACTTACGGGCGACGCGTCTGACATCATCCGGGTTTACCGTCATTACTTTATCGGTGTATGTCTCCAAATAATTTGCCGGCAAATCATACATTTGCACTTCCAAAAGACGCTGGGCCAAACCGGCTTGTGTTTCCAATCCTAATTGGAAAGATCCTGTCAGATAATTTTTGGCATCAGCCATTTCCTTATCTTCTACTTTCAGGTTGCGAATCTTCTCTAACTCGTAGATGAATTCCTGGAGCGACGGTGTTGTCACTTCAGTTCTTACATCAGCGGACGCAGCGAATGAACCCGGGTCCTTGCGAGCGGAAAATCCACTGTAAGCGCCATATGTATAGCCCTTATTTTCACGAATGTTGGTAAACAGGCGAGAATGAGAAGCACCTCCCAGGATTTGGTTGGCAACAAGCATCGGGAAGAAATCCGGATTGGTTTTATTCAAACCAAGATTTCCTATTCTCAATGTGGATTGCACAGAGCCTGGACGATCTACTAAATAGATGTGCTTACCATTAAGCTTCGGAGCTGCTTGAATTTTGGCAGTTTCAATTGAGCCGGATGGCCAGACAGTTGAACCGAAGCTATTTTTGATTGTCGCTTCCAATTTAGCTTTATCAAAATCACCCACTACGATCAATACAGCATTATTCGGTATGTATTGCGCAGCATGATATTTTTCAAGATCAGCTTTGCTGATTCGCTCAACCGTTTCCGGCTCCGGAGCGACTACTGAATACGGGTGCTCACCATAGACGACTTTAGCAAAGCGCTCGCTTACAAGGAAGTCCGGTTCGCTACGCTTCATGATTAGCTCTTGCAGAAGATTTGTTTTCTTCAGCTTCAGCTCGTCTTCCGGAAATGACGGATTGAGCACAACATCAGACATGATGTTAAACAATCTGTCCGAATATTTCGAAAGAGAAGAAGCGACAACAACTGTAAAGTCAGCGTCAGCAGAAGCTCGTAAGCCACCACCTATAAAGTCAATCTCTTCGGCTATTTCCTTGCTTTTAAGCTTTTTCGTGCCCTCGGAAAGCATGCTTGCCGTCATTGAAGAAAGACCTAGCAAGTCTCTTGGTTCAAGAGCAGAACCAGCCTTGATGCCAAGCTCAACTGTCACGAAAGGCACACGATGATCTTCCAGCAATTCAACCATTAAACCATTGTCCAATTTATACGACGAAACAGTCGGCAGCTTGAAAGGTCTGGGGGAAGGCGTCTGTGGCGGATTCTTGCGCCAGGTTTCGGTATCTGCAGAAGAAACAGGTGCAGCTACTTTCGGCGCCGCTTTTACAGCGGTTGACTTGGCTGCAGTCGAGGCCAGCGCGAAATTGGTTTGACTGGTTACAACCAAAGCCGCCAACGTGAGAACTAATTCTCTGTTCCATTTAAATTGCATGTCAATCTCCTAAAGTCAGCGGATTAAATCTGGTTACCGGCTTGAGCCTTTTTATTAGCCTCAGCCTTTTCGACAGGAACTATGTCCATGACCGTAGTTCCTTCCTTTGTAAACATCTTCTTTGCCACGCGTTGAATGTCGGCAGCCGTAACACTTAAGTACCTCTGCAAATCTTCATCCAGCAAATTCGGGTTGCCGTAAAACAATGTATTTTCAGCAAGTATTTCCGCTCTGCCTACGCAACGTTGCAGACTGGAATAACTGCCTGAAGCAAACAACGCTCTTAGTATTTGATTCTTAGCCGTATCAAGTTCTTTGTTCGTAACAGGCACTGTCTTTATCTTCTCAAGTTCGCTCCACAAAATGTCTTGGGCTTGTTTGGAAGTCGTGCCTGGCTTATAGACAATGGTTGCATCCAGTGCCGATGGACCACGGCGTTCATCAACACCCATGCTAACTTCTAAAGCTACTTGGTCGCCTTTTACCATGCGCTGATAAAGTCTGGATGATTCACCTGCGGTCAAAATTCGCTGCATGATGCTCACGACATACGAATCAGGATCTCTTGCCGGTGGAGACTTCCATCCCATCAAGATAGCGGGCATCTTAGCCAACTTGTCTTCTACCTTTTCATACTTTTCTTTGGTTTGTGGCGGCTCGGTAACATCCGGCTTTGGCGGCTTGGCACCTTTTGGAATGGTAGCGAAGTATTTGCGTACTAAAGCCTCAGCTTTGGTTGAGTCAATATCACCGACAATAGCTAATGCCGCATTATTAGGCACATAGTACGTATCGAAGAAGCGACGCACATCAACAACCGATGATGCTTCCAAATCTTCGAATGAACCGATTACCGGATGTGCATTTGTCCAATTGTCGAACAGCACTTCATCGAATTTAAGTGCTGCCGGCGAATACGGTTGATTATCAATCCGCATACGCTTCTCTTCTTTTACGGTTTCCAATTGATTCTTGAAATTCTTATCGGTAACAGCTAACGAACGCATACGATCAGATTCCAGCCAGAGAGCTGTCTCTAATTGATTGCTCGGCACCTTTTCAAAGTAATTTGTGTAGTCGGCATGTGTCGACGCATTGGTCATGCCGCCGGCTGCTTCAACAATACCCATAAATTGATTCTTGGCGACGTTTTCAGAACCTTCAAACATCATGTGTTCAAAAAGGTGAGCGAAACCCGACTTTCCCTTTTGTTCGTTGCGAGCACCAACGTCATAGACAATTGCCACCGCAACAACCGGGACTGAATGATCTTCCGAAAAGACCACACGCAAACCATTAGGTAGCGTGAAGTCCTTGCTCACAGGAATAAGTGGCGTTTTCCATTCGGCGGCCATTGCCGGTCCTGATCCGAAAGCTAATGCAACAGTCAGGAGATTCAACAGTAATTTATTCGTCTTCATCATCTTCACTCGCGTGTAAGTTAACCAACGACCAAAAGGTTGCTACAAAAAGGAGCACTAATATGGCTCCGCCCCAGGAAATTTTGTCCGATACACCAAATTTGCGCAGAGCTATATAGGTCGAAAGAAAAAAAATGAAACCGAGAATCGCTACAACTTGGTGTACGGTAATTCCAAACATGGGATTAACCGAATCTAGCGCCGACCAGAGCTTTGCTGCAAGCGCATCCGTTACGCTTCTCAGGGAGTTTTTCAATGAGTTTTACCAGCATGGTCTGTAGTTTAGCCAGATTACCCTCAAACACTTTTACTACTTCGGCATGGGAAACCGGTTCAACATCACCAACCAGTCCCGAGTCGTAGTCAGTAATGAGGGCTACATTGACGTAACACATCTCTAACTCACGAGCCAACTGAGCTTCCGGGTACTGAGTCATGTTAATCACTTCCCAGCCCATGGAAGTAAACCACTTCGATTCAGCCTTGCTGGAAAAACGTGGTCCTTGAATTACAACTACCGTGCCTTGAGGATGCACAGTGATATTTGAGTCTTTGCAGGCTTGAATGGCTAATTTGCGCATTTCGCCGCAATATGGATCAGCAGAGGAAACATGTGTGGCAATTGGTCCGTCGTAAAAAGTATCGGCTCGCCCGGAGGTTCTATCAACAAATTGATCACATACAACGAAATGACCAGGCTCGACATGCTTCTGCAAAGAACCGGCAGCACAAGGCCCAATAATTCGCTTTACTCCCAGACTCTTCATAGCCCAGAGATTAGCTCTGAAATTGACCTTGTGTGGAGGGTACTGATGGCTTCCGCCGTGCCTCGGAAGAAAAGCCACACGTTTTCCGGCAAGTGTACCTATTACAAGTTTGTCGCTCGGCGCTCCATAAGGCGTTTCAATAACTCTTTCTTCCGCCTTATCAAAGAGTTTGTAAAAACCCGACCCACCAAAAACGCCAATTTCAACTGATGAATTGTCCACGGAAAGCTCCCCGCCATGCAAAGAGAATAAAACCGCCGGTTAGTTAAACCAGCAGCCTTATAGTATCACCCTGGCATCGACCCAAATTTCTTGACAATTTTAAGCCTTCAAGGGAACCAATTTGAACCTAACTGCACCCAGTTAGCGGGTAAAACGACAATGTTCTTCAAAAACGTCCGGCAATTGATTCAAGTCCTTGTTCAAAGCCAGGCTCATCAACGTGAATCATTGTGAGATTTTCTATCTCGGAATTCAATTGTTTTTCCTGCGTGTTAAACGTGGTCAAAACTCGGTGCATGCCACTTTCGTCTTTAAGGTTATTGACCAATAGATGTTCTTTTCTAAAGTGGTACTTAATTGCCTACAAAATATTTTTTGATTCTTCAAAAACTCGATCACGCGTCCAGTAGTTGGCAAAGATCTGAAAGACATGATCAAGGAAGACTTGATAGCCGAGCACATTGCCGTAGACTCTTATAAACAGATGATCAACTGCATAGGTAATTACGACACGACAACTCGGCATCTTTTAGAAGACATCTTGGCCAATGAAGAAGAACATGCGGACGAGTTGTCGAACTTGCTTCAACATTAAGCCCAACGCTTGACGCCTAATAATTGCCCATTCTTATCAAAAAATGGGTAAAATGCTGATGGGTAAAATTTGCCGTAGGGTCATGAATAAGAAAAAAACATCGAAGAAAACCTGGTTAATTCTAGGTTTATCCGGGACCATCCTCATTTCTCTGTCTTTAGGCGGCGCCAGCTTGATGAATCTGGGCAACCTTGTCGCCGGTCATACAAGCGGAAGACCATCTTCAACCAGAGAACTCGTCCAGCAGGTCTTCAGGGGAGATGTCACGCCCAGTTCTGTTTACGACAGAGTCTGGCGCCTTATCAAGCAGGACTATTACGATACGACTTATAACGGACAAAATTGGTCTCGTTGGGAGCATCGCTACGACGGCAAACTGACAAGTCTTGATGATGCTCACAAGGCGATTGAAACAATGCTTGCCAGCCTGGGCGATCGTTATACAAGATTTTTAGATAGAGAAGCCTTCGATGAAGAGAAGACGCAGATTGATGCGCACTTCTATGGAATTGGCGTGCAGATAGGTCTGGATCGCAGCCAACGTATTATCGTCATAGCCCCAATAGAAGGAACACCGGCATCACGAGCCGGACTAATGCCCAATGACGAAATTGCTGAAATTGACGGCAAATCTACAAAGGGTATGTCCGTCGATGAAGCAGCAAAGCAAATTAAGGGACCACTCAACAGCAAAGTCGTGTTGACTCTCATACGTGGCAATAAACATTTGAAGTCTGAAATTATAAGGGCGCAGATTCCTGTCAAAGCTGTTCAAACAGCCAAGATGATTGACGGCAATATCGGCTACATCCGACTATCAAGTTTCATCTCCGAACAGGCAACTGCTGAGGTAAGAGAAGCGCTGGCCAAATTGTCTAAAGCCAGAGGTCTCATTTTAGATTTACGGCATAACCCAGGCGGACTTTTAACCAATGCCATAGACATTTCCAATATGTTCTTGCGTTCAGGCAATATTGTCTCGACTGTTGACCGTGATGGTTACAAGACACCGGCGATGTGCGACGGTCGTCCTATCTGTGATTTACCGATGGTTATCCTTATAGACGACGGTAGCGCCAGCGCGGCTGAAATCACAAGCGGCGCATTGCGCGACAACGGACGCGCCACGCTTGTAGGTCAAAAGAGTTTCGGCAAAGGCTTAGTACAAGGCATCAATCGCTTGGATGACGGTTCAGGCGTCAACATTACAATTGCCCGTTACTTAACTCCAAATGACACCGACATCCACAAAAAAGGCATTGTGCCTGACGTGCAAGTCTCCTTGAAAGAAAAGGATTATTTAGCTGGACGCGGTCCCTGGTGGATTGATTTGCAAGAACCGGCAAAAGCGCATACTCCGGAAGAGAAAAGAGATGTGCAATTAAACAAAGCTCTAGAAATTATCAAAACAAAGATAGGACAAAGCAATAACGATCATTCCGTAGCGAAGGGCATATGAGACGAACCAACCCTTCCGGATTGATAATTGCCGGTACAGGCTCCGGCTGTGGCAAGACAGTTTTAGCCACAGGCATTGCTGCCACTCTCCAAGAGGAAGGGTTGAAACTCCGTGCAATTAAACCTATCTCTTTGGGTACCGCTCATGAAGCAAAACCGGAATATGCATTCTTGGCTACCATTGCCAACACACCACTTGATTATCAAGTCCAATTTGCCGACAAGCCCGGTGCCTTAAAACCAAGTCAATTTCAATCTGCTGTCAAAACAGCTATTTCCGGAACCGACCCAGTTGTAGTCGAATTGCCAGGAAGTTCTGCAACACCTCTTTGCTTGTCGGAAGGCACAGGCAATGGTTGGCAAGACTCCGCTGATTTTGCTAGAGAGCTCAACTGGCCTGTCATTTTAGTATCCAAGTTGACCTCAGACAGCTTTGAACAGCTGGCACTGCACGCTACTTATATGATCAACAAAGGTGTGGAGCTTTTGGGCGTGGCCACGGTAATGACCGAAGCCGACTGCAAAGCACCAGCTGCCGTCCACCATTCTCTTTCCTGGGAAATGGCATTAGCTGAAAAGATACGTTCGCCATACCTTGGATGTCTTGCGCATAGCCAATCGATAAGCATTGCAAAAACGAATCAAGGTAATTTGATTAGAACAACTTCCGACGCATTGGACTTGCTGCCAATTATCAAGGCCATTTCGCTGCGAGTGGCTATATAAGCTAGGTTGATCTAATTTACAAAGCTTCTCAATGTGTTAATCTAACCGGCCTATAAATCACCTTGTGGCGCGCCAGACAGCTGGCGCAGAGCATGAGCAAATGGCTAAAGATATTGCCAGCCCTTTCAAGGAAACATTAGCAGGCGTGGATACCAAACTTCCCGTTGGCGAAAACGAACTCATTATTTTTACCTTGTCGGATTCTTCAGGTGAAACAGCAGAAGCTGTCGCCCGCGCAGCACTTGTCCAATTTCCGCCAGGTTATGCAACTATCTATCGGCTGCCGCAAGCACGCAGCTGTCAACAAATTACAGAAGTAGTTGAGCAAATTGCTGCCGGTCGGGCAATTCTTGCTTACACTCTTGTACTTCCTGAATATAGAGAAACTCTCGAGCGTGAAGCTAAGAAATACAACGTTGAAACAATTGACTTAATTGGCCCTGTGATTGCCCGTGTCGGTGAACTGACAGGCGCTAAGCCAATGGCACAGCCAGGGCGTCTGCACATGCTTGACGAAAGCTACTTCAAACGCATTGAGGCAGTGGACTTTGCCATTAGATATGACGACGGGAAAAATCCGGATGGCATCATCCAAGCCGACGTTATCTTAGTAGGCGTATCAAGAACTAGCAAAACGCCGAACTCCATGTACCTTGCCCACCATTACGGCTTACGCTCGGCAAATATTCCATTGGTAATGAATGTCGATCCGCCGCGGGCACTTTTTGAAGTAGACAAACGCAAAATTATTGGCATGAGTATAGATCCGCACTTGCTGCAAGATATTCGTTCTATAAGAGCAAGAGTTTTAGGCATGGCACCAGATGCGGAATACGCTGACTTAGATCAGATACGCCAAGAAGTGCGTTATGCCAAAAATATTTTCCGCGAACTTGACTGTCACGTCATTGATGTGACATCAAAGGCTATCGAGGAAATTTCCAGTGAGATTTACCTTTACCTAAGGCAGTGATGCCACTTTGTTAGAACCGAGGATACCAATACCAAGAGGAACAAACGATGTTAACCAGCAAGGAAAAAACCGTGCAGGCAATTGATACCAAACGAGTTTTCTTGTTCTCTGAAGGCGCTAAAGCTTTTGAAGGTGACCGCAAAGCAATGCGTGAAAAGCTTGGCGGGAAAGGTGCTGGTTTGGCAGAGATGACCGAATCCGGCGTGAACGTTCCTCCCGGAATAACAGTTTTAACTTCCTGCTGTCGTGAATACACCGACAACGGACAGAAGATGCCGGCTGGTCTCATGGATGAAATCACGTCACAGTTATCACATGTTGAAGCTAAACTTGGCAGAAAATTGGGCGACACAAAAAGCCCGCTTTTAGTATCAGTTAGATCCGGTGCCAAATTCTCCATGCCAGGCATGATGGACACCATTTTGAACCTGGGCTTAAACGACGCAACAGTTGAATCACTCGTTAAGATGACCAACAACGAGCGCTTTGCCTTAGATAGCTACCGTCGCTTCATTCAAATGTACAGCAACGTGGTACTGGAAATCAGCAAGGATGTTTTTGAAGATATTCTCGATGACAAAAAGCACAAACTGGGAATCAAACAAGATACCGATTTAACAGCCGAGCACTTGAAAGAACTTGTTGTTGAATACAAGGCTCTTGTTAAAGCAAGAACAGGCAACGATTTCCCACAAGATACAGCCAAGCAATTGGCAGGCGCAGTAGAGGCAGTATTCAAATCCTGGAATAACCCACGCGCTATCTACTACCGTAACCTCAACAAGATTGATCACAATCTTGGCACAGCCGTAAACATCCAGGCAATGGTTTTCGGCAATATGGACAACACATCAGGCACTGGCGTTTGCTTTACGCGCAATCCCAGCACAGGTGAAAAGGTTCTCTACGGTGAGTATCTCGTCAACGCTCAAGGTGAAGACGTAGTTGCCGGTACGCGCACACCAAAGAAAATTTCCGAAATGGCTAAAGAAATGCCGAAGGTCTACGAGGAAATTCTTCTGACAGTAAAGAGCCTTGAAACCTATTACAGAGATATGCAAGACATCGAATTCACAATCGAGCAAGGCAAACTCTACTTACTGCAAACACGAAGTGGTAAGCGCACAGCTGCAGCCGCTGTCAAAGTTGCTGTTGATATGGCTAACGAAAACATCATCAGCAAGGAAGAAGCTCTTCTGCGTGTTGACCCAATGCAATTGAACCAATTGCTTCTACCTAGCTTTGACGCCAAAGACAAGGAAAAGGCCAAGAAAGAAGGTCGTTTGCTGGCCACAGGCTTAAACGCATCGCCAGGCGCCGCTATCGGACAGATAGTTTTCAGCCCGGACGAATCGGAATTTCTCTCTTCGCAAGGCAAGAAAGTTGTTCTTGTACGAGTCGAGACTTGCCCTGATGACATTCACGGCATTGTGCCTGCCCAAGGCGTAGTCACAAGTCGCGGCGGCATGACCAGCCACGCAGCAGTTGTTGCGCGCGGTATGGGCAAGCCATGTGTAGCCGGATGCGAATCCTTCAAGGTTGATTTGAACAAAGAAGAAGTTTCAGTAGCCGGACAAACATTGAAGAAAGGCGAAATTATCTCTATTGACGGTTCAACCGGTGAAATCTTCAAGGGTGCAATCGAGAAGCGTGAGCCGGAACTAACTAATGAGTTCACCACCTTGCTTACATGGGCAAATCAAACTCGCAAGTTAGGAATTAGAGCCAACGCTGACACTCCGGAAGATGCCAAAATTGCCCGCGAGTTTGGCGCCGAAGGTATCGGTCTTTGCCGCACAGAACACATGTTCATGAGCCAAGATCGCCTACCGGCTGTGCAGGAAATGATTATGTCCGGCACGACTGCCGAGCGTGAAAAAGCTCTAGCAAAATTATTGCCGATGCAACGCGAAGACTTCAAAGGTATCTTTGAAGCCATGCAAGGACTGCCTGTAACCATTCGTCTTTTAGATCCACCTCTTCATGAGTTCTTGCCGAAGTATGAAGACCTCATTGAGCAAATTGCTGAGTTGAAAGCAAAAGGGGATAAAGGCGCTGTACTTAAGGAGAAAGAGACTCTCCTGCGCAAAGTAAACGAGTTGCACGAAGCCAACCCAATGATGGGTCTGCGCGGGTGCCGTCTGGGACTTCTCTATCCGGAAATTAGCCGCATGCAAGTGCGCGCTATCTTTGAAGCAGCTTGTGCTCTGAAGAAAAAGGGAATTGATGTCTATCCGGAAATAATGATTCCACTTGTAGGTCACGTCAACGAATTGAGAATCGCCCGCGCATCGCTTGAAGCAACAGCCAAAGAAGTAATGCAGAAAGAAGGCGTCGACCTCAACTACAAGTTCGGCACAATGATTGAAATTCCACGCGCATGCGTAACAGCCGATCAAATTGCCGAGCATGCTGAGTTCTTTAGCTTCGGAACCAACGACTTAACCCAAATGACCTTTGGCTACAGTCGTGACGATGCTGAAGGCAAATTCCTGCAACGCTACATTGACGGTATAGACAACAATGGCGTTTCCGAGAAAATCTTTGTGGACAACCCATTTGAGGTATTGGACAGGAATGGCGTCGGCAAGCTCATGAAAATTGCCGTTGACTTAGGACTTAAAACACGCCCTGAACTTAAATTGGGCATCTGCGGTGAGCATGGCGGCGAACCATCGTCCATAGCCTTTGCTCAGCAACTCGGCTTGAGTTACGTTAGCTGTTCACCATATCGCGTGCCTATCGCGCGCCTGGCTGCGGCACAAGCTGTTCTCAATCCGGAAGAACGCGACAAATAGGACTCGACCTAGCGACGGCGATTTCTATTGCCGAGGAACGGAATTCCATTTCCAACCGGAAAACGGTTGTAGCCACCGCGATAATAGTTGCCGTAACCGCCATACCCACCGTTCATGTACTGCCTACCCATTTGCAGTGCAGTACCTAGTCCCATCGCACCCATCATTAGGACAGCATCTCTAACAGGATGCCCCTTTTGGTCTTTCATTTGTTGGTTTTGCTGCTGCAATTGCTCAATTTGTTTTTGTTGAGCAGCAATGACGGCTGACTGATCACCCTGATTGTTTTGACCATAGTTGCCCTGCATAGCGGTCTGCTCCATGCCACCGTAATTCATCGGTGTGCCTGGCATTGCGCCGCCTATAGAATCGTTGTTTGCCTGTTGGGGCATTTGTTGCTGCTGCGGTTGCTGAACTTCTTGCATCGAAATGCCGCCAGAATACACAGCCTTCGGCATTGTTCTAAAACTAGCATAAGGATAAGAACTTACCATTTCAGCCTGGACCGAACCGTCAGAATTCTGTCCGTGCTTAATCAGGATAGAATCCCTTCTTCTGCCTAATTGACTATTCGCCGGGCACTCGATGTTGAATCTGATGTTGTTTGTACCTGGTTCAACTTCGCCGTAAATGGCACTAGTATTTCTGTAATCTAAATCAGTCCATAGCGGACGACCACCCTGCCAGCTTATGCGTCCGTGGCGTTGCACCGTGGCATTGAAAATTGAATAGGCATCAACACCTGACGGAACCTGCATACCATTGATCCCTATTCCAGCTCTGAGCTCAACATTACCGTAAATAGGAGGCACAGCTAAGCTTGAATTATCAGGAGCATGAGCGGGAGCAGGAGCAGAGCCATAATCCATTTGAGGAGTCAGAGCACCGCCCATTGCCGGCTTCGCCATGCGGTTAAGCATTTGCCCAAGCCCTGGTCGGTTCTGGCACATCATGTTGCTGGCTTGCTGTTGCAGTCCGTTAGTATCGGACTGATAGCCTGAATTCGTATTAGTAATTGCTCTTCCGTCTGAGCCTTGTAACTCGGTCATTTGTCCCACTCCTGATTGAGATAGTGCCAGTCTAGTACTTACCCCTATGCAGCACAGTGGGGAAATTCCCATTCAGGGGGAGAAATACGTAGGCGAGGCTCAGGATTTAATCTTTAGAGGGCTGTCGATAGCCTGGAACCAAGTGATTTAGCTTATTAGCTATCAAATAAGCCTTAAATGAAGCTTTTAAGTCAATTCCATTGAACATATTCTTTGGCGTAAAACCGCTTATGCGCCTTAAGGCACAGACATTTTGAACAAGTTCAGTTGCCTGTCCCTGTCCATCAAATCGCTTAACCGAAGCAACGCAACGCAGCAGATCTTTTCCATAAGGCGAATAAGTCTGAACAGATTCTGCCTGGTACACCCCCAGGATTTTGTTTGCCGGCGAACTCAGTTCGAGATTGGTGCTTCGTAGTCTTTGTGTCATTTGCAAGTCACTGAGCTTTATTAGTTCATTGAGATCAATTTGCTGTATTTGTTTTCCGTAAACCAAATCGACATCGACGACATACGGATAGGCATCATAGTCCCAGATGTCACCCTGACTATCCATCTGCGTGCCCATCGTTTGTTGGTCAGACTTAAACGGCACGGTAATTTGTGTGGTGTCTGTTAGCCCAGACTTGTAATCATGCCTGTAGTAGTTGGTCAGAGTTTCCACTCGCCACGTGCCGATAGCCCATTTAGGCACCCTGTACCAGCGAAGTCTTGGCACCATTCTCGATAGTGCTTGTTGATTGAATTCAGCACCGACCTGGAAGCTGCTATTTACAGGCGGCAACTGGACACTATGTTCAACGCCACCCTGCAGGCGCTGTGCCTGAGCCGAACTTACTGAGGCAATAAGCCAAAGTGCTAATAGCAGTTTCGGCTTTCTCATTGTTCACCGTTCAGAAGGAATTCTTTTACCAAGCGCATAGCGAAGGTGCGGAAAGAGCGACGCCAGTCTTTCAACAACTACTCCGGGCATTGTGAGAATAAGCTCTCGCGAGCCGCCGGCTGCCAGAGCCGACATAACTTCATTTGCACACTCTTCAGAACTGATGCTCAGCAAGTTGCGCATAAGCCAACCTTCAATGTCGTTTTTCTCTGAGATGGTCGTCGGATTTTTTCTTTGCCCGACATTGTTTTTCTCGAAAAATTCTGTTCTCACCCAGCCTGGGCAAACTGTTATCACATCAATGTTTTTCTTTGCCAACTCAGCACCCATGCCCTCAGACATGCCGGTCATAGCAAACTTGGAAGCTGCGTAACAAACGCTTCCCGGAAATGAAACCTTGCCGGCAACTGAAGAGACATTGACTATTTTGCCGTGCCCTTGTGCCATAAAAACAGGCAGCACCGCATAAGTTGCATAAAGCGCGCCAAAAAAATTGACGCCAAACACATACTTCCAATCCTCCGTCGTCAGTTCATCAATTCTTCCTGGTTTAGCCAAGCCGGCGTTGTTTACAAGAATGTCCACTCCACCAAACTTGTCGATACAGGTGGAAACCAACTCTTTGGACAAGTTTTCATCAGCAATATCGCCAGGCACACCAACTGCCTGCCCGCCTGCAGCTTCCACTAACTTGACGGTACTTTCAAGAAGTTTCACGCTGCGAGCGTTAAGCACTAACTTCGCTTTGTACTGAGAGGCAAGCTGAGTAGCAAGCGCCTTGCCAATACCTGAAGAAGCTCCCGTGATAATTACTCTCACGCCTTCTGGAATACCACGACCATTTTTCATCACTAGAACCTCAAAGTTTTTCCTATCTTATCGTCTTGAGAAGCCTAAGTAAGCAACCAAAGCGTTTCGTAACCATAGACTGCCAGCATTTCCGACACCTTGCCATCATAATCAGAGCTTGTCAGAACGTTCTTGAATGATTCAACAATATTTGCCTTCGAGTAGGCTTTGCGTCGTTGCTCAATGACTTTCTTTCCGGCGTCGGTCAGCGCAGGCGTCGACCTAATCCAAACACTATCTAAGACGATGGAGAGAACAGATAAACAACTAATACTCAAGAGAAGGACATCAAACAATAGAGTCTGCGCCATACCGGCAGTGAATACGAGCAGCACCAATAGATCGACACAGACCAAGAGCAAAATAAACATCGCGATTAAGGCAATCAAAAGCGTGCGTATGATGAAGCTCAGGATTCGACAAAAACGAACAGCCAAGTTAGAGTGCGATATGTGATCAAGAACACTTGTTACTTCATTGTAGAGTGGCAACATTGTCGAAATCGACATGACTAACTTGAAACACACGGCATTAACAACGGCTGCAATAAGAACAATCACAAAAGCATTGAGATTGGGAACAAGACGCCAGGCAACATTAATAATCACGGCAAATCCAATTGCTGCAATTATCAGCAACCAGGCAGAAAGCGCTTCTTGTTTATTCTTATTGAGAATAAGACCGCTAGTTGTAAGCGAAGAAGTAATCTCTGATGAAATAAGTTCCTTGTATGGGGCACTCAGCACATCAGCTGCAAATCTGCCCAATGCAGCCGGAGAAAAGTAAGCTTTTAAATGACGGGGATCCTTCAAAATCTGCTGCACGACCTGGCGAACTTGAGTCGTCAAAACCTTGTACGACCCGGACAATTTGGTAAGGATTACTAGGGGATTTGAGGATTTTGGCAAGGGATTAACTTTGTCGACATGCTGTTTTGCTTTATCTCTCAAAAACTCCTTTGTCTTCTTCCAGAGTTCTTTCTCATAGGGAAGTAAAAGATCGCCATCACTGTCGCCAACTTTGAGTGCGCGGTGAAACAGATCAAATCCCAGAACAACCATTGTATGAGTCATATCACCATCACGTGCGAGAAAAGCCATTTCAGCAGGTGCCAATTTAACTTGCGATTTCGCCTCAGTGCGGCAATATAGTCGTTTAATCAGGTAACTAATAAATGTCAGTACCAGTGGCAAGGCCAATAGCAGCACCATAGCGTAGCGACTAGATTCAGATAAATGGTTCACAATCTCATATTTGGTTAGGGAGACTACCTTTTCCAATTGCCGTGTTGGAAAGCAATTGGTTAGTATTAAATCAGTGCAGTGTACCTTTCTGGAGCTATTTTACGGGTTTTCTAGACCTAATTTAAGCACTTTTTGATTGCTACAAAGGGCGTAGCCACGGGCATATAACTAATAGTTATTACGGGTCTGAGTTGGCTGCGTTTAGGAGGCGAAGGTGGCAACTGGTCCGAAATTTCTAGCGTTAATATTAAGTCTGGTTGTTTCCTGTCCCTGGGCAGGGGCAGCCACGCCGGCGTCCTCGTCTGCCATATCGGCAAAAGTGGCGGAAACGCATGGTACCGTATTTAAACGCGGTTTCGTAGACTGGGAAAAGGATGAATGGGCAGATCCTGAACCTGCTCGACCAGGCGATAACCTGGACGAAGGCATGCAGGTCGGCACAGGGGACAAATCCTGGGCTGAAGTAACCTGGCCAAACGTAACAACTAGAGCCTGGGCAAATAGTGTATTTGCAATTGCTCCCAATCAGCGCCTCGTCTATTTATTAGGCGGACAAATGCTATTCAATTTGGATAAGCACCGCAAAGACAAAAAGGACTTCTTCGTCTGGACAAAAGTCTTGCAAGCACGCATTCGCGGTACAACAGTCATGGTGCAAGCCACACATGACGTTTCAAGAATCACCGTTCTTGAAGGCGTAGTCGAAGTAATGAATCGTCTCGACAAAAGTGTCATTAGACTAAATCCAGGAGCGGTATATGAAGTACGTACACCTGGAAGCAATCCATTGCCTCCTATTAGTCAGGCACAACCGACAGCAACACCTGCAGCTACTAACCCGGCAGAGGACATTGTGGAAACAACAGACGAGACAGCAAATGAACAAATACCAATAAAGCTCACAGACAAGCCGACAGGACGACTGGCGGAAATAGCCAACAATTTAAAAGATGCCGTATTTCATGACGGTATTGAGGCAATTGAAAACGCTTCATACGACGGCGGAGTGAAAGTAAAACCCAAACTTCTTTTAGCTGATTTGCATGAAATGACTGCGCCCGGTCAGGCGCCTATCATGGTATTTTCGGATGCTAAGGCAGAAACAAGGCTTTATCCGGCCGACGCAAAAGGACTATTGCTGCATCCTCTCGTGCAGGGATTTAACTTCAAGTTGCCGAGTTTAGCCCTGGTGCAAAACTCACTCAATAACCTGCCGCCGCTTTTGCCACCACCGAATCCAAATATCACTTCCAATCTTCCAATACTGACAAATCCCCTGGTCACGCCTAGCGACACAATAACTGGAGTTGTAGACGCAGCCAATATTCAGGTAGCACAACCAACAGTCCAAACTGCCAGTATTCTGAAAGTACCAATGGCTGATCAATATTTGGTTGGTCCCTTAGTCGGCTATGCCTTACCGCTACCTCCTCAAGCTTTTACCGGCTACTTGCCGGCAGGTGTTTTGACTGGCGCTGTTGAGACCCTTACAGGAAATATCTCATCAACCAATTTGCGAGGTCAAACACCAACGAATCCAATGCCGCAAGGCACATTCGTGCCGCCAACGACCGCCAATATTCCACAGATGACAAACTTCATTCCGCCAACGACCAATCTTCCGCAAACAACTAACTTTATCCCACCAACAACGGCACCTCTCCCCCAGGTGACCAACTTTGTTCCACCAACAACCGCACCACTACCGCAACTAACCAATTTTGTACCGCCTACTACTTCAGTACCTCAAGTAACTAATTTTGTGCCACCGACTACAGCGATGCCACAGATGACTAATTTCGTGCCACCAACGGCAACTATGCCAACCATGACCATGCCTGTAGTAAACACGTTCATTCCACCAACTACGACCATGCCTGTCGTGAACTCGTTTATTCCGCCATCAACAGTAAATACGACAGCGACCATGGGCAGTCCTATCAATATAAATACAACCGCCCCAATGACTGGCGGCAACTTTACTATCCAAAGCGGCTTGACTCTTCCAAAATAAATGCTTCAAAGGTGCATTGACTGGCTAAACGGTGCGGCAAAAAAATACTACACAACGTAATTATTATTTCGGTCTGTTGATTACTTTTACAGCAGCCTCATTTTTGTTTGGGTCTTTTCTTGAATTAACACGCCTAACGTGGCGACAGGAATTACAGTCAATAAATAGGCATTTTGAACAAAGACCCTTTCTCAAATGGTCCAAAGAAAGTTTGTCACGACTCAATTGGAACTCACTGTGGGATTATCATGAGAAGCATGAGATTCCACGAAAATGGTGGGCGTGGGACTACACATTAAGCTGGCTAATTGAACCAAATCATCCGCCCGTAATGCACAAAATTGTCTTGTTCAATCACTTGGTTGAAGATGAACCACCACTTGATGCAGTGCAACAGTTTCCATGGATGAAACCGCTTCTCAGATATCCACTGACACGTGGAACCGTCGCCGATATTATTGACTATCTAAGCAAGTCAGGCGCTAAGCTAATTATTCTAGACAACGATTTCCCTCAGTTCAGCCCCGACGACAAAAAGCTGGCTGAGGCTATTCATAACTGCTCAACCGGAAAACACGGACCTCCAGTGCCTGTGCTTATGGCTCACACGATTAACAGAACCAGCAGTTCACGTGGAATGCTGGAAGAACACACAAGACCTGGAGGAATACTTGAAGAATTAGCCAAGCTTGAGCACGTGAGCATTGAGGACGTTGAGAAGAAATACACTGGTACAACCGGGATCACACCTGACGAAGATCAGGTAATACGCCGTTTAGACGTTCGTCAAAGTAACAAACACGAATCAATCGTATTGAAAGCTTTACAAAAAATTGGAGAGACAGTTCCAAACAATCTCCCGGATCCATTAGACATTGACTTTGCATCACCACCCAATTCAGATCTTTATCCGGTGCGTCCCCAAACTTATTTGCTGGACCCCGAAAAGCGCAAACAAATGGTGTCTCCAGATCACACTTATCGCGATGTGACGCTAAAAGGAGCAATTGTTTTCATGGGCGATAGCGTCACCGACGTTTACAGCACTCCCCTAACCAATTCCGGTCTCAGTGAAATGAGCGGATCGGAAATCTTAGTTCATTCACTGGAAACAATTGCTCGCCGAAGCTGGTTTACTCGATTAGACTACGTTGCCGGAGCAGTTTACTATCTACTTAGCGTATCTTTTGGTGGGGCACTTTTGTGGATCTATTGGAAATCCCGTCAACGAACTTCAGATAAGTACTTTAGTAATTTAGCTGTATCGCGAACGCTTCGGCTAATGGCCGATTTGGCGTTCATTCTCTTCATCGTCTTTTGTTCCTATTTACTTGCCTGCCTGTTATTTGTCTATGGACACTTGATTGTTCCTGTATTTGTTCCGACGGTATCACTCGGCTTTGGCGCAGTTGCTGCCCTTATGTGGGAGAGGGAACGTGAAAGAGAGGACGCTTTTCACACTAGAGTGCAAGCAACCGAAGACAAGCTCGAATTGGCCAAGCAGAAATATGAAGCCGATTTGAAACGGCAAGAAGCAGAAGCTCAATCAAGGGAAATCTTGATGGATAGACAAAGGCGAAAGGAATTTGTACGCAGGATAAATCACGATTTAAATGCGCCTGTCAGCGTTCTCAATTGGACTCTGTCGGAATTACAAGAAGACGGAACCGAAACAAAAAATGCTCCGGAGAAAATTGCCAGACTGGTCAAGAATTCGGACAAACTTTGTGAACTTATTGATCAATTAGTACAGTCCTATGACTACGAAACGCCTCTTGAATCAAATGACATGCAAGTATGCAATTTGGCCGACACCGTCGCTGACACACTTGATCTGCAGACACCCTTAGCCAATTTGCAAGGTTCAAAATTGGAATGGACACTCCCACAAGACAAGTTATTGGTCAAAGCAAATAAGTTAGAGCTGACTCGCATCATCGACAATATTGTGCGCAACGCGCTCAAACACAATCCGCCTAGAACAAACGTCAATGTGCAAATGGATTCTCTTCACGGCAAGCATCACGTCATAGTGGCAGATAACGGAAAGGGTATCGACAAAGAACATCTTTCGCATATATTTGAAGCCGGTTACCGGGTCAATCCGGAGAAGAAGGATGGACAAGGGCTTGGTCTTGATATCGTGAAAACGTTGATTGAAAAGATAGGCGGAACCATAACGGTGGAAAGTATTGTAGGGAAAGGCACGTCTTTTACAATTACAATGCCGGCTCTCGAGGAAACAACGTCCGACGGCAATAATGGGGTCAACAATGACTAGAATTTTGATTGTTGAAGATGACGAAGACTTTGCCTTGATCTTGCGACGTGCAATCGAGCAGGATCCAGATCTGGAAGTTGTTGATTTAATTAGCTCCTACGAAGAAGCAATCGATTACATCAAATCACCTAAGTTAGCCCAGTGCGATTGTGTGTTGCTTGATCTGCAATTACCGAAATCGCCTGGCGATAGAACTGTAAATTCACTTGCCGGCATTCAAATACTCGAGCAATTACGACACGTCTACAATTTCTATAAGACTGTAATTGTTTTGACTAACTCCAAAGCAGCAGCAGACGGAGAGCGCGCCTTAGCAGCCGGTTGCGACGGATACTTGTGCAAGCGAGCAAGAATTGCCGATGTGCCATCAATGTTGTCTGAATTGAAGATGGCAATTCGCGGCGATGTGATTATCGTTGCAGCGCAAATGCGTCATGTGTTTTTACGAGACGACATTTCAGCAAAAGAAGCGCGCATGCTGGACTTATTAGCCTTAGGCAAAAGCTGGACTGAAATTGCTCAAGAATTAGGCTACAAGACATCTAAAGCTGCGGCAAATATTGGTGATCGAGTCTTCGACAAACTTCTGTCTCCTCAAGACTTGTCTTCAGTTGCCGCTGAAGGCGGCAAGAAACGCCTTAAGGCGGTCGAAATTTGGCAGTCGCGTAAGGCCAGTTCTGCAAAATAGAAATATCGATCAAATATGCATGGCAACTGAATTATGCTGACATCCGGCAATCTCTTTACTTTTCGGAAAAGTGTCTTAGAATGTTAAGAAATTCTTGAGGTCGCACATTCTAGAAAGGAGCAATATAGTTAAGAGCAAGGTTAAACCTTGCTTATTCATTGTTCAATTTTTGACGATAGCTTTTACACTAATGACAACTTTATGGTGGTTGGAGTAAAGGCCATGCGCAAGCAAGTCAAGTTGAAGCTATTTGCCGCAGTTAGCTTAGGATTCGTCCTAGCGCTCGGGGTGATGTCCGCAGGACATGCAGGACAAAATCCTACTGTATACAACAATCTGATGCGTTCCAGAGACGCTCTATTGAATCAACGGGCCTACTTGCAAAAAGCTCTCGATGGATTAAGCTCACAATTGAATGACCTCAATGACAAAATTGGCCGCTTGCGAGATTACTTGGATCAAAACGATCAAGCACTGCGGGATGTAGACAGAGCACTGAGACAAGCCGGCTATTAGGAAATATCAGCGCACTGCAAGAGGATGGAGGTTGAAGGCGAGAAGATGGCAAAAGCAGGGAAGCTAGCAGTAGCACTATTACTAGGATTGGCATTCAGCGCAAATTACGTCATGGCAGAAGAGACTCCAAAGGCAACGGAAGAGTCCAAAACCACCCCAGCGCTTTCTATGAACACTAGCTGTGAGGCTAAGTGCATCGAGCCGCACGCAGCGTGCGCAGAATCAGCCAAGGTAATCGATACCTTGCAAGAGCTGGCTAACGCCGTCAATAAGCATGACTTAACTGCCATTGCAGAATATCTCGATGAAAGCGTCACCACCTTCGATGAAGGCAGTAAAAAATTGGTAGTCGGCAAAGAAGCAGTATTAGCTGATTTGAAAACCAAATTAGAACGCTTCTCTCTAAGTGGTGAAAATCCGCTGCTTTCCTACACAATCGTGCATCCGTATGCCCAGGTCAGCGGCAATACCGCTGTTGTTACCTTCACAGCTTTGCGCGAATTCGGCGGCACTAATCCCCATAAGGAAAAGTGCAACGCGACAGACGTGTTTGTTAAAGTGGACAACAAATGGAAGAAGCTCCACTATCGTGGACGCTGGAAGAAACTTAGTTAAACGTATTAGTTAAAGGGCGCATGCAATGCGCCCCTACAATAAACGAATAAAATGGGCTCTTTGTAAAAGCCCGTTTCTTTTACTTCTTAGTTTCTGCCGGTGCCGGAGCAACCGGTGCAGGTGTGTTCAACTTGTCGACTTTTTCCGTGAGTGATGTCACTTGCGATCGCAAAGAAGAAATTTCCATTATCTGCGGCATAAGCACACCAACAGCAAGTGCTGCGGAAATCACAACAGCCACCACAACGATTGTAGTTGAGCGTTTGATGATAGGCGCAAGAGCAGCTGGTCCAGCTTTGCTAATCGACTCAAGCATTTTCACTTTATCGTCAACTGTCTTTGATAAAGGCGCAATATTTTTGTTGATTTGAGAACGAAATTGCTCAAGTTCTTTCTCTAAATGCTTTCCGAACTGATCAAGCTCTTTGTGAGTGGTTTCTTGAGCGGACTTAGAAGTAGCATCAATTTTGGTGCGTGCTTCATCAACTTGCGATGTGAACTTATCGATAACCTTAGCAAATGACTTTTCTTGAGACGCTGAGGCATCTTGAACTGAACGCTGCAAGGCAGATATTTTTCCGCTGAGCGCATTTGCTAAATTATCTGCATTCTGCTTGAGCATCAAATCTATTTCGCTTTTGGAATAGGTTGCATACTTCGGACCCGGTTCGCTAGTGGCATAACTACTGGCGAATTGTGGAGCCGGGGCAGCTTTAGCAGGCTGATTAGCGTTGTCGGCAATCTCGGTTAATGGAATTACCGCAACATGTCCCTCAGGCAAAGCAAAGACAGAAAACGCTCCGGATGGAAATGCTTCTATCTGGCTATCCTCAGCAATGAGACCAGCTATGCGATCTTTTAAATTGATGCGCACATAGAAATTGACCAGGTCTTCTGCATTGATGCGCAGATGCTCAGCCAATGTCGAAAGTGTCTTCTCCGGCAAAAATCTTGCCTCGTAAAAAGTGGTCAGCCAAGGGCGCAGTCTGTCTTCACCTTGATTGGCTGTTGAATCAGAGCCGGTCCACCGATCACGTGAATAACGTAATCCGATATCTGTCGGCTTGGTATTGCGATCGATTTCAAAAGCAGCGTGACCTTCTGTTTTTACGACATCAACATACGCACTGCGCACGGTGATTGCATCAAAACGTGCCGTGAACCCGAGAAGCTCGGACATCATGCGAACTGAATCCGGCGAAATGCGATAAAGGCGACCTTGATATTTCTTGTCCGGCTCAAGATACATGGTGTCAAACATGCCGAACTCAGGTATCCATACCTCAGCCCCTGATTGAATCGGATTCGAAATCTCAGAAACCATTGACATTCCCCCTTACTGACTAGCTTCCACTTTTGGCGAAGTCCATGCCGGCTAAGTACACGGACGGTTCTGGTGCACCGTGTCCTTCATCGACTTCAATGAGTTTGACACGCACACCTTGCTTTATCAATGCGTCCACAATATCTCTTTGCAGGCGCGGCGGCACTATGTGATCTTGCTTGGCTGAAATGACGGCAACATTTACGTTTTTCGGCAAAGCACCAATGTTATGCAAAAAACTAGTATCGGCGTAAGCCTCTGGCTTTTGCTCAGGTGTTCCGCCCAGAGCCTCGATCATTGCCCCTTGCACTGCCGGATGATTGGTTTGCTTATAAAGTAAAGCCAAATCACCAGCGGACTCCACGCTCACTATGCCTTGCAGCTTGTCCTTGATATCTTGAGGTGCTTTTGTCGCGTAGTTCAACACAGTACAACCACCCATGGAGGTACCGACGAGAATCACCTTGTCAATTGGATACTCAGCCATTACTTCGCGAATGTTTTGGCTTATGTCCGAGATGGATGCTTCATTGCCCCAAGAGGCTTTGCCCCTGTAGTTAACAGACATAAACACAGTACTTGGATCTTTGGTGACGATTGCTTTGGCAATCGGTTGATCAGCTGGATTGACGAACGGTTCAAGGAAGTTTGAACCCATGCCGTGCATATAGACAACTAGCGTCAGCCCCTTCTGCGGCGGCGGTGCCAAGGGTGCCATCATCCCGTAGGCATCCTCTATGCCGTCTACATGACTGCGATATACCTTACGAATTACTGATTCACCTTCCGGACTGAGAACTCCGGCGGCGCGCATGACAGTAATGCTCTTGTACAGTTCATTGCGCTGTTTCTTCATGTCCTGATACTGGTCTTTGGCTTGCAAAAAGCCAATGAAGAAAACAACCCCCACTCCGTTTAAGAGCAAAGATATTCCAAGAACTACCAACAAAACGTTCTTTTTCAAGTTTCCCATCTCACAACCAACTATGTTTACCTTGAGCGCTCAATATATTACCGCTAAGCTTTTATAATATGGAGTTAGTCAATCAAATCATAGTTATCGGATAACAAGGGGACATTTAGCTAGACATGACCAAAAGCAAAATTCTCCTATCCGTAATTTGCCTATCCGCCCTTTTGGGCGGTCAAGCTATAGCGCAATCCTCAATTGAACTTGCCAAAGAACACAGTCGCAAGGGAATCGCTCTGCAGGGACAAGGTCGCTATCAGCAAGCTGCTGAAGAATACAAGCAGGCAATTAAACTCAACCCAAATAGCGCTTCTTTCCACAACAATTTAGGACTGCTGCACAAGGACATGAATAATTTGGCTGACGCGGAAAGAGAAATGCGTCTTGCTTTGAAAATCAAACCGGAACGTTCAGACTACCATTTCAATCTTGGGCTCATTCTCATGAGAGAAGGTGAGTTGATAAAAGCTGAGCCGGAATTTCGTGAGGCAATTAAACGTAATCCCATGGATCCTGAATTCCGCTTGCGGTTGAGTCAGGTTCTCTTGCAGACGGCTAGGTATAAAGACGCAGCCGAAGAAGTAAAAATGGCGCTCTTAATGAAACCTAACGATGTGAAATTACATAAGCAATTGGCAGATTGTTTGTTGAAACTCAATGAGTACGATGAGTCTTACGTTGAGTACCGCAAAGTTTTGGAAACTGATCCAAACACTCCTGACAGAGTTGAAGTTCAAAACAAAATTCAGTATTTGAGGGAAGTGCTTAAACTTCAATGAGCGAAAACGAACTTACTATCGATAATAAGGATGAAAAACTTCGTCGCTGGCAACGCAAAATCACAATTGCCGTGCTTTTGCTTGTTGCTTCATTTCTCCTCTTTCAAGTAGCAATATTCTTCGTTGATATCTTGCGAATCATCGGTGTCTCTATTCTCATCGCCTATCTAATTATCAACCTTGTTGATTTCATCAACAGATTCGTGCCGCGAGCCGTGGCGATTGTAATTGTCTACATCGTTTTAGCTATTCTTTTAGCCGCAGGTCTAGTGCTTCTTGTGCCGGCTATCGTTTATCAGGTGACTCAGCTTGCTGAAACAACTGTCGTTAGCATTCCAACATTTATCGAATGGCTTACAAACACTCTTATGAGTCTGGAACAAAAGTTCAGCACAACCAATTTTCATTTCAAGGCATTAGACTTTATGAGTGCCATTGCTTCGCACATACCAACACCCGACACCGGCTTGATATTCGACCGTGTAAGCGGTGCAGCTATGTCCACTATGACCTGGCTGGTTTATGCCATTTCCGTAGCCGTTACCGGATTTTATCTATTGCTTGACGGACACAAAATCAAAAACAGATTCATTTCCTGGTTTCCTGCCAACAAGCGTTCGGCATTACAACAAATGGCAGCCGACATGGACAAGTCCTTGCAGTCTTTTCTCCGTGGTCAAATTGTTCTAGGACTCGGCATTGGCATAGTAATGATGATTG
This sequence comes from Candidatus Obscuribacterales bacterium, assembly GCA_019744775.1. NCBI lineage: Bacteria > Bacillati > Candidatus Melainabacteria > Candidatus Obscuribacterales > Candidatus Obscuribacterales bacterium. The sequence continues at coordinate 228,787 of JAIETZ010000005.1, forward strand.
TTTATTCTCTGCTCGGCGTGCACTACGCCTTATTACTCGGACTAGTTTTAGCGGCTTGGGAAGTAGTACCCGTAATAGGACCGCCGCTAGGTTTTCTGCCGGCAATAATCTCTGTCTTAATCCACGGCATGGATCATTGCCCAGGCAACAGAATTGTTGAGTGCTTAATACTTACAGCTGTCTTCTGCGTATTACAACAAGTAAAAGACAATGTCGTAGCACCGAGATACATAGGCAATGTCATTGGCATTCACCCAATCTTGATTTTTATCGCCATTATGGTCGGCGCCCGCCTTGATGGAATTATGGGCATTATTTTTGCTTTGCCGGCAGCCTGCGTAATAAATGTGATGGTGAACCACTTACCGCTAAAGACTGAGCCTACAGAAATACCATAGCTACTTAGCCGTCTTAAGTCCATCGCTTAATTTGCGATGAAGGTCGAAACCGGCAAGAAGTATTTTAAATGCCTGATCATGAGCTACATCCATTTGCTCACGCACGAGCTTGCTGACTTTCCAGAAATTCTTTCCGGGACCCAACTGAATGTCTCTTTCCAGCTGTTCGACTTGAGGCACGAGCGCTTGAACACTGCTATAGAACCCGGTCAGTTGCAGTTTTTGTTCCGACGTTAGATGAGATGAGCCGACCATGGCAGACAATGCCTGTTGCTTTTCTGTGTCAACCAACTTCTTGAATGTATTTATCCTTGCCAAAACCTTAGGAGCTTCTTCCTGCATGCGCACGGCAGTTTCTTCTCTGGAGTACAAGCCACCTGTAAGGAACAGAATATCCCGTGTACCGCGCTCTATATCATCCAGCGCTTCTCCAACCTTGGCGAATTCGTCGTAGCTATTCATTTGGGTAAGTAACGGCTTTAGTGATTCAGGTGTTGTTTCCTTGAGAGTCCGCGCATAAATCTCAGTGTCGAGGTCGCGAATCATGCGAACTATGCCAGCCCTGTCGTAAGTCAAAGCATCGAGGTGAGCTCTTTTTTCACTATCGATAGCGCCAACATCAATTGAATCGGATGATTCAACTGCTTTTCGAATTGCCTCGACATCAGGCTGTACCTGCGCATAGCGGTGATGGAACTGTCTCAACTGCTCAATTTGTTGTGCACTAAGCGACAGACACTTATCTAACTCTTCCAGCTTTTGCAATTCATCGACATTATTAGTCGACTGGAACTCCTCGTCCGCACTCAATAGATCATTTCTACACTTGCGTGCCCAGTCAAATTTATCGAGTCTATCTATGCGACTTTTCCCTTCGGACTGTTCGGCAATTGAAAAGGCTGCGTTGCGCATGTCAACAACACCATCAGCGAAAGGCAGATGCTGCCAAAGGACTAGCTTTTGCTCCAGTAAATCTTTTTTCCAAGCAGGGGCTGTTTTGATTTCCTTTTTTAATGCCAACTCGTTTGCCAGGTGAGTTGCCTTGGAAGAGATTCTGTCCGACAACTTTTGGATGTCGGATATCTGTTCAACCAGACCTGAGTAAACAGGAGCAAGGGATGAGCCTTGAATAGGCGAAGTCCTATCCAGTGACTGCAGAGCAGGCATAGCCTTCTCAATTGACAGTCTAAAAGTTTTCAGAAGATTCTTCTGAGCTTCTGTAATCTCCGGTCGTCCTTCCAAGGCCTTCATGGTTTGTCCATTGAATTCACCCTTCAGTCCATTAAGCTCTTTCTGAAACGAACGATAATTATTGGACAGACGAGCCCAATCTTTCTCGTCCATGTCGCCGTAAGGACGCTGAGAAAGAGTCTCAACGTTGTAGCGCATGCCGGATACGAAATGAGACAGAGTTTGATAGGCACTCAGTATCTTCACCTGAGCAGCCTTTTGCCTATCTTCTGCAGACAAGTTGTCGACGGCAGTTACATCTTTCTGCTTCCTGGACAATCTATCGGATACTGCCGAGGCACGATCAAACCCGTCTCTCAAGGCTTGATTCAGCTCATCGCTTACTTGATTCAGCAAACGAATTGCTTCCGGTTTGTTGCGATCGTCGATTGCTTTGCCGATACGAGGGAATGTATCCACAACGTCCCTAGTACTTGCTTTAAGTTCTTGCCATGGACCGACAAGCTGCGGCATATTTCTTGGAACAACAGTTCCTAGAATATCTTCACTCAACTGATCGGACTCTGTCTTAATTTTACCTTTTGTGCATTCGGCACTCAGTCTATTCAATTGTCCGTCATTGGTAGAGTCCTGGAGAAGCCTTTGAGCATCCTTACACCAATCCAGAATACTTTTGCTGTGCGTCTCAAAGCTAGCTAGAGATTCGGATGTTAGGGGAGTGTCCTTTATTTCCTGCTTGCTTCGTGGAAGTATCATTTCGAATTTCCGATCATCCATCAACGGCTTGAGCGGCTTCAAAATAGGTGCATTGTGTAAAGTGTCTTTTGCTTTGGTCTGCTCTTTCACCAGGGCAAGCAAACTAAAATCGGAAGGAAGGCGCACTATGTCTGAAGACTGTCCATCTTCCGATTCGAACTTGGAACCTGTGTATTCGAACAAAGACATTTATTTATTCCGTTTACGTAAAAGCTCACCAAAGACTTCGCCGTAGAACCCGTCAGTTGGTATATTCGGATTGAAAGGCAAAGCTTTGCCTCGCAACTCTTCCTCAACAAGTTTGCCGTTGACGTCCTTATTTACCAATTCGCCACGTGCCTCTTGATTGGACATTTTGCCTAAGACTTCCAGGGACTTATTTGGATCACGTGCATCAACGTATTTGAATCTATCGCCATAGGCTTTTAATCCAACACAGTCAAACTGCTCCTTAACCGTTGGGTCCAAACCAAACACAACGATACGTCCGTCCGGAAATTCCTCAGCGAACTTTTCAATTTCGGCGCAGACACTTCCGCCGCAATTCTCCTGTCCGTCTGTCCAGAGAGCAAGCAAGGGTCTTTTGCTGCCGTTTTTCTCTGCATCAATTCTGCATTCGTTGATTGCGTTAGCAACAGCCGTGGCTGGTCCGTCCGGTCGTAGTTTGCCAATTCGCTCCGCTATTTGTTTGCGGCTTAGAACTTCTTTTCCATCTCCAAAGAGGATTCCTGTCTGTTCAGCATTCTTCTTGCTTGAATCAAAAAATGCATCATGAGAAGAAGGATTGACAGACAAGCCAAAGATCCTTCCCTCGCAAGCTGCGGCATCATCTAAACTGCTTACAAAGCTAGCAAGGACGTCTTTTAGCTGGTCTAACTTCGAGCGTGTATCAACTTTCATGCCTTCCGTGACTGATTCTGTATTTCCAGCACAGTTCACACTGAATTGAGACATTCCGGCAAGTGGTTGCTCGGACATACTGCTTGTGACATCAATGCCTAAAAAGATTTTGTCCGGCTTCCAGAGTTCAACTCTCTTTTGAACTTCAGCCGGCTTATCGGTCGACTCAGTGTTGGCTGCTATGACATCAAGCCAACGATTGGGATTAACAGGTGGCAAATTCTTGTCACTAGTTGAATCAAATACAAGCCAGTTATCTATTGGGGGCATAGGTATCCACCAAGCCAAAAGCCAGGTAGAGCTTAGTGTTCAACCACTGACGTGGCAATCGTAAGATCCCCCATCAACGGCAAAATCTAACTAAAGTGCCTTATTTACTGCACGGGAGAGGGCGTTTGAGCGTTAGTTTCTTGCGATGACGCTTGCAATTTGCGGAAAACAAACGCACCGGCAACGAGAGTGATTGGCGCAGTAACAAAAACACCAACCCCAAAACACAGCGAACCAAGAACATTCATCAGGTGCATAACTAAATCAAAGAGAAATAACTGCCACTTCACACCCTTGGTTATTTCCCAGCTCTTTTGCAAAGCCTCGATGGGTCCACATCCTTCTTCAACAATAAAGAAAGGATAGAACTGCAGTTTTATGAAAATGATTATTCCCGGTACAAGAAGGAAGAACGAGCCAATCTGAAAAGCAATACCTGCTATCAGAGAAGCAACGACTCCACTAAATATGAGCGGGAAACAGCTAAACAATTGGCTAAAATCGCCAGGACGTTTATCAATCAAATCAAGTGACATTTTCAGCCATCCCATGCCGAGCCCACACCATAGAATGACGGCGCCAAAAGTAGCCACAGCGGCAAAAATTTGCGATACAAAAGAATCCGGCCCAATTACATTTGTGAAAATAACCATTGCCGCAAAGGGCAACAAGCCAGACAATAATGTAATTACAAATGCACCAAGCAATATCACAAAGTTGTTTTTGGCAATGTCCCAACCGACTTCAAGTGATTCCGCAATTGAAAATTTCGCCATAAATTAGCCCACCTTTTTCTTCCAAAACAATTTTACAGGAAACAGTTGACACACATACATACGTATGTTATCTTTTCTTTCGTCAGGTTGAACTATCCACCAATCCAAATCCTAGCCGCACCTGGAGCTTTCCGGGCTCGACCTGACGACTGCTGCCACCAAGATTCCTTCTTGTCGTAACCTGGGTGCCCCCCTGGGTTACGCAGCGGCGTTTAGCACTAACTACGCAATCGACTAAAAAAAGAAAATCAAATCAGTGACTTAGCTGTTGCCGTTCCAGCGGTCCTGCATCACCGTTTTTCCGAGCAGGACAAAACCGGTGATGACATCCGACCAAAATTGGCTGACAAATTAAGGCAATCGACAAGCCTGGTACCTTCGTGAAAGGTGAGACCAAATAGGGTTTTGGGCTTTAAATACTACGCAATCGACTAAGAAAAACTTTGAATTTTTCTTCTTGTCCTTCATGACCAGCCCAAGATTCAACCTTTTCTAGACTTATCGGGTGTTTCTCTGCAATCCAGACTGCTTGATCTAGACATTGACGGTCATTGCAATGAAAGAACCAGGCTAGTCTGTCCATGACTGATTGAGTAGGCGAGAGCATAACTATATTTATGCTGCCTACTTTCAAACTGCCTTCCGGAATAACCGGTTGCTCATCGCCTATTCCAATTGGTCCTGGGGGAAATTCAACCGTGAATGTTGTGTCGGCATGGATAAAATCTTTTCCGCGACTTTCAAAGCCAAGCTCATGCATCGCTTCTTTTATTCGTTTTTGACTGGCAGAACTTATAAAGTCGAGATCGCTGGATTCATATTTATTGTTCGTGTAAATACTTACAACTGATCCACCTACAAGAACAGCATTAATCTGATGCTCATTCAATTTTTGAACAACAATAGCAGCTAATTCTTCGCGAGTAGTCTTTGGAGTTATTTTCATAGCTGCTTACCTGTCCTGCGCGGACGTCTCCGTTGGCGAAAATATTTATTAGTCTCTTCA
>JAIETZ010000006.1 GCA_019744775.1 Candidatus Obscuribacterales bacterium
TAAAATTCAAAAAAAAAGAGCCCTGCAAAGCAGAGCTCAAAAGATTCGGAGAGGGTGGGATTTGAACCCACGGTACAGCTTTTGACCGTACAACTTCTTAGCAGGAAGCCGCTTTCGACCACTCAGCCACCTCTCCAGGACCTAGAAATATATCATATGCTGAATCAAAGAAGCGAAGCAAGGGCGGCGATGAGCCGTCCGCCGCTAGCGCACTCCCACAGCCGGATGGCAAGCGAAGGTGCTGGCTTTGCAGCACCGGAGCGTTACTAAAGAATCCCTAATACGACGAGACAAACCCAGTAGTAAGCAATCGGAGCTGCGATGATTAAGCTGTCGCCTCGGTCAAGCATGCCGCCGTGTCCTGGAATAAGCGCGCTCGAGTCCTTAAACCCGGCGTCGCGTTTCAACAGAGATTCGCAAAGATCACCAAGTTGGGCAGCCACTGAAAGCACGGCTCCCATAAAGGGTGCCTGCCAGTAACGGAATTGAAATGGGTGATTGGGAAAAAGATAGTTGTCGGCGACATAGCAAACAAGACACGAGAAAAATATTGATGCAACTAGTCCGCCAATTGCACCTTCAACGGTTTTCTTGGGACTGACTTGCGGATACAAAAGAGTCTTGCCGAATCTCTTTCCAATTACATAGGCAAAGACATCAGTCGCCCAGACGATAAATAGAGTTGCCCAAACATACGCCAGTCCAGGTTGTTGCAATGGATTGAACGGAAGTTCAGTCATATTTGGTGGTATGAGCGTGCGCAACATAACTAGATGGCTAGGCATCCAACCAACGTAAATAAATCCAAGCACGGTGGTGGCGATATCCGCAATTGTTGCCGGTGGATTTTCATGACGGAAAAGCAATCGAAAGAATGATGTGCAAACTCCAACAGTTAAAACAACAGGCAAATGCTCAATAGAAAAATCCCAGGAAAGATTCAATCCAGGAATTGCCGGCAACGCAGCAAGCACAAAAAATGCAATGACCATGCTACGAATAATTCTTGGCGATGGATTCATACCCTTAGCCCGTGTCATGGCAATATATTCTTCACCAGCTAGTAATGAAACCGCACAAAGAGCAATTGCCAGAAACACACCGCCGGCCATAATGCTGCCGACGGCAACTGCAAACATCAGCCATCCCCAGAGCACTCTCATAGCTTCACCCCGGGATCGGAATTCGTCTTCGATGCATTGAATGACTTCATATCTGCACTGTCTTTGCTATGGGACATGAGACGAGCGGATATGAGAGCCGTTAATGGAATAGTTAACACCAGTCCAATGCTGCCTGAAAGCGCAGCTGCTATTTCAGTCGCCAAAAGATCAAGATTCAAAAGCTTTATCGAAGGCATTTGTGCAACCAACAACAAAAGTGGCAACGCACTTCCAGCGTAAGCCAACACAAGCGTATTGGTCATCGTGCCCATAATGTCGCGACCAACATTCATACCGGACTTGTACAAATCAGCCACGGTCAAAGTCTTATCCGTGGAACTTACTTCAGCAACACTGGAAGCAATTGAAATTGCCACATCCATAATGACGCCCAATGCTCCGATAAGCATTCCCGCTGCCAAAAGTCCGCTGTAGAACTTAAGCGGCACGCCGGCAAGAGTCGCTCTTAGGATTTGCGCTTCTTCACTGGTCAATCCCGTAAGTGGAGCGGTAATGATAACCACATAGGAAATGAGCCCGGCAACAATGACCCCGCCAATGGTTCCTAAAATTGCGGCATATGCTTTCTTACTGAAGCCGGCAACCAAAAGCATTGAACTTGCTGTAGCTACAAGACAAATTCCTGTCGCAATGAGCAAGGGATTGCCGCCCTGAAGACTCAAAGGCAAAAGCACAAAGGCAATTAGCGCTACACAGATAACGAGACCGGCAAGTGACTTAATGCCTTTCTTACCGCCAAAAATTAGAAACACCGTTAGGAAAGCTGCAAACAACCAACCAAGAATTGGCGCGCGGTGGTAATCGGAAATATTTACTTCACTATGTCCATTCTTGTCAGTGATAACAGACAAGATAAGTTCTTGCCCTGGTTTAATATTTATATTGTAAGCAGGGTTGTCCGTAACTTCGTTGGTTACGGTAACGGTTGCGCCCTTAAGCGTGCCTTCCAATATATTCACTTCAACCAATTGCTGCCCGCTAACGATACCGGTTGATTGTTGCAACGCTTGGTTAATTGACGGCTGAGAAATTTTCAGCACCTTACCCGCTACAAAATCTTCTTTCAATTCGTCAATGGCAAAAGCAGGCAACAGAGAAATCACCATCAGCATAGTGGCCACGACAATCACTTGAAAGAAGCTTTTCAAATTAGCCAATCTCTTCGCCTTCTTCAAATTCCAGGCTCAACTGCAAGCCGTTAAACTTACGTCCAAGATGTTTGTACGCGGCAGGTGTAGCCATGCGTCCTCTAGGAGTCCTTTGCACAAAGCCTCTTTGAATTAAAAATGGCTCGTACACATCTTCCAAAGTATTGCTGTCTTCACCAAGCGTTGCAGCAATGGTATCGATGCCGACAGGACCGCCGCCATAACTATCAATAAGAATTTCCAGAAATCTTCTATCAGTTGGATCGAGACCTAATGCATCAACTTGATACGTGTTCAATGCTTCTTCTGCCAATGCACGATTAACGGAAGTCTTTTCTTTGTATTGGGCAAAATCTCGCACCAGCCTTACCAGCCTATTTGCAATACGTGGCGTGCCACGCGATCTAGCTGCTACAACTTCTACACCATCGGCTTCGATGCGAACATTCAAAATGCCTGCTGTTCTGTGAACGATAGAGGCCAATTCTTCCAGCCCGTAATATTCAAGGCGAAGAACAAATCCAAATCGATCACGCAGAGCGTTCGAGATCATTCCTGCTTTAGTCGTTGCACCAATTAGAGTGAAACGCGGTAGAGGCAATCTCATACTGCGTGTTGCATGCCCCTTACCAGTTGTTAAATCAATGACGAAATCTTCAACGGCCGGATAAAGCAATTCTTCCGCCACGCGGCTCAACCGATGAATCTCATCGATAAACAAAACATCATGCGCTTCCAACTGGTGCACAAGACCAATGATGTCGCGCGGACGCTCAAGAGATGGTCCTGATGTGATGTGCAACTTGGAACCCATTTCATTGGCAATTACGTGAGCCAAAGTTGTTTTACCCAATCCAGGTGGACCGTAAAAGAGAATATGGTCCATCGCTTCGCCACGCGATTTAGCTGCGGCAATTGACATCTCTAAAATTGATTTCAGACGAGCCTGTCCAATGTACTCAGCAATACCCTTTGGTCTAAGGCTCAAATCAATGCTTTTATCAGAGGCAAATTCCTCACCTGACAAAATTTTAGACCTGTTATTTTTAGGAGCGGAGCTAGGTCCCGGATTGCCTTGAGTCTCCGAAACAATTGGCGTCACAGACGGCTTTCCGCCGCTTGCGCGCCGAGGTTCGGCATCTTCAGCAAAGCTCGATTTAATAGTCATCGCCATATTATAAGGTGACATTTACGGTTAATGAGAAATTCTTCAAGGTACTCAGGGCAAGCGACCATATAATGTCAACATGCCAATAGAGTCATCTATCCAAAACAATGTTATGGCAGCGTCGGCGCAGATTGAAGCGCCCGCAGCTTCCACGCCTGCACTTATTCCGTCAAATCCTGAATTGTCGGTGATTATTCCTGTTCTCAACGAAATTGAGAATCTGGAAAGGCTGCACAAGCAAATAACAACAAATTTGGCCGGTCTCAACCGCGCCTTTGAGGTTATTTACGTTGACGACGGATCGACAGACGGCTCCTATGAATTGCTTTCAAAAATTGCCGCCAAAGACATGCGCGTCAAAGTCGTAAAATTCGTGCGCAATTTTGGTCAAACAGCAGCATTGGCTTGCGGTATCGATCACGCAGCCGGTGACATTCTTATTCCAATGGATGCCGACTTACAAAATGATCCTGCCGACATCGAACAACTGATTCAAAAGCTGGAACAAGGCTATGATGTGGTGAGCGGCTGGCGCAAAGAACGTCAGGACGAACTTTTCTTGAGACTCATCCCATCATGGTGCGCCAACAAATTGATTTCCGTTATTAGCGGCGTGCGCCTACATGATTATGGCTGCTCACTGAAGGCTTATCGTCGCGAAGTAATTAAAGACATTCGCCTCTATGGTGAAATGCACCGCTTTGTACCCATCTATGCAAGCTGGGTAGGCGCGAAAGTCACGGAAATGCCTGTTACTCACCATGCCCGCCAATTCGGCAAGTCGAAATACGGCATTGAACGCACCTTCAAGGTCATCCTTGATCTCATGACCGTCAAATTTCTCTCGTCCTATGCAACCAAGCCAATTTACGTATTCGGCTCGGCCGGTCTTTGGTCCTTTGTGGCAGCGGCAGCCGGCTTTACCTGGATGGTCATCCTCAAGTTTTTCTACAATTGCACCTTCATTCAAACACCACTGCCTGTGCTTGTAGCCATGTTTTTCATGCTCGGTATCCAGTTCATTCTCATGGGACTTTTGGCTGAAATCCTCATGCGCACCTATCACGAGTCCCAGGACAAGCGCATTTACATAGTAAAGTCATCTATTAACTGCCAGAGCGACAGATAAAGTAGCTTAGCCTTGAGAAAGAACACCTAAGATGCGCTTGTAGCGCTACAATTAGATATTGCGGATATCGGTTTTAAGCATTTCATAGAAGAAGAGAAATGGCACCCACCAAGGAACAAGCAGGAATCGACTTCCTACATCCTGGGGCAGAATTAGGTTATTGGCTGGCAGTTGTAGTAGCCGGCTACATTGGTCTTGTCTTTGCATTAGGCGCTCCCCACATTTTCAATCAGCGGATTGAAGTGGGAGAAGTTGCCACTAAAAATATCATCGCTAAAAAATCCATGCAGGTCGTAGATGAGCTGGCAACGCATAGAGCACGTGATTTTGCCAGACATGCAGTAGCGCCCGTGCTGAAATGGGACCATAGCGCCGACGATAGAATTATCACCCGCCTGAATAAGGCATTGGAAAGCGGGATTTACTCAAATACTTACAGCGCGGATCAAAAAGCTCAAGTCATTCAATCAACAAAACAATTGCTCAAGATAAGTCCGCTTTTGCCTGAACAAGATCAAAAGCAATTGCAGCTTTCCGCCTTGGAAGTCTTGCCGGCGAACTGGGATGCCGGACTAAGAGCTAAAACGGCACACTTAATTGCGGCGTGCCTTGAATCTAATGTACTTCTCGATACGGAAGCCACCAAAGCAAAAGGTGAGCAAGCGGCGCGTCAAATTGATCCGGTGATGAAAGAGGTCAAGAAAGGTGACCTGATTGTCCAGCGCGGACATGTAGTATCAGCAGAACACGTGCACACGTTGAGCACAGTCGGTGGAAATCAGGAAAGAGATACAGCCGCTCTCATGAGCCTTTGCCTTTCATTGCTGGCTGCATTTGTCTTGACCGGCATTTTCCTCTGGTCGTATGAACCACGGCATATGTTCTCACATTCATCGATTGGTTTGATATGCACAATTTGTGTAGTCACATCATCTATCGCAGCTTTTGCCGGCGCACAGTACCCGCAGTTTATTCCATTGCCTGCGGCGGCCCTGGTGATGACTATTTTCCTTGGACCGCGAATTGCTGCCGTCATTGCAATGCTGTTGATCATCTTCCTATATACAGACAGCCTGCTGAAAATTCCTGATCTCATTGCACTGGGCACAGCTTCAATGTTTGCCTTGGGTGGACGCATATCAGATCGCCAACACCTGATGTTGCGTGGAGTATTAATTGGATTAACTCAAGCCGGTGCTTACTTTGCGGTTGTACTTCTAACCCAATCGGCTCATTCGGTATCGGAACTCGTTGCCGACCTCACTTTGCAATTACTCGGCGGTCTATCATCGGCTATTGTGGCCATAGGCAGCTTGCCATTCCTGGAAAATCTCTTTGGTGTTGTGACACCATTTCGTCTTGCTGAATTGACTGACCCCACACAACCTTTATTGCGGCAATTAGAAGATAGAGCACCCGGTACATATCAGCACAGCCTCGCTGTGGCCAATCTTGCTGAAGCAGGCGCTAAAGCAATTGGCGCTGATGCCAATCTTGCCCGCACAGGTTCGCTCTATCACGACATAGGCAAACTTGTTCGTCCGGTTTATTTTATTGAAAATCAACTAGGCAATAAGAATCCTCATGATGAAATTTCACCAGAAGAAAGTAGAGATCGTGTGCTTGCCCACGTAACGGACGGCATAACACTTGCACACAAATATGGTCTACCGAAAATCGTGCAAGACTTCATTCCGCAACATCAAGGCACAACAGTGATGGCATATTTCTATCACAAGGCATGTTTGCGCGATGGCACGGAAAACGTTAACACTTCGTTTTACAGATACCCAGGGCCTAAGCCACAGTCAAAAGAAGCGGCAATTGTAATGCTTGCCGACGTATCGGAAGCAGTTACACACAGCATGCGCGACCCCAGCGAAGAAGAGGTTGAAGCTGCTATTTCCGCAGTATTTAAGGCTCGTACCGACGACGGGCAATTTACGGAATCAGGAATGACCGCCCAAGATCTTGAAAAGGTGAAAAAAGCTTTCGGTCGAGTATGGCGCACTTTGCACCACGAAAGGCTAAAATATCCCTCCACAACCACTGGTCGGATGCCATCACCTCCGGATTCAGTAGCTCCTTCGCCCGAGGAAGGTTGTTGTTAGGAAGGACTGGATCGCTTGATAGCTCAAAAGGTTTAAAGTGGATTTAACCTTTCTGATAATTAAATGGATCAAATTTATGATCTAATTAGGGCATGACTTGGAGACCGATGAGCCCTAATTTCACATACAGCACGCAGATGTCGTCGTTCGTGGCGCCACCTGTCAACGATGAGACGTCCGCCAAACAAGATGTCTTACCGGTTGGCTTAACGTATGTCGATCACATGTGGTATTTCGCGCTATCCGGAAAGGCCCTTAAGCCAGGCAAAATGACTGCCAAAGTAATGCTCGGTCAACCAATACTTATTGGTCGCGATCGTGACGGCAAAGTGTTTGCCATGAAAGACATTTGCCCGCACCAGGCTGTACCTTTATCCAAAGGTCGCTTTGATGGTTGCGAAGTCGAGTGTTGCTTCCACGGCTGGAAATTTGATACTGAAGGTGTCTGCACAGAAATTCCTTCACTTGTTGAAGGTCAATCAATCAACTTGTGCAAGATAGCCACCCAGGCATATCCGTGCAGAGAAGTGCAGGGTAATATCTGGGTCTACTTCGGCAAGCACAAAGAAAATACACCGGAAGTTCCAAGTGCTCCAGGACTAGATGGAATTTCCTATGATCAGACAACAACTACACTTTATTTGCCCACGCATATTGATTATGCCGCCGCGGCGTTAATTGATACGGCTCATGTTCCATACGTGCACAATGCCTGGTGGTGGCGTTCCGCTCGCGTGCTCAAAGAAAAGACAAAGACTTATGTACCTGAAGGTACCGGCTGGACAATGGTGCGCCACAAGCCATCTAAGCACTCAATGATTTTCAAACTAATAGGCGATTATATCGAAACTGAAATTAGTTTCCGTCTGCCTGCCTGCCGCCGTGAATACATTGTCTTTGGTGGACGCACAATACTTTCCGGCATCACAACGTTGACTCCTATTGATGAAAACACAACGGAGTTAAACCACACAACCTACTGGACAATTAGAGGATTCAAACCACTTGTTGAACCAATAATTCAATATTTCGTCCGCGTGTTTTTAGGACAAGATGCCACCATTGCCCAAATGCAAGCTGAAGTCTTGAAGTACAAACCGGATTTGATCATGACCATCAAAGATGTGGGCACGCCGGGCAACTGGTATTTCCAACTCAAAAGAAATTGGAACTACGCTGCCGCCAAAGGCATTCCGTTCGTAAATCCGATCAAAGAGAAAGTCTTAAAGTGGCGGACATGATCTCGGTTCTGTACGCGCATTGCATGCGCCCTTTTTTGTGCCCTATTGCTTGCGACGATAAAACGAAATCGACGTCTGTCCGTAGTCTCGACGGTCATAGACAACTAGATCGCCAGATTCTTCCGGCAATTTGAATTCTCTTGCGTGTTCAATGGCAAGAACACCATCATCATGCAGAATATCTCGACGCGCGACTTGATGAAGAACACTCTCCGATTGCCGACTCTTATAAGGCGGGTCCGCAAAGATTATGTCGAAGCCGCGTTTGGGTAATTGGTCTAGAAAACTTCGGACGTCGGCTTGAATGACCTGTCCTTGGAAGTTGAGCTTCTCCAAGTTATCTTCGATGACTTTGACCATCTTGCGGCTTTCATCAATGGCTACGAGTTCACGGGCCCCTCGGCTAAGCGCCTCCAGCCCCATGAGACCAGAACCGGCAAAGAGGTCCAGAAAACGGGCGTCATCTACTTTGTTACGCAATATGTTGAAAAACGCCTGCCTAATCTTAGAGGCAGTAGGTCTGGCTTCCAGCCCCGGTGGGCAGTTTATTTCACGTCCCCTGGCTATACCTGCCGTAATTCGCATGGACCTTTATACAACCTAAACAATATGTAATAGGGAGACATGGTAACATGTCATGTTATGCCCGCACTAGCGGAGCAAGGGTTGCGTAGAGCAATCCGCCGCGGAGCGCTAACGAATGCTGGACAGCAAGCGAAGGTGCTTACGCAGAAAGCACCGGAGCGTTAAGAGTTAGATATGTCATCCCGCCGCCTAGCTCGCGAACTAGCGATTATTACATTGCCCCAGTTGCCCAAAGATGAGGCAAAACTGGATCAGTTGGAATTGGACTTTTTGGTGTCCAAAGCCGTGCAAATGCTTTGCGACTATGCCAAGCAAAATTTGGCTGACGCCAATGCTTTACTGGTGAAGGCCGACAAAGAACTCAACGAAATTGAAATTGAACACAGCGACAATGCTAAAAATGTAGACGAATTGGAATCAGTTCCACTGACGACCGGTCAGTTGCGCAAACAACTTGAATTGATTGAGAGATCTCTTCATCTTGCTTCGGAAGCTTTGGATATTCCTGAGATTGCTACACATAGCGCGCACATCATCAAAGAAGTAAATTGCAAAAAATGCAAAGTCACGTTGGAAGTACCGATTCAAAAAACAAGTGAGTCGGATGTACTTTCGTTCTTCCGTCAACTAATAACCACTTACATGGAACATCGTGAGCAAATTGACGAATTCCTCAAGCAAATTAAAGCGAAGTGGCGTTTGGACAGAATGATCTCCATCGACCGCGATATCCTTCGCCTGGCTTGTGCAGAGTTATTCTTCATGCCTGATGTACCAGTCAAAGTTGCTATCAACGAAGCCATTGAATTGACACATCGTTTCGCTGATGACAGAGCTGCGAAGTTTATCAATGGCGTGCTTGCCGATCTTTCTGAAACTGCTGGTCAATACAGAACCACCGGCGAATTCACGTTACAAGAAGAAGCAGCAACACATTCATCCGACAAATAGAGATGGCTGACGAACAAACCAATCAAGAACAAGGCAAAGGCTGGTGGGGTTCCACCCTCGGCAAACTAAAATCCGCGCTTTCCAAAACGAAGGAAGCCGTAGTTGATTCTGTTGTTGAACATCCAACCGCTCACGAACAAACCGACTTTTCACAAGCCACCGAACATGTAGCGGCCCCAGTTGCAGCACCGCCCGCTCCTCCTCGTGCAATTGACTATGACTATCTGGAAGACCTCGAAGAGAAACTCATCAAAGCAGACTTGGGTCTTGCCACAGTTGAGCTGATGATTGGTCATCTACGTACTCAAGCAAAACAATCAGGCTGGACTTCACATGATGTAGAGAAGTTTCTGCAAAAGGAATTTCAAACTCTTCTGCAAGCTGCTCCTGATTGCAAACTCAGAATTGAAGATAACAAGCTCAATATCATTCTCGTAGTCGGTGTTAACGGCACAGGCAAGACAACCAGCATTGGCAAATTATCCTGGCGATTTAGATCACAAGGACACAAAGTCTTAATTGCTGCCGGCGACACATTCAGAGCTGCCGCCGAATCCCAATTGGAAATCTGGTCCCAAAGGGCCGAAGTAGATATAGTCCGCTTAGCAGACGGCTCTGATCCAGGCGCAGTAGTCTTCAAAGCAATACAACGCGCCAAAGAAGAAAACTACGACATTCTCATCGTTGATACTGCAGGTCGCTTGCATAACAAATCCAATTTAATGGCTGAATTGAAAAAGATAAGGGGCGTTGTCGACAAGAATGCTCCAGATTGCAATATCGAGTCGCTACTTGTTATTGACGCATCCACCGGACAAAACGGTATGCAACAAGCCCGCGTCTTCACAGACATATGCCCACTGACAGGTGTCATCTTAACCAAGCTTGACGGCACATCCAAAGGCGGCATCGTCTTCAGCATAGCCCGCGAACTAAAAATTCCAGTCAAACTAATTGGACTCGGCGAGCAAATAGATGACCTGCGTGACTTTGAGCCGGAATTGTTCGTTGAGGCGTTATTCGCCTAAATTCAAGCTTGACCGGACCTTGACAAAAGCTCATCCTGTACGTAGAATTGTACATGTACAGAATAGGAGGCATTGCCATGGAAGCCATTTCGTATACGCAAGTCCGAGAGAAACTGGCCAAAACTATGGATCAAGTTTGCGAGAACCACGCTCCAATTATTATTACAAGACAGAATGCAAAGCCTGTAGTAATGCTCTCGCTCGAGGACTATGAGGCAATGGACGAAACAGCCTATCTCTTAAGAAGTCCGGCCAATGCCAAAGAACTGTTGAAGTCCATAAAAGAAATTGAAAAGGGTAAAGTTAAGGAGAGAAAACTCCTTAAGTGAAAATTCTCTTTAGCGAAACATCGTGGCTACATTATTTGTACTGGCAGGAAAATGATCCAAAACGCCTGGCACGAATCAATGACCTTATTAAGGACGTGCAGCGCAGCCCTTTCCAAGGCATAGGCAAGCCGGAACCTCTAAAAGCAGATCTGTCAGGCTACTGGTCTCGACGAATAGATCGAGAACATCGACTAGTCTACAAAATACAAGACGATTGCATTCTCGTTGCCCAGTGTCGCTATCATTACTAAGATAGTGATCAACTGCGATGAATGTCGTCCAGGGCATCAGGATTTTCCACTGATGAAAGATCGCCAATCGGTTCACCAATATACTTTCGACGAATAGTTCCACGAACTATTTTGCCTGAACGTGTCTTCGGCAATGCACGTACGACATGAACCGCTTCCGGCTTCAGTGGCCCGCCAAGTTTTTTGGCAACAAGATCTTTCAACTGTTTGATGATTTCATCACTTGGCTGTGTATTGGGAGTTAAAACAACGAAGCAGACAATTCCTTCACCCTTAATTTCGTGTGGCACACCAATGACGGCAGCCTCTGCTACTTGGGGATGCTCGATAAGAATTGACTCTACTTCACCGGGACCTACGCGCTTACCGGCTACCTTAAGGGTATCGTCGGAGCGACCGAAAAGGAACCAGTAACCGTCTTTGTCCACTTTAGCCCAGTCACCGTGATACCAGACTCCAGGGAATTTGCTGAAATAGGTTTCTAGATATCTATCCGGATCTTTCAAGAAGCCTTTGGTCATGGACGGCGCCGGCTTTTTGCATACAAGATGCCCAATGGCGTCATGAATACTATTGCCTGATTCATCAAATACATCTGCATCCATGCCTAATGCTGGCGCTCCTAGGGAACATGGTTTCAATGGCATGATTGGCAAAGGTTGTAAGTGACAGCCGACAATTTCCGTGCCACCGGAAATATTGATAATCGGACAACGCTTGCCGCCTACTTTGTTGAAGAACCACATGTAACTGTCTTCATCCCACGGTTCGCCTGTTGATCCAAGCAAACGCAAACTGGAAAGATCGTGTTTGTCCACCCACTCATCGCCAGCCGGCTTAATTACGCGCACGGCTGTCGGGCTTATGCCGAGCATGGTTACTTTATGCTTGTCCACCATTTCCCAGAGTCTGTCAGGATTTGGATAATTCGGTGCACCTTCAAACAGCACCATCGTGCCGCCCCAGAAAGTAACTCCTATCATTTCCCAGGGTCCCATCATCCAACCAATATCCGTGACCCAGAAAAATACATCGTCCGCTTTTGTATCAAAAGCAAAACCTACTTCTTTGGCAATTTGCGCAAGCGCTCCACCATGCGTGTGCACTGTGCCTTTCGGTTTACCAGTTGTTCCAGATGTATACAAATACATAGACGGGTGCTCAGCCGGCAATTTTGCTGTTTGCGCAAGCGGTTTCTGCGCTAAGACTGCATCTTCCCACTTAAGGTCCCTGCCTTCTGTCCAATTTTGTTTAGTGCCACAGTGATCCAATACGACAATGTGTTTCAGACTAGGAACAGCCTTAGCAGCTTCATCCGCATCAGGTTTAATTGGAATGATTTTTCCACGACGTCTTCCCGCATCAGCTGTAAAAAGAACTTTTGCTTCAGCATCGGCTAATCGCGCCGACAACGCTTCTGTACCAAATCCACTAAAAATAGGAACCGGCACTGCACCAATTTTCAAACAACCAAATAATACGGCCACAACTTCGGGCACCATAGGCATGTAGACGCCGACTGCGTCGCCTGCACCAACAGACATGTTTACCAATGATGCGGCAACTTTCGATGACATTTCATCGAGTTCACCATAGGTAAGTTTGCGCAGACCGCCATCATCAGCTTCCCAAATAATCGCCATATGGTCCTTGCCCACAGGCTTGCGATTGACAACAGACTCACCAGTTTCACCTTTTACATGCCAGTCCAAACAATTGGCATATATATTGATTTCACCATCGACAAACCACTTAGCCCAGGCAAACCCTTTTGATGTGTCCAGCAGTTTGCTGTAGGGCTTAAACCAGGAGACTTCCATATATTTGAGGGCTTCCTGCCAGAACCATTCGGTATCTTGGCTTGAACGTTCTAGGAGCTTCCGCCAGTCGGAAATACCTTGCTTGCTCATGAATTCGGCTACACGACAATCCATGTATTTGCCGCTTGGCTGCCAGATGAATTCCGTCAAAGTTTTGTTCATGTTGCCCGCTTATTTGCCCGTATATGAAAGACAAAATTGTACCCGATCAATCCGGCAGATGTCATGCGCGCGAATGCAGTGAAAAACAAGGCTGGCAGCTATACTAAATGGGCGCATGCAATGCGCCCCTACAAAAGGCTACAAGAGTGGATTCGTCGCTAATCGGCATAGCTTGTTTTTTAGTTTTCCTGGCAATGGCTGCGCTTATGTACACGCGCCATTTGTCGACATTGTTGGCTTTGCCGATAATGGCAGTGGCAATTGCTGTCATTGCTCAAGTTTCCACTAAAGACATTTTGTCGGAAATTATCAATCAAGGCGCATTGAAATACGGTGACGTTGTCACAACCGCTATGTTCGGTGCAGTGCTGGCTGAACTTATTAATCAACAAGGCATAGCCAAAAGTCTCGTGCGTTGGGTTGCTGAATTTGGTGGGGACAATCCATTTATGTTGGGCATCTTGCTCACCTTAGTCACAGCTGTTTTGTTCTCAACACTTGGTGGACTTGGCGCTGTAATCATGGTCGGCACAATTGTTTTACCGGTAATGCTTTCGCTGGGAATTTCTGCTGTAACTGCAGCTGGACTTTTGTTATTCGGCATTAGTTTTGGCGGCATGTTCAACTTAACCAACTGGCAGCTCTACATAAATACTCTTGGGCTAACGCGACAAGACATGATGGCATTTCTTTTGCCGTTTTCAGCTGTTGTAGCACTTGGTATTATGACTTTCCTTTTTGTGCAATTAGGCGCCCGTCACGTAAAGTCGGCAATAGCAACAGTGTTTGTCCTTTTGCTGGGCTACGGTGTTCTCTATTACCAGATGTCCAGTTTCAAGGAAAAGGAAGCTCTTACAGCAACGCCGGAGTCAATTCTAGTGGCCACTGTGCTGTTGGGACTTTTAATTGTTTATGCTCTTTATCGTCATCTAAAACGCGTGAGCACTTTACCCTCGTTAGCGTTGATTACACCTCTTATTCCATTGTTGTTGGTTCTTGTTTGCCACTGGGAATTCATTCCGGCATTTGTCGCCGGCATCACTTACGGCGTACTTATCTGCTGGCAGCATAGTTCGGTCAACACCTTAACTAAATCCATAATTGAAGGCATTTCTCAAGTTGTACCGGCAATTGTTTTGATAATCGGATTAGGAATGCTTGTCAAATCTGTAATGCATCCAAATGTTTCTCACGCAATGGCACCACTTTTGCAAATGTCCGTACCGAGCCATGCACTGGCTTATGTCATCGGCTTTACAGTATTTGCGCCACTGTGCCTTTACAGAGGTCCCTTAAACATGTGGGGCATGGGTGCCGGACTGCTTTCGCTTATCAGCAAAGTTAATATCCTATCTTCCAAGGCAATTCTCGGCATGGTTTGGTCGGTCGGACAAATTCAAGGAATTTGCGATCCGGCAAACACACAAAATCTTTGGGTCGCTAACTATCTAGCAATTGACACTCAAACTATTTTGAAAAACACATTGCCCTACGCCTGGACATTAGCATTTCTTGGACTTTGTCTGGCAGTAGCGTTTGGCTACGTGAGCTTTTAGGAGATAGGATGCCTGGCATAATTAGAATCGGCATTGACGTCGGCGGCACATTTACACATGCCGTAGCCATTGATGGTTTAACACTTTCCATTTTAGGAAAGGTGAAAGTGAAGACTACTCACAAGGCAGAAGAAGGTGTAGCTAAAGGTATTATCGAATCACTCAATAAACTTTTGCAGCAAGCTAATATTGATCCGGCATCTGTCGGCTTCATCGCTCACAGCACAACTCAGGCAACCAATGCACTTCTAGAAGGTGATGTTGCTGAAGTTGGTGTCATCGGAATGGGTCAAGGCGCCAATAGCTGGCTGGCAAAAGCAGCAACAAATATTGGCAAAATTGAACTAGCTAAAGACAAATTCCTTACCACTTATCACCGCTTCATCGATACATCTACTCCGCCAACTGATGCAGTCGTTAAACAAGCGATTAATGAGTTGATTTCACAAGGCGCTAAAGCCATTGCCATAAGCGAAGCATTTTCCGTCGATTGTCCTGAAAATGAAAAACGTGTATTGGCGATGGCGCAAGAGATGAGTCTACCAGCCACAGCTGGATCCGACATTAGCCAGCTTTACGGACTAAAGGTAAGGACCAGAACGGCAATTATTAACGCCTCAATGTTGCCGAAAATGATGCAGACAGCTGATATGACCGAGTCATCTGTTCGCCAGGCAGGCATCAAGGCGCCAATTATGATCATGCGTTCGGATGGCGGCGTCATGGATATTGAAGCCATGCGCAAAAAGCCGATTCAAACCATGCTTTCCGGTCCGGCTGCCGGCGTGGCGGCGGCAATGATGTATTTGCATATTTCAGATGGCATTTTCTTAGAGATTGGCGGCACCAGCACTGACATATCCGCAATTAGAAACGGCAAAGCATTGGTTAAATCAGCCGAAGTCGGCGGACACAGAGTCTATATGCGCACACTTGATGTACGAACAATAGGTGTTGCCGGTGGCTCAATGATTAGATTTAAGAACAACCAAATTACAGATGTCGGGCCACGTTCAGCACACATTGCCGGTCTCGATTACGTATCATTTGCAAATTCATTAACTGAACCAAGAGTTCATCAGATACAGCCAGATGCAAAAGATCCAAACGATTACCTAGCAATTTCTGATGGCGATACAAAACCGGCGTTTTGTCTAACCACAACATGCGCCAGCAATTTATTGAATTTAGTTCCCCAAGATGACTGCGCATTTGGAAAGCCAGATCAGATTAAATCGGCATTTAATGTCTTTGCCAAACAACTGGGCAAAAGCGCCGAAGAAACAGCTCGTGAAGTATTAACTCAAGCAAGCAAGAAAGTTATTCCAGTCGTTTCGCAATTAATCAAAGACTACAAACTGGACCCGGAACTGGTGACACTTGTCGGCGGCGGTGGCGGCGCTGCAGCGCTTGTGCCTTTTACAGCGCAAGAAATGAAGTTGCGCCATACTCTTGCAGACAATGCTGATGTAATTTCGGCAATTGGTGTAGCGCTTGCCCTTGTTAGAGAAACGGTTGAAAGACAAATTATTAATCCGAGCAATGATGATATTTTGCGCGTTCGCCAGGAAGCACAATCAGCTGTTGAGAAGATGGGCGCCGATGCGCGTTCTATCGAAGTGCACGTGGAAGTAGACAGCCGTACTAATATAGTGCGCGCCACTGCCTATGGGGCAACATCAACGGAGACCTCCACAAATGGGAAGCATTCATTGAGCGATGAAGATAAGCGAATTCTTGCAGCAGAGTCAATGCGTGTGCAGAACGATGCAGTTATCGTGGAAGCCAAAAGCGAAAAATTCACCGCATTTGCAGCGCCGACAATAAATAAACGTCTGTTTGGTTTGATAAGAACCAAAGGAAATTCATTGAGATTAATTGATGAATCGGGAACTATTCGTTTGCAAATCAAAAAAGGAATTGCTCGCGAAACAACTGCTTCTTCTGCTGCAGAAGTTGTCGCGCAAATTGGCGAAGACCATGCCAATTACGGTGATGCCGGTAAGCTTGTACCGAGAATGCTGATTGCCGCCGGCAACAAAATAATTGATTTGTCCGGATTGTTGAATCTGGGACAAATGCAAGCACTGGCCAAAATAGAACTTGAGCTTTTACCCAAAGACACCAAAGTCCTAGTAATTGCCAATTTGGATTAGGAAATTGAGAGAGGAGCAGCTGTGTCCAAAACAATAGTACTTACAGGTACAGGACGTGATCAGGTAGGTATAGTAGCCAGACTTACCGAAGCTCTCTTTGAACTCGGCTGCAACCTGCTTGACTCCAGCATGACTTTACTACGGGGCGAATTTGCCATTATCGTCATGGTCGAACTACCTGGTGAAGAAACACTTGAGGCATTGCAAGCGAAACTTGCCTCTATAGAAAAGTCGTTAGGATTAACCATCCACGTGCGCGAGTTAAGCGAAGCTGAATTAGAACCAGGTGATACTCCCAGAAACCCTTACTTGATTTCCGTCTATGGAGCCGATAAGCCGGGAATAGTCGCCGGCATTACGCGCGTGCTGGCCAACCTCGGCATCAATATTTCCGACGTGCAAACCTCATCCACAAAATCAGAAACAGGCGATGTATTTGTGATGATTCTGGAAGTCGAGGCGCCTGACAATCTTTCGGTCAATGAACTGACAGGCATTCTTACCAAAGAGGGAAAAGCCCTGGGAGTCGATGTAACCGTTCAACCGATTGAAATAATGGAATTGTAGAATGGCCGTCCTGCCCATACTTACTTATCCGAATGCTCTTTTAAAAGCTGTCTCTGAGCCGGTTTCGGTATTAGACGAACAACTACTCGACTTTGTTGAGGACTTACGTGAGACTTTATACAGTCATCCTGGTTGTGTTGGCATTGCCGCGCCACAAACTGGAAACCTAAGACGCGTGATTGTCATAGATGCACAAAGAGCGAAAGCAGGACAAGACTTCAACAGCGGTCCCCTCGTCATGATCAATCCGGAAATCAACTGGCAGCAAGGCGACGTGCTTGCCCGCGAAGGCTGCCTGAGTTTGCCTCATCTAACAGCCAATGTCAGACGAGCAAGAAATATTCGTGTAAGTTATATGGACAGTCAAGGCACACAACACTCATTAGAGACGCGAGACTTTGAAGCACGCGTAATTCTGCATGAAACTGATCATTTAGACGGGCTTTTATTTTTAGATCGCGTCAGTTCTTTAAAAACAGATGTCTTCAGGCGTAAGCGATATTAATTAGCTGCGCAATAGTGAGCCTTGGGAAAGCCGTCGTGACACTTTCTCGATAATACCTGACAGTCCAATTTTTCTCGCGTACAACAAACTATCTTCCATGCGCGAAATATTGAGCGCACACTGGTCGGAAAATCGTTCCATAAGTGAACCAGAAGCCGGAAAACTTTCATTTTCTGCTTCCGTATATTCGGACAACCAGCTTTCTGTCAATTCATAAGAATCATCGATACCCGGCTCCGGAAACTTAGAGCTGGACTTGTTTTTAACCTTTGTCAAAGACGCAATGATAAATCTTCTCAGTCGGGACTCAACAATCTCAGGCGCAAAAGTCTGGTTCATATAAGTACGTCCAGCTAGTGCCAGTTTTTCTTTTTTGTCGGTATTTTCACTTAGATACATGAGTGCCGCAGCCAGTGAAGAGACGCTATTGGCAATCAAGCCTCTTTGATTGTGCCGGCAGAATTCGATTTGCGCATTGTCCATCGAAGGAGTTGAGTTGGCTATTACAGGCAACCCGGACATCATTGCTTCAGCCATTGCCAGACCAAATGTTTCACCGATAACCGAATAGTTGACGACAACGTCGCTGGCAGCAAGGGTCCTGCGCACATCGGCGTCTTTGGCGCTTGGTTCCAGCAAAACAGCGGCATTTCCCAGCTTTGCCTTAACCCAATCATGCCTTTCAGGCGGTGCAGCGCGCAAAACAAGACAAGTTTTCTTCCTCTTTTGCAGTTTTTCCATTGCCAGCACTGGTAACGGATCCCATTTTCGTAAATCCGGACGGACCAGGCGTGCCACCACAAAGGCATCTCCAGGCACATTCAATATTTTGCGAGCTTCTTGTCTTTCAGCATTAGTGATACTGCTTGCAATACCAGATACGGTATCACTTGCGGTACCGCTTGCGACACTAACTGCATATCCAATGGCTTTTTGATTACTCAAGTCTAGTGGTGCCGCTCCGCGTCTTCGAGCATATTGCAAAAGACTAGCTCTTGAAAGATGAATATGTCCTGTCCATAGATGATCGGTAGCAGCATCAACTCTTGCAAATGTATTGTATTCAAAACAAGCAACTCCAGCCTGATGGAAAACTTCTACCAGAGCCGTTTCTGTTGAATTTGGAGCGCCATTACGATGAACGATCAATACATCGGGGTCGTTGAGTTGCAACCAGGAAGTTAGTTTGGACGATGCCACCATATCAGGTGCAACAATAACCTGCGCATTTAATTGATCAGATCTTGGTCCTGGCTCATTGGTCTGCGTTAAAACGGAGACACGAGCCCACTTTGCTTGTTCGTTTGCAAGTGATACCAGGTTTTTGGCGTCACCACCAAGTCCCAGATCTAATATCCAGTGTGCTATATGTACTTCAGCCATCTACACCAAATTTCTCCGCATCGGGATGCTTCCAATACGCATAACCGAACATTTTTCTCACGACGCCGGCAGGCAAAAATAAAACAAGCCAGTGCAACACAATCGATTTCAAGCGACTCAAGATGTTTAGTTTCTGTCCATCACAGTAGTAGTCCGACAAAAATTGGTCATCAGGAAAAATACTTTCCGACAGTATGCGCAATTTTCTTTTCCCATCGCCCATCGTCATAGCATTGAGGACAAGCATTGCCAGACCGTTAGCATTCCAAACAAATTCCGTGCTGACAAACTTCATAAGCGGTGCTGTCAATACGACATTATTACCCAATTCATCGATAACTTCATCGGGAATTTCGGTATGCAAAAGCGATTTCACTCTTAAAAGAGCTGCTCTAGCACTTTCATTCACGCCTTCTTTCTTTAGTCTTGCAGTCAACGTACGCCATTGAGATGGGTCTTCATTAAGTTTATTGCAAATCATATGCACATCGTGAATCCAACCAAAACCAAAAAGTCTGTGTTTATGCAAATGGACAAGCTCGACAATTAAGTGATCAACCAACGAAGGCGCCTTAAATACACTTTCACGCCAATGAACATCAACAGCATCCGCAAAAAACCTGTCCAACTCTTTCATGGATACCCCATTATCGAGCGGATTTATTTTCAATTCCAGATGCGGCCAACCTGGTGCTGTCATTGTCAGATTGTGACAACCTTCCAATTCTTTTTGTGGCACCAAAAATAAGTCAGCCAAATTCTCAGTCGGTCCAACACCAATTTGGTGGCAATGTCCCGGCTCACCCAACAATGGCTGCCAACCTGATTGTTTCAGTCGCTTCAAAAGTTTCGGCATATGTTCTTGTTTGACGACAACATCATAGTCAATACCGACTCGATAATTGAGTTTACTGTACAGTGTCCGTGCTAAGACCGTGCTCTTTATCCAAATCATATGCGGAAGTTCTTCGTCGAGAAACTTCAGTAATTCAAAAAATCTTTCATCGAATTGAACTGCTTTTATCGCCGCTTGCTTTGCTTGATTTTCCAAGTAATCAAAAAAGTTCAGTCCATTTGGCAGAGGAATTTTCAGAGATTCCTTTGCATCAAGTTCACATGCTCGTTCGTAGAAGAGCCCACAAAGACCTGATTCGGCCGCTTGAAACAAAAGTTCGTCTGGAAAATCGTTGAATCGTAAAGCGTCAGCAAGACTTGCTTCCATAGCGGCCCTATCTTTACGCAAAAGTGAGGCCAACAACTTTTCGGTGATAGGTTGAGCCGGAGCCCCGATCATGTCCCACTGTCTTTCGCCAAGTTTCAATTTAACCTTACCACTAAGTGTCATAACTCGGCCTATACATATATCCATATATGTATATCTTGGTTTGAAATTTCGCGAAATTTCAAACCAATTTCGGGCCCAGAAACTAATTTCAAGTCCCCTTGGCCGGGTATGGGAAATTAATCTACTCCTTTAAAGATTAAAGCTACTGATAGCAATTGATTATATTAGGGAATAAAAGTATTGAAGTGGACGTAGGTGGAGGAGAACCAACCGCGCGTTGGTTCTGCAGTGAAAACCAGCGGACTAACCCAGTTAGTCATGCCGGTCTAATCTGCTTTAAGATGCCACCCCGCTCAAGCCCATTCTGGAATCCCTATGCGTAGCACTGACCTAATGGCACGGCCCCTGGCTCTTTTGCTAGCCTTCGTTTTAACGATAGGTGCTACCGCGTTTGCCCAACAAGCCGAAACTCCAGCCCAGCCGGCATCTCCAGCCACCCCCACTGTGCTTGATCAAAGCACACTCGGACAAATGTCCAGCCTGGTCGTCAATCATAACGAGACGCTGGCAATTGATTTCGGTGCCCTGAATAACGGCATTAACCTGACAGGCAACCTTACCAATAACGGGTCCATATACGCCTATTCAACCAATCCCAATGTCACTGCCGGCTCGATAGGCGCCAACAACATTTTCAACGGCGGATTAATTACATCCGTTATGCCGACAAGCGGCATTCCCGGACTATCTTTGGATTTATCTACACTGGTAAGCAACTTCAGTCTCAACCTGAGCGCCATAAACAATATCGTAAATGCCGGAACCATAGCCAGCGCTGGAAATTTAAGCCTGACGGCCGGAGGCACGATAACCAACGCGGCAACAGCAGCAAATATGTCCGCAATCCTCTCGGCAGTCAATAACATCAACATGACAGCCAACAACATAATGAACAGTGGCGTGATTGCCGCTATGCAAGGCAATATCAATATCGCCTCGCAAGTAGCTTCCAATTTGGTGCTCAACAATATTGCCGGACAACTTTCCGCCCTCAACGGTCAAATCAACCTACGCGACCCAAGTTTCGCCGGAAAATTCAACATAAGCGCATTGGGAGGAGACTTCCTTGCACAGCAACTGAACGCCTATTCAGGCGAGGGCATTGTCAGTATAGACGTAGGGCGCCTTGTCGGACGGGTAAACGTTCAAGCCGGAGATCTGCATATCGCATCGGCTACAGACAACTTGAATCTCGGCGATATTACACTAACCGGCGATCCAACTTTCTACAACACGGCCGGTGACGTGACTATAAGCGGCAATCTGGGAACCTTCGCTTCGCCATTGACTGTCTTAGCGGTAATTGCCAGTGGCAATATTGTGACTACTGCAGGAGCCGGCTCCATTGATACCCACAACGGATCGGGATCAGGCGGAGCTATTACCATGATCGCCGGGGCTCAGTTCACTTCCAGCGGTCCGGCATCCGGCAGCAACGATGTTTCATCAACACTGACAATTACCGGCGCTTCGGCAACCGGAGGCAGAATCGATCTTTCCTCCGGCACAGCAATTACCTCTTTGACTTCCGCCTCCACTGGCGGAGGCGGAGCAGGCGGCGCCATTCAACTCCTGGCATTTGCCGGTACAGCGAGTAATTCCGGCACGATCACTCTGCCGACTGCAGTCACAGTAAACGCCAGTGGCAATGGTGCCGGCAGCAACGGCAACATTACCATCCTGGCCGGAGCAGATACAGGCACCACAATAACGACGGGCGCAATAACATCCAGTGGCGGAGCGGTCAACTCAGGCAGCATTACAGTCAAAACAGCGCAGCCGATACTAACCAGCGCCGCAGTGACTATTAATCCGGGCGGTGCCATAGGCGCAGGCGGATTTGCCGCCGGTGCCATTACCGGAGCCTCGCTATCCACGTTGGCATTACTATCAGGAGGCGGCACCATAATAGTAGCCGCCGGTAATAATGCCACCACGGGCGCAATTACGAGCACTGCTACCGCCTCCGGAAGTGGTGGCACCATCAGCATCAACACCAACAGCGCAACAAGTTTCAATGTCGGCGGCGGGGGATCCAATGGTTCAACAGGCGCCATAGTAGCCAATGCCCTCACCTCCGGACAAGGCGGCAGTATATCCATTACCAACAACGGCTCCGGTGGTATCACACATAACACTTCCGCCAATTTAAGTGTGACTTCAGCAGGAAATGGTCGAGGTGGCTCTATCACGCTAGACGCTCTAGGTAACGGTATCACTGGAGCATTGCAACTGGGCACTGGTGGAACCGCAGTCACCATCAGCGCCAATGCGTCCGGTTCAGGTTCCGTCGGTGTTGCACCAAGCAACAACATTAAACTTGTCGGCTCAACCTTAAGCTTCAGCACTAATGGACTTAATCTCAATGCCACAGGAGGCACGACTGGAGCCGGTGGCAAAGTTTCCGTTGAAGTGATCGGTGGCACAATAACTGCCGGCACAGCCACAACGCTCAAAGTCAGCGCCATCGGAGGTAGTACATCAGGAGCCGGCGGCAGCATCACATTGAGTTCAAGCGGAACATTAACAGTGACGCCCGGCGCCAACTTCTCCGCCAATCCGACAAACGGAGCAGGCGCCACTTACAGCTTAACTTCTACCGGAGCGGCCGTCTCAGTAACTGCAGCTCTCAGTGCCAGCGCAGCAGGAGGAGGCGGTGGAGCCGGCGGCACCATCACAGTCAGCGCAGGAACTACCGCAGGATTCACCGGAGCGCTGAGCGCCAATGCGCTTGTCAGTGGTGCCGGCGGCATCATTCAAATCGACAGCAACAGCGGCACTGCCTTCAACGTAGGCGGCTCGGGGACGCAAGGGACAAGCAGCACAATAAGTGCCAATGCCGTCAGCGCCGGACAAGGTGGACAGTTATATATAACCAATAACGGCACAGGTGGAATTACACACAATACAAGCGCCAACATAAGCGTCAGTTCCGCCGGCAACGGACGAGGTGGAGTGGTATCACTCGACGCCGTAGGATCCGGCATGACCGGTGCTCTCACATTAGGGACTGGTGGTACAAGCGTGACTGTATCGGTCAATGGCTCCGGCTCCTCTTCCGTCGGCAGCGCCGTCACAAATAATATTTTCCTGAAAGGCTCGACGCTTGCCTTCAGCACCAACGGGCTGCAGCTAAATGCAAATGGAGGCACAACAGGGCAAGGCGGCAGCATCTCCGTTGAAATAATAGGCGGCACACTGACTGCCGGTACAGGAACAACGCTGAGGGCCAGCGCCATAGGTGGCAGCACATCAGGGGCGGGCGGCAGCATATCACTTATATCCAGCGGCGCTCTGACGGTCACACCCGGCGCCAACCTGACAGTAGCCCCAACCAACGGCGCCGGTGGCACCTATCAATTTACTTCCACCGGTTCATCGGTAACGGTTTCAGCGGCACTAACGGCCAGCGCCAGTGGTGCCAATGGCGGAGCCGGAGGCAACATCTTCGTAAATGCATGGACCACCGCCGGCTTCTCTAGTACAGTTTCCGCCACTGCCGCAGGTTCGACAGGCGGAAATGGCGGCACAATAAGCATCACCACTAATAGTGCATCCCCGTTCAATATCGGTAGCTCCTCCTCACAAGGCACAAGCGGAGCAATTTCCGCAAATGCGGCGGTCAGTGGACAGGGTGGCATTGTCACCATAACCAATAATGGCTCAGGCGGTATCACTCACAATACAACCGCCAACTTAAGTGTCACGTCGGCAGGCAATGGGCGAGGCGGAGCAATTACTCTTGATGCTTTAGGGTCAGGACTGTTAGGAACATTACAACTAGGCACCGGCGGCACCGCCGTCACACTCACAGCTTCAGCCAGCGGCTCAGGTTCAGTCGGAACAGCGCCGGATGCCAACATAAAACTAAAAGGTGCTTCACTCACTTTTAGTACTTCCGGGCTCCAGCTAACTGCAACCGGTGGTACCACTGGTGCCGGAGGCGTGATTGACGTTGAGCTTACAAACACTGCACTCACCGCCGGTACAGCAAGCACTCTACGAGCAAATGCCGGAGGCGGTAGCACATCAGGAGCTGGTGGTACAGTGACGCTCAACGCAAGTGGCGCCCTTACCCTCACGCCGGGTTCCAATCTGACAGCCAACCCAACTAATGGTGCCGGTGG
Organism: Candidatus Obscuribacterales bacterium; assembly: GCA_019744775.1. NCBI lineage: Bacteria > Bacillati > Candidatus Melainabacteria > Candidatus Obscuribacterales > Candidatus Obscuribacterales bacterium. The sequence goes on from JAIETZ010000006.1 coordinate 24,747, forward strand.
CACTTATAACTTTGTATCCAGCACATCTTCCGTCACGACTTTGGCCGCGCTGAGTGCCAGTGCCGTAGGTGCCGCTGGAGGCAACGGCGGCAACATAAATATCACAGCCGGAGCCAATGTCGGCATAACTGGAGCACTTAGCGCTAATGCGCTTGTCACCGGCTCGGGTGGCACCATTTCACTAACCAGTAACAGCGCCACTACATTCAACATCGGTGGATCCGCAACACAAGGTACCAACAGCACGATAAGCGCCAATGCCGCAAGCACCGGACAAGGCGGCAAAATATCCATTACTAACCACGGCAATGGTGGCATCACACACAATACCACTGCCAATCTCAGTGTCACATCAGCGGGAAATGGTCGTGGCGGCTCAATACTGCTCGATGCTGTAGGCAGCGGCCAAACAGGTGTCTTGCAGTTGGGCACCGGCGGCACACTTGTTACGCTTGTCGCTAGTGCCTCCGGTTCAGGCAGCATCGGCACGGCACCTGAATATAATATCTTGCTCAAAGGCTCAACACTGAACTACAGCACCAACGGATTGCAATTAACCGCTGACGGCGGAACCACGGGACAAGGAGGCAGCATTTACGTAGAGGTTTCAGCCAACACGTTAACCGCCGGTGCTACATCTACTGTGCTCATCAGTGCAAAAGGTGGCAGCACATCCGGATCCGGCGGTGCAATTACGCTCATTTCCAGTGGCGATCTTACAGTCACCCCGAATGCAACGAGATTCACGGCTGCACCAACCAACGGCGCTGGAGCAACTTTCAACTTAACTTCCACCGGTGGACTAATCGAAGTAACCGCAGCCATGAACGCAAGCGCGCAAGGGTCCGCCGGCGGCGCAGGAGGAAATGTGTACGCCAGCGCTGCTAAAACAGTCGGCTTCACCGGGTTGCTAACTGCAAACGCTGCCGGCAGCGCTGGCGGCAATGGTGGCACGATTTACATCGAGAGCATTAGCAGCGAGCCGTTTGATCTAAATCACTCCGGCGTACAGGGTACGACAAGCCGTATTGAAGCGGAAGCTGCTGTGAGCGGGCAGGGCGGCTCAATTACAATTATCAACAACGGCACTGGCGGCATCTACAATCATGCCACCAACAACCTTAGTGTTGCTTCAGCAGGCAACGGACTAGGAGGCAACTTGACACTTGATGCCGTAGGCAGCGGCACCGGCGGAACGATTCAAATAGGCACCGGCGCTACAGCGGTCACCATATCGGCCAATGCATCGGGATCTGCTTCCGTAGGTGTAGCCTACGAAAATAACATTACGATCAAAGCAAAAACACTCACCTACAGCACCAGTGGAATGGACTTAACCACCACCGGCGGTGCCACAGGGCAAGGCGGCTCGATATACGTGCAATTGATTGGCGACAACATTAATGTCGGCACGGCAACAAGCGCTCGATTCAATGCCGCCGGGGGCAGCTCGTCAGGGGCAGGCGGGCGCATTGACATACAAACAATGGGCTCACAAGCAATTACAGTCGGTTCAAATTTCAACGTCGCCCCAACAAACGGTAATGGCGGCTCCTATAATCTGACATCACTAAACAGCTCAATAAACATTAGCGGTGGCAGTCTTTCCGCTAATGCCGTTACATCCGGCTCCGGCGGCAACATCACCATATCAGCAGGACTCGACAATTCAACAAAAGGCGGCTTGTTGAGCTTCTCCACAGCCTCTTCAACCTTGACTGCCAATGGAGTCGGTTCAGGTAGTGGCGGTAATATCAGCATTAGCGTCAATAGTTCATTGCCTTTCAATATTGGCGAAGCCGGTCTTAATACCAACGGCACAGGCGCGGCGATCTCTGCCAATGCCGGTGTCACCAGCGGCAGTGGCGGTTCAGTGAGCATATACAATTACGGCAACGGCGGTATCACATTGCCCGCCAATAACATTTCCGTAACGTCTTCCAATGGTGCCGGCGGCACAATAATCTTGGATGCGACTGCCGGCACAGTAGACGGTCCGCTCAACTTAGTAAATGGCGGCATACTGTCGGCCAATGCCACAGGAAATGGTAATGGCGGAACAATTAGCCTTTCTGCATCGTTAATAAACTGGGCTGCCGCCACCGCACCTGGACTAACGCTCAATGCCAACGCCGCCGGCACAGGCAACGGAGGCATTGTGTCCATAACAACTACCGACAGCCTCACTTCCATCACCATTGGTTCTGCAGTCATGCAATTTACAATAAATGCTGTCGGCGGTTCAATATCGGGCTCAGGCGGACAATTAACACTTTCGTCAGGCAAAGACATTACAGTCAATGTAGGTTCGTTGAGCCTCAATCCTGTCTCCGGCAGTGGTGCCAGTTATACATTTACGGCCGGCACGAATGCTGCTGCCACTAGCGGCAACATCGCCATTAACGGCGGCAGTTTGTTTGCCGATGCAATTGCCGGCGGTGCCGGCGGTATAGGAGGCAGCGGTGGTACAGTAACAATTATTGCCGGACAAAACAATACAACGGGTGGTGGCATTCTATCTTTCGGTTCAAGTTCGGCCACTGTTACAGCCAACGGCACAGGCACCCTATCCGGCGGACAAGTAAGTATTACTACCAACAGTTCCACTACCTTTAACATCGGTTCCGCTTCCACGGGAACCAATGGCACTGGTGCAGCCATTGCCGCCAAAGCAGAAGGCTCAAGTGGTAACGGGGGCTCAATTACAATCAAGAATAACGGCACTGGTGGCATCACGCTGCCTGGTTCCAATTTGCTTGTTACGGCAGCCAATGGTGATGGCGGCACAATCATTCTTGATGCAGCAAGTGGTGCCACAGCGGGCGCCCTGACAATTACAACCGGCACGGTACTTTCCGCCAACGGACAAGGAGATGGCGCAGCAGATGGCGGGCTAATAGGTCTCAAAGGTAGCTCCATAACTTGGGTCGGCAGTGCAAGCCCGGCGTTAACACTCAACGCTAATGCTTCCGGCACTGGTAACGGCGGCCAAGTAATAGTAACTACAACCGGCACCACAAGCGACTTGACGATTGCCTCGTCAGCCACAGGCTTGGTAATAAACGCACGAGGGGGCTCCATCCAATCAGCTTCCGGCAATGGCGGAGCGGTGACCATATCCGCAGGCAGAAACTTGTCGATAACCACTGCCCAGCTATCAGCTAATCCATTAGGATTTAACGGAAGCGGAGCGCAACTAACATTTACTGCCGGTGCAACTGGGACCACCGGCAATCTAGTCATTACAGGAGCGCTGGCAGTAAATGCAGTTGGTGTCGGCAACGGCGGCAATATAAGTCTTACATCGAAGTCTGCGACCACCTTCAATGTTGGTGGTGGCGGCGCCAATGGCACGAGCAGTTCAGTTAGCGCCAATGCGGTTACAAGTGGACAAGGCGGCACGATTTCTATAACCAACAATAGCACCGGTGGCATTACTCACAACACCTCAGCGAATTTAAGCGCAACATCTGCAGGAAACGGTCTGGGCGGCAGCATTATTCTTGATGCTGTCGGCACGGGCAGCGGCGGTGCGCTGACACTAGGCACAGGTGGAACTGCCGTTACCATTTCCACAAATGCCGTCAACTTGGCATCAGACGGCAGTGCTCCAACCTACAACATCAGGCTGAAAGGCACCACTCTCAGTTTCAGCTCCAACGGTCTCAACTTAAACGCCAATGGAGGCGTAGCCGGCAAGGGTGGAACTATCTCAGTTGAAATTACAGGCGGATCGGTCACAGCCGGTACGGCAACGACGCTGAAAGCTTCGGCAGTAGGCGGCACTCGTTACGGGGACGGCGGTAACATATCCGTCAGTTCAAGTGGTGCGCTTACGGTGACTACAGGGGCAAATTTCACTAACAGTCCAACGGACGGCAGCGGCGGCATATATAATCTTGCTTCGACTGGCGGAGCAGTCAGCATATCGGGTGCGATTAGCGTCAGCGCCGTAGGTAGTGTCGGTGGAATAGGCGGCACAATTTCAGTTAGCGCCGGTACCACTGCAGGCTTCTCCAGTACAGTCAGCGCCAATGCCTCCGGTTCACAGGGCGGCAATGGCGGCACTATTTCCATCAGCAGCACCAGCGGCACTACTTTTAACATCGGTGGTTCGTCCTCACAAGGAACAAGTGGTGCCATATCGGCCAATGCCTTAGTCAATGGACAAGGTGGCACGATTTCCATAACCAACAATGGCACAGGCGGCATAACGCACCTCACGTCAGCCAACTTGAGCGTGTCATCAACCGGCAATGGTCTTGGTGGTGCAATCCTACTCGACGCATTAGGCTCAGGTCCCAGTGGCACTTTGGTATTAGGCTCTGGTGGCACAGCAGTGACAATATCCGCCAATGCTTCCGGTGCCGGATCTGTGGGGGTTAGTCCTTCCAACAATATTAGGTTAAAAGGAGGCTCCCTGACATTCAGCACTAACGGGTTGGTGCTTGATTCAAATGGTGGCACCACAGGCAATGGTGGCAACATATCCGTACAAGTCACTGGTGGAACAATAACCGCCGGCACAGCTACGACTGTCATGATTACAGCTGAAGGAGGTAGCACATCAGGCAACGGGGGAAGCATCTCACTTTCTGCCAGTTCAACCCTGACCGTAACTACCGGTGCCAACTTTAACGCCGCGCCAACGGACGGAGCAGGCGCCAACTACACACTTGTTTCAACCGGTTCTTCCGTTAGTGTAAGTGGTGCTCTTTCAGCTAGTGCAGCAGGGAGCATCGGCGGAGCTGGAGGAACAATCAGTATAAGTGCCGGCACCACTGCCGGTGCCTCAAGCACTCTCGCTGCCGGCGCCGCCGGCACACAAGGTGGCAATGGCGGCAGTATTTCCATAACAAGCACCAGTGGCACCACATTTAATGTCGGCGGCTCAAGTTCACAAGGAACAAGCGGCGCCATCACCGCTAATGCCGCAGTCAACGGCCAAGGCGGCTCGATTTCTATAACCAACAACGGCACAGGCGGCATTACTCATAACACAACGGCCAATATCAGTGTCACGGCAGCGGGTAACGGCAAAGGCGGGTCGGTTAGCTTGGACGCTGTCGGATCCGGGTCAGGTGGTCCTTTGCAATTGGGGACTGGCGGCACATTATTGACAATAGACACAAGCGCCATTGGCTCAGGCAGCATGGGCACCCAGCCGACAAACAACATTTTTCTAAAAGGCACCACTCTTAGTTACAGTTCAAGCGGACTACAATTGACAGCCGATGGAGGCACAACAGGAGCCGGCGGCAAAGTATATGTGCAAGTTACAGCCGGTACTCTCACAGCCGGTACAAACTCAACCATCAAGGTTCATGCCGAAGGCGGCACCACATCAGGAGCCGGTGGTGCAATAGCACTCATTGCCAGTGGCACTCTGACGGCCTCCCCACAAGCCACGCGGTTAACAGCAGCACCAACCGACGGTGACGGCGCCAGTTACACTTACATCTCAACCGGTTCATCAGTTGTCGTTACTGCCGCCATCAACGCCAATGCCCTGGGACCAAGCGGCGGCAAAGGCGGCAACATCACAATTGAAGCAGCCACTACAGCCGGACTGACAGGACTTGTGCGTGCTAATGCTAAAAATTCCATCGGCGGCAATGGCGGGACCATTACCATTACGACCAATAGCAGCACCGCTTTTGCCGTCAATGCTTCGGCAGTCCAAGGCACAACTGCAGCCATCGAAGCAATCGCAGCAGGCGACGGACAAGGCGGAACAATAATTATTACGAACAACGGCATCGGTGGTATCACAAACAACACCAACGGCAATATAACAGTCACTGCCGCCGGCAGCGGCTTAGGTGGCGTAATTGTTTTGGACGCCATAGGCACAGGACCCGGTGGGCCGTTGCAGATCGGCACCAGCGGCACCGCCGTTACCTTGTCAGCCGATGCCGTCGGATTCGGCGCAGCGGGAAGTGCCGCAACCAACAACATAATTCTCAAAGGAACTACCCTGAGCTATGCCACAACCGGACTCGTTCTGAGCGCAACTGGGGGCACCAGTGGCGATGGCGGTAAAATAAGCATTCAAACAACCACAGGCGGACTCGTTTTAGGCACAGCTTCCAGCATACGGATCAACGCCACCAGCGGCAGCACATCCGGAAACGGCGGCAGCATCACTTTAAATTCCGCCGGCGCGCTAAACATAACCACAGGAGCAAATTTCACCGCTGATCCTGTTTCCGGCGTCGGTGCCACCTACAGTCTGACTGCTTCAGGCGCAATAGGTATTAGCGGTAATCTAAGCGCTAACGGTGTGGTTCTCGGGGGCGGCGGAACAATAACCATAAATTACAACGATGCTTCAAATTCGTTTGTCGTCGGCGGTGTGGTCACCAATAGTGGTATCACCGGCAATTTAACGGCCGACTCCGCAGGTCAGGGAGCTGGTGGAGGGACAATTACCATCAACAATTCGGCGTCCGCCAACTTAGACATATCATTGACGGGCTCAATCTCTGCAAGCACCACATCGGGAACGCTTGGACAACTCAATTTCAGCAAGCCGGGACAAACAGTGCAAATTCTCGGCACGGCAGGCGCCGGCAGCTTAGCAGGATTTGTCAATGCAACAGGAAGTGTCATAAATATTCAAACTCAAGCTAATAGCACTACACTCACTCCCGGAACCATTACAAGCACAGCAGGAGCTCTAACCTTAAGTGCTGCCGGTTCAGGCTCCAGCATTCAACTCCTAAATCAAGCGGCAATTAGCGGAACTGGCGGCACTGTCACGCTATCAGCACCAACTATCAATATCGACTATATTGGTGCTTCGCATATCACGACTGTCGGTGGAGCAGCCCTCACTCTTAATTCATCGACGGGCTCATCGCTGACAATTATTAGCCCCTCCAATTTCGGCGCCACTCTCAACACTAATGGCGGTGCCATTACCATTGCGCCCGGTGCCGGACAGAACCTCATCTTTGCTAATTCAGGCAGCATTGCCACCACTCTCAGCCTAACGGGTGCAACAGTCGCCATAACCACTAGCGGAACCGCATCAACCACCATTAACAGCCTGGTCAATGTAACCAGCAGCAACAATATCGTTCTAACAACCAGCCAGTTGAATTTGAACAATGCCGGACAAACAAACCTAAGCGTTTCCGGTGCTGCAACAATTCAAGTCACTTCACCCACAGGACAAGCACTGACCATTCAAACACCATCAGGTTCATCGGCAGCCATTGGCACAGCAGGTGGCTCGCTGACAGTCTCACCTATATCCGGACAGAATCTTTTCTTTGCCGTTTCCGGTGGCACAGCCGGTACTCTCAACTTAAATGGCGGTGCGGTCAATATCACAACAGCCGGCACAGCAACAACAACAATAAACAACTTCGCCACTGTACAAAGTAACAACAATGTTGTTGTAACAACCAGTCAATTGAACTTGAATAACGCCGGCAATACTAATCTGACAGTTACCGGCGGTACAAACACAATCCAAATAACCTCACCTTCTGCTCAGACCCTAACAATCCAGTCTCCCTCAAGCTCATCGGCAACTATTTCAACAGCCGGTGGCGCTCTAACAGTTGCTCCATCCTCCGGACAAAATTTGATATTTGCTGCCTCAGCAGGTGCCGCCACCACACTTAATCTTAGTGGAGTCGCACCCAGTATCTCAACAAGCGGCACAGCGACTACAACCATCAATAATTTTGTTACCGTTTCAAGCAACAACAATATGACAGTTACGACAAGGCAACTAAACCTGAACTATGCTTCAGGCACAAGTCTGAGCGTCTCCGGCGGCACAAGTACAATCCAAATAACATCACCAAGCGGGCAGTCCTTAACAGTACAGGCAGACTCCGGAGCCTCATCAACTATTGCCACTGCCGGCGGCGCCATCACCATCTCGCCTAATGCCGGACAAAATCTTGTATTTGCCAACGCCGGCGGAATTGCTGCCACCATCAACCTAACAGGAGCAGCAGCAGGAATTAGTGTCAGCAGTTCAGCTACAGTAACGCGTTCCGGGGATGTAACCATAGGCGGCAGCACGCTCAATTTCACATCAAGCACTGGTGACATTGGTTCGTTGGGCACCAACATTAAGACATCGACAACGACACTTTCCGTGAACAATTCCAATCCGGCAAGAGCATATTTCAGCAATGCCGGTGCGCTCACTCTGGCTGCATCGTCAGTAGGCGGTGAGTTCGCCGTCACAACAACCGGTAGTAGTGCCAATATCGGCACGACAGGCGCCATCACATCAACCAACGGACTGTTGAGCCTCACAGCTAATGGAACAATAACAACCTCAAATGTAATTTCAGGAAATTCACTGCTCCTGCAAACCTCATCAGGTTCCAACGGTAGCATCGCACTCAATGCCAACGCTACCGGAACAACCGGCGTCACCATCACCACCGACGGTACAGGCAACGTCACCAATCAAGCTGCCACTCAGATTTCCGCAACTAATTCACCAATTTCTATAACTGCCAATGACGTGGCATTTTCCGGCACAGTCAATGCCGGCACCAACACCGTGACACTTCTACCTAATGGTGCAAAATCAATTTCGGTTGCCGGTGCCGGTGGAACTTTCTCAGTTCTTGCAACCGACATAACTGCCGTCACTGCCGGTACCTTAATAGTAGGAACAACCGCTCAAATAGGCGGCTTGACCATTGCCGGTGCGTTAAATGTCTCCGGTGGAGGTCCCAACGGCGTCTTTAATCTTCAGTTCAATAATGGCGGCAACTACACAGCTGCCGGACAGACAATCACGCTAGGCACACGCACCTTAACCGTGACAGCACTAGGCACTGTTGACACGGGAAGCGTCAGTGGCGGCAATACTACCGTGTCTATAACCGGTGGCACCAGCGTAAATGTTTCCGCCGCTGTGACAGTGTCCGGTGGCGGATCTATCACACTTGCCACCAGCAACAATGGCAACATAAGCTTAAGCGCCAATGTCGGGGGAGGAACAACTACGACATTGAACGCCAACGGTACAGGCAACATAAGTCGTTCAGGAGCATTTACTGCCTCGGGAACGACAGTCAATCTATTGTCAGGTAGCGGCACCGTAGGCACAGTCGGCACACCAATACTGACACAAGCAGGCACGCTGACTGCCACAGTAGGCGGAACCGGCACAGCCTTCATATCCAATAGTGGTGCCGTTACCCTTGGCACTTCATCAGTTGGCGGCAACTTCTCCGTCACTACAACCGGCGGATCTGCCACCATGGGCACCAGTGGTAACGTTTCGTCAACAAGCGGTACTTTGTCACTGACGTCCAATGGAACCATGACAATCTCCAATGCAATATCAGGAAATGCCGTATCGCTGACAACATCTTCCGGTTCTAATGGTGCCGTAACACTCAATCACAATGTTACAGGCACAACAGGGGTCACAATAACTACCGATGGAACAGGTAATGTCACCAATGCCGCTACCAGATCCATTTCCAGTACCAATGCCCCTATTACGATAACTGCCAATGACGTAGCATTCTCAGGCACTGTTAATGCCGGTACCAACACAGTCACACTTCTACCCAACGGCACGAAGTCAATTTCCGTGGCCGGTGCAGGTGGAACATTCAGCGTTTTATCATCAGACTTAAGTGCAATAACTGCCGGTACTCTCATTGTCGGCACCACATCAACCGGTGGCGGCATCACGGTTGCCGGAGCGGTTAACGTATCCGGTGCCGGACCAAATGGTGTTTACAATTTGCAGTTCGACAATGCCGGCACATTTACCTCAGTCGGACAAACCATCACCTTGGGCGGTAAAACCTTGACCATTCATGCCCTAGGAACCGTAACCCTCGGCACTGTTGTCGACACATCCGGAAACGTCACTGTAACCAGTAATACGTCGTTCACGCTGGTAACACCTATCACCATGAGTGGTGCTGGAATCGTCAGCATCACCACCAATGGTGGAAGCTCATCAGTAGCTATTAACTCAGATATTTCCACAGCCGGCAACGTCACCATAACCACCAACGGCAGCTCTTCCAATGTAAACATTGCCAATCAAATCACGGCCGGCGGCAGCCTCTCTATCACCGCCAACGGTAATGTAGTTGCTTCCAACACCTTAACCAGTAATTCGCTGTCCATCCAAACATCGACTGGTTCCAACGGCAGCGTCACATTCAACCAAAATGCCAGCGGAACAAACGGCGTCACAGTGTCAACCGACGGCACCAGTTCAAGCATTACTGTTGCCTCCACCAGGACAGTCGGCTCATCCGCCGGCGACATTCTCTTCACGACCGCCAATGCCACCATCAACGGCACCGTCAGCACCGGCAAGACTGATGGCAGCCTAACAATTCATAGCAATGCAGCGCTTCTCTTGAGCGGCAATGGAACCTTGGAAGCGACAGGCGGGGGCTTCCCGTCCATTCTTGCCGAGGCAACCGGAGCCAACAGTTTAACAATTGCCGGCTCATTAAACTACAATGCTTGCGCATCATGCCTTGTCGCCTTGCAATCAACAAGCGGCTCGGTAGTGTTTAACAGCAGCACCACACAAACAGGCAATAACGGCCTCTACTTCCAATTTATAGCACCACAAATTACCTTTAACGGCACTGCCACCATCAACAACACAGATGGTTTCATGGATCTAACCGGCAATACTTCAAGCACAACAATTACTCTTGCCGACAATACTACCGTCAATGTAAATCTGGCATCAGGAACGGCATTCATTGGTTCGTACACGTCTCAAGCGTTAGCAATAAACAAAACAGCCGGCGCCAACTCGTCCACACTGCAAATCAACAACGAAGTACAAACATTCTCCTATGGCGCCAATACTACAATTGCCGCCGGCGTCGTCCTTTCTTCCAACAACAATATAACCGTAAGCGTCGATGGCGGCACGCTAAACTTGAACGGATCGCTGACTTCCTCCGCTACAGATGGCGTCATTGCCATAGGCAGCCTCGACGCCAATACGACGCTAGCGGGCACGCCGCAAGCAGTCACTGTTACAGGCGGAGGTAATCCAACTATTCTTGTGCAGGCAGGCGGCGGCGGGCATAACTTGAACATCAACAGCTCCTACAATTTCAACGCCGGTCTCAATGGTACTGTCGTATTGACGGCTGATACTTTGACGGTCGCCACCAGCGTCACCGCCCAATCTACCAACAGCCCACTCTCCTTTGTCGGTCAAAACATCAACCTGGCAGGCGGCGCCGTCATCACCGGCTCCCACGGTGTGTCCTTCTTTGCCTCAGGCGGCTCAAACACTCTGACTGTAGTATCGCCGGACATGACCTCGGCTCAAATCTCGTCCGGTTCCGGACAAGTACAATTCCAAGGACAAAGTGTTGTCTTTACCAAATCAGCAGGTCCGAACACCACCTTCCTCAATGTAAACAACTCTCCTGTATACATACAGTCCGTCAACGGCAATGTGACAATTGACTCCTCAGTCACGGTTAGATCCAACAACGATATAACATTGCAAGCAAACAACGGTGTCAGCCTGAATATCAGCGGCGCTTTGGAATCGACCAAGAATAGCGGCATCATAAACATTTCCGGAACTGCCGGCATGACGATAGGCGGCTCGTCTACAGGCACCATTAAGGTCTCCGGCACCGGCGCCAACTCCATTTCCGTTATTGGCTTCGACAGTGGTCTTACACTCAACAACTCACTTATCCTTGATGCCGGCAGTTCCGGCTCGGCTCTCATCGGAGCTGCCGCCGGCAACATGACGATAGCTGCCAACAAAAACATCACTTTTGCCAATTTAACTGCAGGCAGCGTACAAGCGACAACTCTTTTGCTGTCCGGCAACAACACCATTACAGGTAGCAAGACTTCCGGAACTGCTCTGTCAATTTTTTCTCCTAATCCAAATCCATTCACCCTTCTCTTGCAAGCCAACACCTCCTCTACATTTGCTTCCGGCGGCGGCGCAATAAATATCTTTTCGCCAAAAAATGTCACTATCGGAATTAATGGCGGCGGTCCCACAGATACGGCCACTCTCAATTTGACAGGCGGTCCTGTTACCATCACCTCAAATCAAGGGACAACTATTATTAGTCCCAGAGTGACAATCAATTCCCAAAACGACCTCACCTTCAACGTCAATCAAATTACCGTTGGTTCAGATGGTCAAATAAATACTTCCCTCGGCTCCATTACCTTAATTGCCGCCACCGGCACTATCAGCATCGGCAACAACGTAACCATGTACGCCAACGAAGGCAATTTGACTATTCAAAACACAGATGCCTCCGGTGGCACCATTGATATTGCCAGTGGAGCCGACCTGACCGGCTTCACCCTAAGTAATCCCGGACTGGGATTCGTCAACATTGTCATAGGACCTATTCCAAGCATGCCTGTTGTAGGTAGCGTGCCGGCCAATGTCACACTCAATCAGTCGGGTGGCGGTGTCATATACTTCGGCACAAACAGCATCAATGCTGCCGCTCCGAACAATACCCTCAACGCCAAAGGACGCAACATCATCTTCAACACAGGTGACCAGGGTCCGGCAGCCATAACCATCGGCGGCAATGTAACTATCACTGCCGATCCCCCGGAATTTGCTGCTTCACAGACTGGCAATTCGGCAGGTCAGTTTGCATTTTCCAACTTAAACAGTATTGCATCTACCGATTCAACCAGTATCACCAACCGTAATATTGCCACCACGGTCATACCATTTGATACCAGTCCTTCATCTACGCTGCAATCTATTGTAAGCGACGACACAATCAACAACGTCGTAACCGAAGCCCTGGAACAATCAGGCATTCTCAACGAACGCAAGAAAATTGAGCAAGAAAATTCCGGCAATCCTTACGAACCAATTAGCTACTCTTCATCGGTAATACCGAAGAAGATAATTCCACCAACTAACCAGAAAGGGCTATACACATTAGAAACGGACAACGCCTTAATTAAGTGTATTCAGGGTGCCAAAATCTCCGTGAAAGACGGAGGCATAATTAGTGTCAAATCAGGAGAAGCCCTCATCGTTACCGGAAATAACCCGCAATGTGTAGATGTCGGTTCAAGGCAAATCTTCATAGGCAGTTCAGCGGCTGTAGTAGTCAGTTTTGATGGTGAAATTCTAAAAGTTACCAACCTGTACGACAAAAATTTGCATTCTGTATTTGTCACGGTCAGCAACGGCAGAATTCCATTAGGCTCCGGTCAAGAAATAATTATTGCCGCTGACAACGAGTCCATTTCCGGCGAGATGAAACAAGACAGACTAGGCAGACGTCATACAAAATCACATGTCCTGCCATCGACAAAATGTTTGGCTCATAGCGAAATCTCGTTGGTGTCGCTACTGGAGAACAACTCCACAGTTAATCAACTGGTATTGAGCCGCGATCCCGACGACCGAGCATTGGCTAATCGCGTTTTGAAAATGGCAGCGTGTCTGATGATGGCTACAACCAAGCGCGGTCCATATCAAAGCAAGTAAGCATGCAAATTCCACAAGAATTTCACGATTCAGATCTAAACTGTTACTGTCTCAATTTACACCTGAAGTGAACTTTTAATCATTTATAATTTGAAAACTCACCCATTTGAGGGATAGAAAGTTCATAATAGATATAGTGGAGCGGTAGTGGCAGTGGTTTCCCAATGGGGCGTTCGCGACGAGTGCAATGAGCAAGTCCAACGCTAGTTGGATGCCTTGTCTTATCGGCGTAGCACCTTCAATACCCCTGTTGGAATCCCTTGATGCTCACGTTCTCCCCACTCGCCAAGTTATTGTCAGCAACACTTGCCCTGTCGCTGATTTTGCCGTTTGCAGCCTTTGCGCAAGAAACCCCATCGACGCAACCGGCTCAACCAACTACCAGCAGCACACCCACAGTTTTGGACCAAAGCGCTGTGCAACAGCTAACGAGTCTTGTCGTTAATCCACAGCAAACAGTAGCAATAGATTTCGGCAATTTAGCCGGCGGACTCAATTTATCCGGCAATCTAACCAATAACGGCTCCATCTACGCTTACTCGACAAATCCCAATGTCACCGTCGGCTCGTTTAATGCCAACAACATCTACAACAATGCCGGCGGACTAATTACATCCGTATTACCAACAGGCGGAATTCCCGGACTTTCAATGGACGTTTCTTCGCTGGTCAGCAATTTCAGTCTTAACCTGACGGCCATCAACAACATCGTCAACGCCGGCACCATAGCCAGCGCCGGAAGTTTGTCGCTTGCTGCCGGAGGCACGATAACCAATGCAGCGACACAGGCAAACATGGCGGCGCTACTTTCAGCAGTTAATAATGTCAACCTAATGGCGAGCAATATCGTCAATTCGGGAGTCATAGCGGCAATGCAGGGAAACATCAACATTGCCTCGCAATTGGCACAACATTTAACCTTGAACAATATCGCCGGTCAGTTACAAGCCTATAACGGCAGCATAAATCTGCGAGACATTAATTTCGCCGGCAAGTACAACACGTCATTAACCGGCGGCGACTTCTTATCCAAAGAACTAAACATATTTTCCGGCAACGGCATTGCCAACATTTACGCCAAAGACATAAGTGCTCTCGTCAACATAAGCGCCGGCGAGGCACATGTAACTGCCGCCACTGAAAATCTGCGGCTTGGCTCGATGATAATCACAGGTGATCCCTCCATTTTTAACTTAGCCGGAGACGTCACTATTTCAGGGACACAAAGTTTTGCCGGACAACCTTTATCGATAGTAGCTTACGGCAATATTGTCTCGGCAGCAGGAGCTGGAGCCATAAGCACTGCTAACAACTCCGGAGCCGGCGGCAATATTTTAATGGTGGCCGGCGCCAACTTTACTGCTGATGCCTCAAACAACCTAACAATTTTAGGAGCCTCATCTTCCGGGGGCTTCATCAATCTTTCCTCCACCCCAATAACATCACTGACAGCGGCAAGCACCGGAGGCGGTGGGTCAGGCGGCAATGTCACACTGATTGCTTACACCGGACTGAGTTCAAATTCAGGAGCCGGTTCCGGCACAATAACTCTACCAACCGGAGTGGCAATTACATCGGGCGGCAACGGCACAGGGACAAACGGCAATGTCCTCATAGTTGCCGGAGCAGCCGGGACAACTGCCGTCACTACGGGAGCAGTTAATGCGAGCGGGGGAGCTGCCTCAACAGGCAACATCAGCATTTACACATCGACACCGACTATAAACGGCGGCGGCTCATGCTCTCCCTGCGTCACCATAAACGGTTCAGGGGCAGTAACAGGCGGCTCATTTGATGCCACGCGCGACACTTTCAATGCCGTAATTGCGCAAACAGCTTCCATCTCCACAGGCAATTTGACAGCCGGCGGCAGCACAATTGATATTGTCTCCGGATACAACGCCTCTATAGGCACAGCCGGAGCAGGCAGTAACGCCATTATCAATAACGGCTCAAGCGGCGGCGGCACGACAAACATAACGGTCAACAGTCCAAGAACACTTCTTATCAACAGCTCAACTGGTCCAAATAACGTAAACGGACTAATCGTAGCCAATGCGACAGGCACAGCAGGACAAGGCGGCAAGATTTTCCTAACCAACAACGGCACAGGTGGTATCACATTAACTGCGCCGACGAATCTTTCCGTCTTAGCCGGCAGCACATCAGGAAATGGAGGCACCATAAGCCTGTCATCACCTGGGGGCACCGTGACCATACCTACAGGCAACCTGAATGCCAACGCATCAGCAGGAGCAACCGGGGGCGCCGGCGGCACACTAACGTTGAACGCATCAACCGTAACCATCACCGGTGCCGGACCTCTCAACATGAACGCGGCAGCCAACGTGAACGGCAAAGGCGGAACGATCTCTGTCACAGCTTCCGGAGCGGCATCCACACTTACGGTTAATCAAACGGCCGCAGGCGCTCTAAATCTCTGGGCAGTCGGCGGGGCAACATCCGGTGACGGCGGCTCCGTCACTCTTATTGCCGGCGGCGCACTTAACTTTACTGATTCCGGCGCTTCTAATAATCCTGTCGGCTCAGGCTCCGGCGGATCGTACTACTTGCAATCAGGAGCTGCCGGCAATGGTGTCATCAGCTACAACGGCTCATTTACCGATTCAAATGCCGTTGGCACAGGTTCAGGCGGGAATATTACTCTTATAACTAATAGCTCCATAGCCTTCGACATGGGTTCCAATGCCGGTGGCAACGGATTTAGCGGCATCATTCATGCCCATGCTGCCACATCCGGAGCAGGCGGCAAGATAACAATTCAAAATTTGGGCAGTGGTGGTATCACTGTTTCCGATCTCAGTGTATTTGACGTGCAACAAGCAGGCTCGGGATTGGGCGGCGAAGTCAGCTTATTAGCGCCAACTGGTCCCATCAACATAACGCCGGCTTCCGGCACTCTAGGCGGCACAACCCTACAAGGGGCAGGTTCAGGAAAAGGTGGCTCGATTACCATGGTCTCCACTACATTGAGCCTAACCAATAATTACATACTCAATGTAAACGGTGGTTCCAGCGGCTCCGGAGGCAGTGTTTCCATAACCACTTTGGGCTCCACGGGTTCAATTGCCGTAGGCTCATCCAGTGGGCAGTTTGATATCACAGCCAATGGCGGCAGCGGCGCATCGGTCATAGGAGGGAACATCAGACTGTCAGCGGGGCAAAATTTGACCATTACCGCTCCGGCAAGCAATTTGACGGTGGCGCCAACCAGTGGCACCGGTGGCAGCTTAACCCTCATCGCAGGAACAGCAGCCTCAGGCAATCTTTCAGTGTCGGCGGCTTTGAGTGCCAATGCCGGAGGCACAGGCTCCGGTGGCTCTATTACTATCATCACCAATAGCACAACTGCTTTCAACACCAACTCCAATTCCGGAGGCAACGGCGTGACAGGCGGAATTACGGCTAACGCCGCCGGCACCGGATCAGGTGGCTCAATATCCATCACTAATCTGCAAGGCGGCATTACCGTTTCAAGCCTGACAAGTGTTTCAGCAACAGCAGCAACAACCGGCAAGGGCGGTTCGCTATCTCTTTTTGCGCCATTTGGAGCGATTACAATTACGCCGGCCAGTGGCACGCTGGGAGGAGCAACCGGTTTCAACGGGATAGGCACTACCGGTGGTGGTGGGCTCATATCCATGTCAGCCGGCAGCTTTTCGCTGACAAATAACTACACTCTTTCGGTCAACTCCGGCGCCTCAGCAATCACCGGCGGCACGGTCAGCTTGACCACCACCGGACAAGCAGCACCTCTGACAATCGGTTCAGGCAGCGGCGCCTTCGCCATCTCGGCCACAGGTGGTACCAACTCCACTACACCAACAAATATTTCAGTTTTGACAGCGGGCAATTTAACGATTACTTCGGCCAGCCTCTCCACTACACAAAGCTCTGGACGAGGACCAAACATCGTTTTAACTGCCGGAGTAACCGGTTCCGGATTTATTGCCGTAACAGGCGGACTTTCCGCCAATGGTGTAACCTCCGGTTCAGGCGGCACGATCACTCTGACAATGAACACCACCAATGTGTTCAACGTCGGCGGTGGCGGCACCGGCACAACTGCGGCAATAACAGCAAATGCCGTAGGCACGGGCAATGGTGGCACGATATCCATAAATAATTTAGGCACTGCCGGAGGCATTTCATTAAGCTCATTAGCCAACGTATCGGTCAATTCATCCACATCAGGCGATGGCGGCAACCTGACACTTTACGTGCCATTCGGAACTCTCACTCTTCCCAGCGCAGGTAATTTGTCAGCTAACGCATCAGGAAGCAATTTCAAAGGCGGCAGCATATTTCTACAGAGTTCAGCAATATCCTACAGCTCAAGTGGTGTCTTAACACTTAATGCCAACGCCGGCACCGGCACGGCCAACGGCGGCAGCATTTCCGTGGTGACTGGCAATCCCACTTCCGACATTACTGTCGGATCAAGCTCCGGCAATATCGCACTTTCAGCCAGGGGCGGTCTCACAGGTGGAGACGGAGGCATTATTTTCCTTTCCGCCGGACGCAATTTGACAATTGATCCCTCGGGCACCAACTTTGTTGTCGGTCCCCAAGCTGGAACCGGCAAGGGTGCCGATATAACTTTCCGCGCTGATTCAGCCGGCGCCGGAACAGTAAGAATAACCGGCACGACTTCCTTCTCCGCCAATGGGCTGGGCTCCGGAAACGGCGGGAAAATAAGCATCAGCTCGGGCAATATCATTGACCTAAGCGCCTTATCCAGCCTATCCGTCAATGGTGGCACAAGTGGTTCCGGTGGTCAGCTGAGCCTTGAAACTTCATCATTCAGTTATCCCGCCTCAGCAGCACTGGCAATTAATGCTAACGGCAACTCGTCGGGCAACGGTGGCATCATAACAATCAGCACCACCAATGCCGCGGTGAGTGTGGGCAGCTCAGCCGGCAATATCTCCATTTCTGCCGTGAGTGGTGCAAGTGGCGGCAACGGCGGTCAAGTGACGATATCATCAGGACAAGGTCTGACGATTAATGCCGCCTCTCTAAGCCTCGGTCCGCAAGGCACAAATGGTAATGGCGCAGTGCTTGCACTTTCAGCCGGCACAACAGACACCAACATATTGACGCTCACCGGTTCGCTTCTCGGACTGAGTGGTGCTGGAACAGGCTTAGCAGGACAACTGACTCTAACATCAGCTCATAACGGCACTCTGACTATCGGTAACGCCACCATAGCCGCCAATGCCGGAAGCACAAGCAATGGTAATGGCGGACAAATTCTCATCACTTCCGGGACCGGCAGCCTGACAATGTCCAACACAGCGCTCTCGGCAAACGGTGCCGGCACTGGCGCGGGTGGCTTAATTTCTCTAACTGGAGGCAGCACAAGCATCGCTTCCGGCACCATAACAGCTGCAGCCGGCGCAACATCCGGCAACGGCGGACAGCTGACGCTATCAAGCACTATTCTCAGCATAAGTGGTGGCACACTGGCATTGAGTGCAAATGGCACAGGCACAGGCAACGGTGGCAGTATCTCCATCGCAAGCACCAGCACTTTCACCGGCTTTGCCATCGGTAGCGCCAGCGGCAATCTGACAATTTCGGCAGTCAGTGGCGCAGGCGGCGGCAACGGCGGAACAGTTTCCTTAGTTTCCGGCTGGGATCTGTCCATTGACCCCAGCGGCGGCAATTTAAATATCGGACCGCAGGGATCTTACGGCAATGGTGCACTATTAACACTTTCAGCCGGGCGCAATCTTGCTATAAGCTCTACTTTGTCGGTCAACGGCATAGGCGCAGGCTCAGGCGGCAGCGTCAGCATAAATACCTCAAGCGTCACCACATTTACAATAGGCTCGAGCACCACCAATGGTGTCAACGGCAATATCACGGCCAATGCCGGCTCAACTTATGGCAGCAGTGGCGGGTCAATTGCCATTACAAATAACGGTTCGGGCGGGATTACACTTAATGCTTTCAACAACCTCTCCGTTGCAGGCGCCAGCGGCGGCGGCACAACAGGAAGCATCACTTTGAAGGCCATTAATTCGCTGTTGACACTTCCTTCAGGCACATGGAACATGAGCGCCACTGCCGGAACCTCGCCCTCACCAGGAGTGGGCAGCGGTAATTTCGACGGCGGCAAACTCACTCTCCAAGGCAATACTTTGTCTTTCTCCGGAACACTCACTCTCAATGCCGATGCTGTCGCCTCCGGCAATGGCGGCAACGTCTCCATAACCACGACAACAAACCTGGCATCCACCGTCACAATAGGCGTGGGCAGCATTGTTGTTTCCGCCCAGGGAGGCTCGGCCGGCTCATCAATGGGCAACGGCGGAACAATCGCCATAACCGCCTCTCAGAATTTAATAGTCAACACACCCTCGTCAAGCTTGTTGGCCGGTCCCCTGGGACGAAACGGCAATGGCGCCAATATTTCACTAGTGGCTGCCGGTCAAAATTTATTTATTTCCGGTTCTTCTCTATCGGTCAACGCATCCCAGAGTGCCGGAGCAATCGGCTACGGCGGCAGCATCACGTTAGTATCGAACAGCAATACCGTATTCAACGTTGCCGCAGGCGCCACCATTAACGGCTTTGATCTTGCCGCTCCTGCAATTACTGCCGCAGGCGGTGCCGGCTCGGGGGCAGGCGGTTCAATTACTATAAGAAACATAAGCACAGGTGGTATCAGTATAAGTGCCGGCAACAGTCTCACGGTGACTCCTGTCAGCGGCAAAGGCGGCACAATTGTGCTCGACACATCAAACGGAGTCGGCGGAGTGGCCAATGGTGCAATTACATTGCCCGGCAATGCCACAATAAATGTAAATGCCGTTTCAGCAAGTGGGGATTTCGCCGGAGGCAACTACGTAATCAATGGATCAACTGTCACCACTTCCTCGGCAAATCCGGTCACCATACAGGCTAGGGGTATTAACTTCGGTAATGGCGGAGCGGTTTCGGTAACTGCTGCAAGCGGGGGACTGACTATCAATAGCACCGCCGCCGTGGGCAACATTATCATTTCTGCCGTGAGCGGCACAAATGGTGGCAATGGTGGTTCCGTCAACTTAAAGGCCGGAGGCAACATCACAATAACCACCCCCAACAGCAATTTAAATGTGGCGCCTGCGGTCAATGGCAATGGTGGCTCTATTACTCTCAATGCCACCAATGTCGTTGTTAACACCAGCGGCTTCACCACAGTCACCCAGGGAATGGGCTTCGGTGCAGGCGGCACAGTTTCAATCACCACCAATAGTTCAACAGCATTCAACGTGGGCACCGCCGGCACCAATGGCATAGCAGGCGGCATCAATGTCAGTGCCGGCAGCACATCAGGCAACGCCGGCAGCATAAGCATCATTAACAATGGCGGAGGAATTACAGTCGGTGCTGTCGGCAACCTCACGGCAACTGCCTCATCAGGAGGAGGAAGAGGCGGGTCAATAACACTCACCGCCAATGGAGCCCTGAGCCTACCGACAGGCACTTACGCGGTAAATTCCGTCGGCAATAATGTTGGTGGTCAACTCAACTTTGCAGGGACAAGTCTGACAGTAAGCGGAGGCACATTGCTCACGCTACAAGGAAATGGTTCGGGCACCGGCAATGGTGGCGCCATAAGTTTAAACACCGGCAGTACAGCTGTGACCGTAGGCGCAAGCAATGTCAACATGTCGGCCAATGGTGGCACCAACCTTTCAGACTCCGGCGATGCCGGAAGTTTGACGATTATTTCCACCGGCAACTTGACTGTTGCCTCCGCCAGCTTGAGCGCCAGACCTTTAGGCACCAACGGCGCCGGCGGCACTTTCAACCTGACGGGAGCTAATGTTGCCATCACTGGTGCCTTGAGTGCTGCCGGATCAGGCATAGGAGCCGGCGGACAAATAAATATTACCTCTAACAGCTCATCTGCTTTCAATATCGGCGGAGGAACAGGCGCCTCCGGAACCAACGGATCAAACGCAGCCATAACAGCAAATGGCGGCAATGGTGTTTCGCCGTCAGGAGTTAACGGTGGCGCAATTGCTATTAGAAACAACGGCTCAGGCGGCATAACCCTGCCGTCAATAGCAAATATTTCAGTCAATCCATCAGGACAGGGCGGCGCCGGCGGCACCCTGCAATTTACAGCAACACAATCAACGGCAGTATTGTCACTACCCAATGGAACGTTTTCCGTAAATGCCATAGGAACAGGCGATTTCAACGCCGGCAAAATCATCATTAATGTAGGTCAAGTTTCAGTCGGCTCAGGAGCGCCGCTTCTTTTGGCGGCAAACGCCACTGGGGCAGGAGCCGGCGGCACTGTTTCAGTGACAACCACAAACAGCACAAGTTTAGGTGCGCTGACAATTGGTTCTGCCAGCCAGAATCTTCAAATATCTGCCTTTGGTGGTGCGGTCGGCACTGATAGTTCCGGCACGGCAATTGCCAATGGCCAAATTACCTTATCAGCAGCCAACGCCCTCAATATCAACTTAAGCAATATCAACGCAGCCGGCCCCGATTCAGTCAACGGCAACGGTGCCAGCCTCACACTAGCTGCCGGCACTGGTGCCCCCGCCAACTTGCAGGTGACTAACGGCAGCATTATTGCTGATGCCACCGGCAATGGAATAGCCGGCAATGTCAGCATTACTTACAACTCGGCAAGCCCGTTTGTTATTGGCGGAACTATCACAGCAAGCGGCATCAGCGGCAACATATCCGCGAGCACTGCCGGCACCGGTAGAGCCGGCAGCGTCAGCATTACCAATACCAATGCCAGCGCTTTGAACGTCACCTTAACAGGCAACATATCGGCAAATTCCGCCCTTGGCGCACCCGGCCAAATCAACTTCACACCGGCATCCGGGCAAGCTGTTAACAGTGTATCCGGCGCCGGCTACTTGAACGGCACGGTAAATGCCGGCGGCACATCGGTGACGATTAACCCGCAAACATCGGGAGCGGCCCTCATTTTGGGCACAATTGCCACCACAACAGGCAACGCTACGCTCACTAATAACATAGGCGGCGCCGCCGTCTTTATGTCCGCCACCGGTTCAATCACATCCGGCGGCACTGGACAGGTATCAGTAACAGGCGGCACTGTCACCTTCTACGGATTGGTCAGCGCAGCCACCTCTGCCACCATCTCCTCATCAGGCATATCATCAGTGTCCAATGTCAGTGCCGCCAATGGCGCAGTCACTATTACAGGTGTGGGCAATATGCAAATTTTGCCTGGTAGCACAGTAGCAAGCAACAACGGAAACATAAAGCTTCAAAACACCAGCACCACAACAGGGACAGTAACGATAGGGCAGGCGGCAACGCTTAATGCCACAGAAGGCAATTTGACTATCGAAAACGACAATACTTCAAGTGGTACCATTGCCGTAGCTGCCAATGCTACATTGTCCGCATCGACAGCAAGCACTTTCCTCGGCAGCGTCTATGTGGTTATCGGTCCACCACCGGCTGTTCCTGTGGCCGGCACGGCTCCGGCCAACACAGTAGCCACTGCCACCAATCTAGGCTTAATTTACTTCGGCACAAATAGTATTTCCGATACAGCGCCGACGAATAACGTCAACGCCAATGGCGGCATTGTCATCTTCAACACCGGCAGCCGCCCCGCCTCAGCTATTAACCTTGGCGGCAGCGTCACCGTCAACTCAACTACAGGCTCACAACTTCTCACCAGTCTGGATCTTACCGATCCGGCAGTGACCAGTCAGATTATCAATTTGCAAACAACCTTTAGAGCTGGTGGCACTCTCACTGTAAATGGTGGTGGTGTTGCCACAGGCGGTAACGCGATAATCACCCCCTCCAACCTGGCTTCTTCGCTCACAGCACAAAACATCCCTGCCAGTGTAACGCTTACTCAACAAGGATTTACCGCCTTAAATCCAATCACCATAAATATCACAGCCGCCAGCCACACAACGCAAGTAATTATTTCCGGCACCAATCAGTTCCTAAATTCCGGTGCATCCAATGCTGTAATAACCGTCAACTCCAACCAAGCCGGACCGGTTGTCTTAATGAACAGCACCGGCGTTTTATCCAGCGACGGCAATTTATCATTGACCGCCAATGGCAATATGACGATAAACGCGGCAATGCCTGTAGCTTCAACCGGCACTCTCAGTCTGGCAACGACAGGCAACGGTTCCATAGCTCTTGGTGCCAATATCGGCACAGTCGGCGCCACCACCAACTTACAAGTTAGCGGTTCAGGCACCATTTCGCAATCGGCCGGACGCGTGTTTGGCTCGCTGGTCAATTTATCATCAGACACAGGCAACATATTCGGCACAAGCAACAGCCCATCAACACCAATTTTAACTACAGCCACTAACACCCTGACCGTCAATACTACTGCCGGCGGCTCCGGCAGTGCCTACGTCTCCAATGCCGGAGCTATCTCTATAGGCACGTCTCTTGTGGGCAATAGTTTGCAAATTGCCACGACTGGAGCAAACGCACATTTAACAAACAGCGGCACGGTGACCGCCAACACCGGTCTTTTGCAATTGAGCGCCAACGGCAACCTCACCACATCGTATGCCCTATCCGGCAACACACTTAATATGCAAACGACATCAGGCAGTGGAGCAATTACTCTCAATGCCGATGCAGTAGGAACAAACGGAGCAACAGTGTCCTGTTGCGCATCCACATTTACAATTGCTGCCGGACAAACCTTATCCACAAGCAATGCAGCCATCTCCATCACAGCAACAGACATAGTACTGTCCGGCTCGGTGAACGCAGGCACAAGTACTGTGTCTCTCATTCCCTGCACTAACTCTCAAGCTATTCGTGTTGGAGGAGCAACAGCTGTCGGTGGCAGTTTTAACGCCACTGCAAGCAACTTGAATTCCATAACGGCAAGTGCCGTGACTATAGGGTCCGCCTCAGGAACAGGCGGCATAACACTTGCCGGCAATTTAACAATGCCTGCATCCGGAACCCCCGGTGTTACTGCCGGACTCTACGATCTCAATCTCCTTAACGGTGGAGCAGGCGGCACATACAACGGCTCAGGCAACAGCATTAACATGCAGGGTGAAAGCCTGACAATTACAACCGCCGGCGCACTCAACACCGGAGCCGGCTCAATACTTACATCGACAGGCGTAATTAACTTAACAGGCGCAGGTGTGACAATAGGCACAGGCGGCATAAGCCAATCCGGAGCATCCACAATAAATATCGCCACGCCTGGTGCCAGCACGGCCAATATTACATTCAACGGCACAGTCTCCACAGCTGCCGGCGGCACGGTCAATGTTACATCGAACAGCAGCGGCAATATAGTTGATGGCACAGGTGTCGGCGGCACCGCAGTAGCCGGAGGTTCATTAGTTGTCCGAGCCACCGGTACAGGAAGCGTTGGTTCGGCAGGCACGCCGTTTTCGACTACAGCTACAAACTTGACCGCCAATGCAACAGGTGGATCGGTATTCATCAACAATACAAGCTCAAGCACGGTCAATTTACAAAACGCCGCTGTCGGCGGCACACAAAATGCTGCTGCCGTAACTTACAGTGTGACTGCGGCACAGAATCTAACAACGGTGGACAGCTTCGGCACAATTAGAAATGTATCCCTTGTCTCAACAAACGGTGTTGTCGACTTAACAGGCATCTTATCGACCGGGACCATCAGTAACAGCGGTGGCAACTTCACCGTCAGCGCCGGAACAAATATCGTTGCTCCCGGCGACGTATCACCAACCACGCTCAATACGACAGGTGCCGCCGGCACAAACGGCACCTCCGGTGGTGCAGGAACAATTGGCGGCAATATAACATTGACCGCCGGCACCATATCTAATTCCGGCTTCATCGACTTGCCCAATCTCACCTTAACAAGCAACGGCGGACAAGGCGGCACTGCCAGTTCCTCGGGCAACACCGGCGGACTGGGCGGCAACGGCGGCACCGTAAGCGTCAGTGCCACAGGAGCAATCACGCTAGCGGCCATCAACAACAATGGTGGATTGGGCGGCAACAACACAAGCACATCAGGCGGCACAGGGGGCCGTGGCGGCAATGGCGGCTCTACCACCGTCAACTCGACAGTATCAGGAGCAGTAACTTTAGGCGCCCTTTCGGTTGCCGGCGCCTTAGGTGGTAACGGATCTTCCAGCGGCAGCAACGGCACCGGCGGCAGAGGCGGCAATGGTGGCACGCTGACAGTTACCAGCAATTCAGGCACAGTCGGCATTACCGGAAATCTCTCTACTGCCGGAGCCAATGGCGGACCGGGAGCAACCCAAGGCATTGGTGGCACAGGCGGTAATCAGTCTATAACCACCACGAATTTCGGCTCTATTGCCATCGTCGGCAATCTGACATCCTCCGGCGGCACAGGATCAACTGTTGGTCAACCTGGAGCTATTACAGTTAGCGCCAACAGCAACTTTGCCGGTCAAGGCTTTGCCGGTCCATCAAGCCCGGTAGGAATTAACGGTTATATAGTTGCCCAAGCTGGCGGTACCAGCCGCAGTGCTATAAACGGAACTGCCGGAATAATCACCTTGTCCGGCAATGATGTGGCCATTTACGGGACAACGCTAAATGTCAGCGGCACCAATTACAGCATCTATGGCGGGCGCCTCGTGAACATCACTTCCCCGGGAGCCAAACTGCCTCAGAATTATTCCTCCGCAAGCAATCTAAGCTCGACAAACATTATTACCAATCCCATTACGGCAGTAGGTTTTGATGCCTATGATCCCGGTGCTACATTTACGCTGGGCACAAGCGGCAGCACAGGCAATATTGCCAGCCGCATAAACGGCACCAACGATACAATTACAATCAACACTTCACCAAATGCCGGTCACCCTGCCGCGCGCAACATTCTTGATTCATCACCGCAAGTCTTTACGGGCGGCTCAGCTGTTTTTACTTACAAGGACAGCGCCAATGTCGTACACAGCGTCACGCAATCAAGCTCGATCACAGCTGCGGAACTTATCGCGCTCATTCAAACTCAGTACTCAAGCAGCCAGACACTGATAGTTGATACCACGAGTACACCTATAGCCACAGGCGGCAGCTTCAATATTGCCGCAGTAAATTTCCCGACAGCCACCGATAATGGCGGCAACTTCTCCACTCTTGTCATACCGGCATCAGTTACAGCAAATGTTGTCACCACTACCATCATTCCAGCCAACGGTTCTACAGTAGGGCCAATAACCGTAAGCGGCACATTGAGCTTTAATGCCATATCCGGCGGCTCATCAGGCGGCATCAATGCCGCCGGCAATATTACGACCGCCGGCACAGGCATAATAACAAGTTCTCAGACGGGCACGGTTAGCCTAACCTCAACTGCCAACAGCATCGGTTCATTGGCAACACCACTTGCTATAAACCTTTCCAATCTCACACTGAATGCCGCCAATGGTTCGGTTTTTGCCAATAACCAACTGGCAGCCGGTGACATTACAATAGGCAATTCCAGTGCAAACAGCTCAACGGGTTCATTCTGCTTTAATGCCACCACCACTTCAGGCAATATACTCTCGGCCTCATCAACGACAATTTCGGCCTCCAAGGTTGGTCTTTCAACAGCTAACGGCAATATCGGCACCGCCACATCCCTTGTTTCCCTCAACACTCCCGTGCTTTCGGCTTCGGCACCAAACGGCTCATCCTATATAACAGACAGCGCCAGGGTCACATTGCAGGACTGCTGCTCAATCGCCAATGGTGTCTCAGCTTCCGGCATCTTTTATCTGATTGACACAAACAATGCCGGTGCCGGCACCACGGCAATTGCCTTCTCCGGACCAACGGCAATTTCTGCAGGATCTCTTGTCTTGCGCGCCAGCGTCTCCGGTGACATAGGCTCTGCCGGCACACCAATTGTCACTACCGCCGGCAATATAACAGCAAACGCCGTAGCCGGATCCGTCTACATTAACGATACAAGTTCGGCCAACGTAAACCTGCAAAACACCAACGTCAACGGCGTAATTCAAAATTCCGCCAGCGTCGTTTTCAGTCTTACGACATCCCAAAGCCTGACTACGGTCAATGCCTTCAGCTCTATAAGAAGCGTCGCACTTACTTCAACTAACGCCGCTGTAGATTTGACAGGCACCTTATCATCCGGCACTATCTCAACCAATGGTGGTTCATTTACGGTAAGCGCAGGCACAGATATCCTTGCCCCGGGAGATATAACTCCAACTACGCTCAACACCACAGGCACCAATGGATCCAACGGCACATCGACAGGTGGCAACGGCACCATTGGCGGTGCAATTACACTTACCGCCGGAACAGGGTCCGGTACAGGCACCATAAATCTTCCCAATCTTTCCTTAGTAGCAACCGGCAGCAATGGTGGCACAGCCAGCAGTGCAGGCGGCACAGGCGGTCAGGGTGGAGCAGGCGGCACGATAAGCATAAGCACTCCCGGCTCGATAACGCTATCGGCAATTACCAGCAATGGCGGCACAGGCGGCAACAACACCAATGCCTCAGGAGGCACCGGTGGATTAGGCGGCAATGCAGGGTCCGTTACCATCAATTCAACAAACAGCGGCACAATTACTTTAGGGGCACTTTCGGCAAGCGGCAGCGTCGGCGGTAACGGCTCAAGTGGTTCTGTCGGTATAGGCGGCAAGGGTGGCAACGGCGGCTCGCTTACCGTGACCAGCGCATCCGGAGCAGTAAGCACAACGGGAAATATCACCACAACAGGAGCTAATGGCGGCACGGGAACAACTCAAGGCAATGGTGGCACCGGCGGTGCCCAGTCGATTACAACCACCAATCTAGGCTCTATTGCCATAACAGGCAATCTCACTTCCTCCGGTGGCACAGGACCAACAGTTGGACAACCTGGAGCAATTACTGTCAGTGCCAACACCAACTATGCCGGTCTCGGCTTAGGTGGTCCGGCTAGTCCGGTCGGTATAAACGGTTATATATTGGCGCAGGCAGGTGGTACAAGCCGCAGCGCCCTAACTGCAGGAGCCGGAGCAATAAATCTTTCCGGCAATGCTGTTGCAATTTACGGCACACCCATAAATATAAGTGGTACCAATTACAGCATTTATGGCGGCTCCAGCATAACCATCAATTCGCCCGGAGCTAATCTACCGCAAAACTACGCCTCAGCTAGTAATCTAGGTTCCACCAACATCATCGCTAATCCGATTACGGCAACCGGTTTCAGCGCCAATAACCCGAGTGCAACATTTACTTTGGGCACCAGCGGCAGTAAGGGCAATATAGCCAGCCGCATCAACGGCACAGCCGATACAATCACAATCAACACGGCACCCAATGGCGGACACCCGGCGGCCCACAACATTCTTGACTCTTCACCGCAAGTCTTCACAGGCGGCACAGTAGCCTTTATTTACAAAGACAACAATAATGTTACGCATACAGTCAACGCCTCAAGCTCGATCACGGCAGCAGAACTGGTAGCACTTATTCAAACACAATACTTGGGCACCCAAACACTGATTGTCGACGGTAGTGCCACGCCTATAGCTATTGGCGGCAGCTTCAACATTGCCGCAGTCAACTTCCCAACAGCTACGGATAACGGCGGCAATTTCTCAACACTAATAATTCCTGCCGGCGTTACAGCCAACGTAACTACTACAACCCTCATTCCTGCCAACGGTTCCACTATCGGACCAATTACCGTTAACGGTACGTTGAGTTTCAACGCCATCTCCGGTGGTTCATCCGGCGGCATTAATGCTGCCGGCAATATCACAACCTCCGGTGCCGGCTTAATAACAAGCTCTCAGACAGGCACGGTAAGCTTGACCTCAACAGCCAACAGCATCGGCTCATTGGCAACACCGCTTGCCGTGAGTCTGTCCAATCTGGCGCTCAATGCTGCCAATGGTTCAGTTTTTGCAAACAATCAACTTGCCTCCGGAGACATTACGCTAAACAATTCCAGTGCTAATGCCTCAACAGGTTCATTCTGCTTTACGGCGACAATAACGACAGGCAATATATTAACTGCCGTCGGCAATACTATTTCAGCAAATAGAATCGGTTTGTCATCAAGTAACGGCAATATAGGAACAGCTGCCTCACCTACTGCCGTCAACACGCCTATTCTTTCCAGCTATGCACCCAACGGTTCATCCTTCATAACAGACAGCGCCAAGGTAACCTTGCAGGATTGCTGCTCTTTAGGAAATGGCGTCAGCAGCTCAGGTATCTTTTACCTTGCCAGCACAAATAATGCCGGTGCCGGGGTGGCTGCAATTTCCTTTGCCGGACCGACTGCTATCTCAGCCGGAACGCTTGTCTTAAGAGCCACAGTTTCAGGTGACATCGGCTCGTCAGGCACACCGATTGTCACCACAGCCGGCAACCTGACTGCCAACGCCGCATCAGGCTCCGTCTACCTTAACAATACAAGTAGCGGCAATGTCAATCTGCAAAGCACCAACGTCAACGGCACGGTACAAAACTCAGCAAGCAATACTTTCAGCCTAACTACATCCCAAAACCTGACGACTGTAAATGCTTTCAGCACAATTAAAAACGTCACGCTCACATCGACCAATGGTTCAGTTGATCTTTCCGGCACAGTATCATCAGGTACGGTTAACACCAATGGCGGCAATTTTATAATCACAGCCGGAACCAATATCATTGCTCCGAGCAACTCCACTCCTGTAACTATCAATAACAGCAGCTCCGGGGCTAACGGCGGATCGTTTACCTTAACTGCCGGCACAACCAGTGCCGGAGGAATTATCAACATACCAAATATTTCACTTACAAGTGGTGGTGGCACAGGCAATATCAATTTAACCGCTACAGCAGGCACCACAAACAACGGCAACATAACAACAGCCGCTCTTACGACAACCGGTGCCAATGGAACAAGCGGCGCCACCGGCACGGCAGGCTTCCAAGGCGGCAACGTAACCATAAACGGTAAAGCAATAACAACAGGCGCAATCACTCTCAATGGCGGCACCGGCGGCGCATCATCGGCAGCTAGTGGCGGCATAGGCGGCTTAGGCGGTGTCCTCACAATTTCAGCAGCGGGCAATTCTTCCATAGGCGCAATTACAAACAATGGAGGAGTAGGCGGTCAGTCAATGCAGAATCTGACCGGTTCAACTGGTGGCATAGGCGGCGCAGGCGGCGACGTAATTATTACCAGTAGCACAGGCACCTTGTCGGTAGGTGCCATTCAAGCCAACGGCGGTAATGGCGGCAGTCAAACTACTGCCGGACAAACAGGCGGCGTAGGCGGAGCAGGCGGCGACGTGACTATAACAGCCACAGCCGGCTTGACAGTTACATCAGCCAGCACCAATGGCGGCACAGGCGGCAGTGAAACTAGTGCCACCACAGGTAAAGGCGGAGCAGGCGGGCTAGGCGGCACGCTAAGTTTAGTAAGTGCCTCAAGCACAGTCACTTCAGGCACGGTAACGGCCCTCGGCGGTGCAGGCGGTAACGCCTCAGGCACTGCCGGAATTGGCGGCAATGGAAATCTCGGCGGCAATATAGCTGTTGAAAGTCACGCATCCGGTGTCACCATCACGGGCAACGTGGACAGCTCAGGCGGATTAAGCGGCACAGGAGCAGGTGGCAACGGTACACCTGGACAACCGGCAGGCAACGCTGACGACGAGAGCATATTAATAGCAGGTGTCGGGGCTGTCTCCATAAGCGGCTACGTGGCCGCTTCTGCCGGCGGATCAAGTGCCAACGTGATAACGGCCATCAATGCCAACATCACATTGCTCGGCAAAACAGTAGCGCTTCCTGCCACCGGCACAGCCTTATTTGGAGGAGCAGGCGGCTACAATGCCTATGGCGGCTCAGGTATGACCATCATTTCTCCCGGCGTCATATCCAGTTTGACACAGTACAGTTCCAACGGTGATCTGTCTGCAAATGCCGGCACTGTGCCCATGGTAACTTTCACCGGACAAGCTTTTGTCGTAGGCACCACTCCGCTGGCCAATAGCATGGGCGCTGCCTTTGCTCTAGGCACAAAATCAGGCGGCATCCTCTCTATAAATGGCACCAACGCAGCCAATCCGGTAAACGGCAGTTCGCCTGTGCGCAGCTTTCAAGGCAATCTTGTCGTCATCTACAACGGCAATGACTTCCTTTCAATTTCACCTTCGCAAAATGTCACGCCTGCTCAGTGGGTAGCAGCCGTTCAGGTTGCCGCAGCCAGCACACAGATTGTCACGCTCAATCCAAATGGCGCCGGAGACGCAATTGCCAACAGTTTCACATTGTCTGACGCCAACTACCCACTGATCACACCTGCCGGCGGCACAACCAACACTTTCACCAACATCTACGTACCGGAAGGCGTGACTGCCTTTGTCACAGCCACCAGCGCCAACAACGCCGTTACCTCATCCGGCAACGTAACCATTAACGGCATTCTCAATTACCAGGCCGGCTCATCCGGCACTTTAAGCGCTACTGGAACCGGCGCAATAATCACAGCCAATGGCACAATCACCACAGCCTCAGGTCCACTGACCGTGTCGGCAACCGGCAGTGGCTCAAGTTTAGTAATCACAAGCACAGGTACGATAAGTGCCACCAGCGGCAATGTTACCGTGCAATCACCAACTATCAACAACAACGGACTAATAACCTCGTCAAACGCCAACGGCATAACCAGTGTGCAGAATTCCGGCGCGCTTACCCTGACCGGATCCGGGCTAATCACGCAAACCGGTAGTGGTATTCCTTCTATAGTTGTGCAAACGACAAGTGCCGCCGCCATCAACATGAACGGCAACTGGACATTCAATGCCGGCTCTTCCGGTACAGTCACCTTGAGAGCACAGATATCCGGAGCTTCTATAAATGTAGGCGCCGGCACTACTCAAACAATTGCCGGCGGCAGCGCTTTGACAGTAAGTGCACCGCAGCTCGCCATGGGAGCCGGCTCGCAAATCGCCAGTCTCAAAACCTCGGGCACAGGAATTACCGTCAATAACGGAACACTGTCCGCGCCGGTCATCCTTATAGCACCATCCGGCTCATCTGCCACGATAGGCACTCAGGGTGCCAACATAAGCATCAGTCCGTCGTTTAATCAGACGCTTACATTCGACAAGAGCGCCACTACTTTGGGCACACTTAACTTGAACACACAAGGACTTGGCAGTGTCACAATGACAACAAATGCCAATACCACCATCAATGCTCTCACGCTTGTGCAGACGGACAGCAATGTAACCATGAACGTCAACGGCGGCAACAGTGCCACCATTAATGGTGGACTGACAACCAGCATGGCAAGCGCCAACTTGCTCATACAAAGTTCAACATCCTTGACGCTGGCAGGCACCGGCAGCCTGTCGGTAACCGGTGGCGGCAGCAGTTACATTACGGTTCAAGCGCAAGGGGCTAATCCGCTGACTGTGTCCGCATCACTCACCTATAATGCCGACTTCAACACCTTTGTGCAGCTGCAATCGAAAGCATCCGGCGGCTCGGTAATTGTTGGTAGCGGCACAACACAAACAATCAACGGCAGCGCTTATGGTCAGTTGATAGCACCGCAAATAACCTTTAACGGCGCAGCCACTGTTAATAATTCCGGTGGCTACCTAGATCTAACCGGCGATCAGCTCTCCACGAGCATCACTTTGACCAACAATACAAACGTCACATTGAATGTATCCGGCGGTGTTACCTTCATCGGCTCATACGCATCACAAGCACTTGTGATCAATAAGACAGCCGGTGCCAATTCAGCAACATTGCAAATCAACAATGAAGTGCAAACATTCTCCTATGGAGCAAACACAACAATCGCCGCAGGAGTAATTCTTTCTTCAAACAACAACATCACCGTCAGTGTCGACGGCGGCATGCTGACCACCAATGGCACAATAACAACGTCTGCTGTCGGCGGAACAATAGCATTAGGCAGTCTTGATGCCAACACAACTCTGGCCGGCACACCGCAAGGAATTACCGCCACAGGTGGTGGCGGCTCAGTCATACTTGTACAAGCAGGCGGCATAGGTCATACCTTGGCTATAAACGGTTCTCAATCATTCAATGCCGGCACCGATGGTAGTGTCACCTTCATTGCCGATACTCTCAGCATGAACACGAGCATCACGGCGTCATCAACAAGCAGTCCTCTGGCTTTTTTCGGGCAAAACGTCAATCTCAATGGCGGTGCAGTCATATCCGGCACCAATTCAGTTTCCTTCTTTGCCTCAGGAGGCTCAAATACGCTGACAATTACATCTCCTGATGCAACTTCAGCGCAGATTGTTTCCAGTTCCGGTCAAATCGTATTTCAAGGACAAAGCATTGTCTTTGCCAAATCATCCGGTGGCAACACAACCTTTCTCAACCTAAACAACTCTCCTACTTATATTCAATCCGTTGGTGGCAATGTCACGATAAATCCCAGTGTCACTGTGAGATCAAACAACGATATAACTCTGCAAGCCAACAATGGTGTCAGCTTCAACATTAACGGTACTCTTGAGTCAACCAAAAATGGGGGACTAATCGACATCTCCGGAACCGCAGGCATGACCATCGCCGGCTCATCCACAGGCACCATCAAAGTATCAGGCTCAGGCGCCAATTCAATAAGAGTAATCGGCTTTGATAGCGGTCTGACTCTCAACAATTCACTAATTCTAGATGCCGGCGCAGCAGGCACAGCCCTCATTGGTGCAGCCGTAGGCTCGATGACAATGGCAGCCGGCAAAACCATTAACTTTGCCAATTCGACTCAAGGCAACGTGCAGGCAACAACACTTCTATTATCCGGAAATAACACAATCACTGGCTCCAAAACATCCGGCACCGCTCTCAACATATTTTCATCCAACCCGAATCCATTTACCTTGAACCTGCAGGCGACAACCTCTTCAACATTTGCCACAGGCGGCGGCTCAATAAATGTGTTTTCTCCCAAAAATGTCACCATCGGCATTAGCGGCGGCACACCAACAGACACGGCAACACTTAACTTCACAGGCGGTCCGGCAACCATTACTTCCAACCAAGGAACAACCGTCATCAGCTCCCGAGTGATAATCAACTCCCAAAACAACATAACATTCAATGTAAATCAAATTACCGTGGGCTCCAGCGGACAAATAAACACTTCCCTCGGCTCGATAACTCTGATTGCCGCCACAGGCACTATCAGTATCGGCAATAATGTCACCATGTATGCCAATGAAGGCAACTTGACCATCCAAAATACCGATACATCGGGCGGCACAATTAATATCGCCAGCGGTGCCAACCTGACCGGCTTTACACTCAGCAATCCAGGCTTAGGCTTTGTCAATATTGTCGTTGGACCAATACCAAGCATGCCCACTGTCGGCTCGGTGCCCGCCAATGTCATCGTCAACGAATCAGGAGGCGGCATTGTCTACTTCGGCACAAACAGCATTAATGCTGCCGCACCGAATAACACGATAAATGCTAAAGGACGCAATGTGGTCTTCAACACAGGCGGACAAGGAGCATCGGCAATTACTCTTGGCGGCAACGTGACCATAACAGCTGATCCTCCTGAGTTTGTCGCATCGGATACAACCAGCTCCTCCAAACAATTTGCTTTCACCAACCTAAATACCTTTCTACCTGCCGATTCAACCAATCTCAACTCGCACAGTATCGCCACCACCGTCATTCCATTTGATACCAGTCCTTCATCCACCGTGCAATCAGCCGTGGGCGACGACACAATAAACAACTACGTAAGACAGGCACTTACTCAGTCCGGTGTTTTGCATAAGCCGACACAAGACAACGATGATGATAATGACGACAACAACCCATACGAACCAATTAGCTATAGCCCATCTGTTGTGCGCAACAAACGATTCGTGCCGGCAACTCACGCCAATGGACTTTACACTCTGGAAACAGACAACGCATTTATTAAATGCACCAACGGAGCCAGGGTCAGTATAAAACAACCGACAGTGGTCACTCTCAAATCAGGTGAAGCTCTCATAGCAACTACAAGAGGCAAACAGCAAATCGCCGCCGGTTCCTATACGGTCAGGGTCAACGCTCAAGCAACCGTAGTTGTTAGTTTTGAAAACAACGTACTTAAGGTCGCCAATATTTACGACAAAAGTCCTTCGTCCGTTCAGGTTGAGACTGCCGGTGGCACAGTAAGTTTGGGTGTCGGTGAAGAACTAATTATTGCACCTGACGAAGACACTATTGCAGAAGCTATGCAAAGCGACAAGCTTGGTCGCCGTAATATCAAATCACACAACCTCCACATCTCTTGTCGCATAACGCACAGCGAAATTTCCCTGGTGTCGCTTTTGGAAAACAATGCCACCGTCAATCAGTTGGTGTTAAGCCACGATCGGGATGATCGCGCGCTCGCTAATTGCATTCTCAAGACAGCTGCTTGCTTAATGCTGTCCACAGCCAAGCATGGTCCATATCAAAGTGCTATCCAGAAATAGTTTCATTCTGCACCCACTTAATCGTGCTTAAAAGCACTGGTTAGTTGTAAACGCTCTCAAATGCACAAGAGCTTAATTGCAAAATACCAGTTGCGAATTACATCTTGCAGTTCTACAAAAACTTCACAAGTTAAATATATAATTCTCACAGAACCTATGAAAGAAAGTTCTGTCACTTCTATATAGCACCCTGACTTACTCAGTCCCCTGTGCCCGGAATCCCAATGAAGAAATCCCTACTAGCACTACCCCTGGCATTTTTGCTGACGTTCAATTATCTGCCTCTGCCGCTTCAAGCTCAAGAGGCACCTGTTGATGGAGCTGCTGCCCAAAGCACCCCTGCTCCTGTAGTGCTGGACCATACTTCGCTTGGGCAATTAGCTGATCTAGTGATCAACCCACAACAAACCGTTGCTATTGACTTCGGCTCCCTAACAGGTGGATTGACGCTGCCCGGCAACCTGACAAACAATGGTTCAATTTACGCCTATTCAACCAACCCCAACGTAAACATCGGCTCCATTAACGCCAATAACATCTATAACAATGCCGGCGGCTTAATTACTTCAGTCATTCCGCAAGGTGGTATCCCTGGGCTCTCACTAAACCTGGCGAATCTGGTCAGTAATTTCAGCCTCAATCTAACAGCAGTAAACAACATAGTTAATGCCGGAATGATTTCCAGCGCCGGCAACCTATCAATGACAGCAGGCGGCACCATCACGAATGCCGCCACGCAAGCAAATTTGGCAGCCATGTTAACAGCAGTCAACACTGTTAACCTAACAGCAAGCAATATTGTGAATAGCGGCATAATTTCGGCTATGCAAGGCAACATCAATCTCGCCTCAAAACTCTCTACAGATTTAATCCTGAACAATGTCAATGGTCAATTGTCGGCATTGAACGGCATAATCAACGCTCGAGACTTAAGTTACCTCGGCGCTATGAATACCATTCTTCATGGTGGTGATTTTCTATCCAGAGAACTAAATATTTATTCCGGAGATGGCATTGTCGATGTTAACGTCAACGACATTTTAGGAACGGTCAATATTAATGCCGGTTGCGCCCATGTCCAGGCTGCAACTGACAATTTACTTTTAGGCTCGCTGATTATTACAGGCGATCCAACCTACTACAACACTCTAGGTTCCATTACAGTAACCGGTCCTGTATCGACAACTTCCGGACAGAACCTGGCTTTTGCCGCCCGGCAGGACATAACCGTCAGCGGTAATATCTCAACAATTGCCAGTACTTCAACTAACGGTACGCTTATATTTATTGCCGGGGCAAATATTACCGGACCAACACCATTAGCAAATACTCAAATCAACAACAATACTGCCAACACAGTAACCATTGCCTCCGGTTCCGGTTCGACAACAGGCGGGGCTATTAACTTAACAGGGTCAGGTAACACCATCACAACCAGCGGTGGCAACTTAACCATGGTTGCTTTTAGTGGATCCGGTGCCGGTTCTGCTCTCACACCAGGCACGATAAGTGTTCAGCAATCTATATCAACAGCCGGCAGTGGTACTGGCTTCAATGGCAGCGTGACAATGATAGCCGGAGCAACTTCAGGCGCCGGTATTACCACAAGTGCTATTAACACAGGTGGTGGCTCAGGTTCAAATGGTGGCGCTATTACACTTAGAACTGCCGCTCCAAGCACCAATAGCAGCACATCACTCACCAACGGCACCCTCACAGGAGGCTTCACAGCCGGCAGCACGACAGCTGCCTCTGTTACTACCGGTGCCTTAACTACCATTGGCTCAACCAGTACAAGCGGCCGCGCAGGCGGAGCCATCAACATTACAGCCGGCACCTCCATCACCACGGGCGCAATTGCCACAATCGGTGGCACGGGCACTAGCAACACGGCAGCTGATGGTGGCGCCGGTGGTGCAGCAGGGAGCGTCACATTCAATGCCGGCGGCAATATTTCGGTGGGCAATATTAGTGCCTATGGGGGCACCGGGGGAAGCTTCACCGGTACCAGCGGCAGCGCTTATTACGGCGGCGCCGGTGGCGCCGGCGCAGCAGTCAGCCTGGTGACGACAGGTGACAGCTCCAGCATAAGCAGCGGCTTCATCAATACATCGGGCGGTGCTACAGGTACAGGTGGCTATAATTCCGGCACAATTTCAGGAAGCTCAGCAGGAGCCCAAGCCGGTGGCTCTGCAGGAACAATTACACTTACCGCCCCTGGCGGCATAAGTGCCGGTTACTTACGAGCATTTGGTGCAGGCGGTGAAGGTGGCAATAACGGTAGCAGCGGAGTTATCGGCACACAAGGCGGCAATGGGGGCGCAGGAGCTGCCGTATCACTAACTTCCACCGCCGGTGCTATCACTTTGACAGGTGATATCAATACTTCAGGCGGCGGTGGCGGTGGCACGGGAAATTCCGGTGGCACGGCTACAGGTGGCACCGGTGGTGCAGCAGGAAATATTAGTATCAATGGAGCTGGAGTTGTCCAAATTACCGGTCCTGTGTTGGCAGCAGCCGGAGGCGGCGGCAATGGCAGCAGCGCCTCTTGCTGCGGTGGTGGCGGTGGTGCCAGTTTCGGTGGTGGCGGCGGCGGCGCCGACGGCGGCAGTGCAGGCGGCGGTCTCTTCGGCGGCGGCGGCACATCCAACTGGGGAAGCGCCTCAGGCGGCAGCGCCGTTTCCGGCGGCGTTTCAAAAAACCCGCAAGGAAGTGCCGGCGTAACGAACGGTTCGGTCGGACAAGGCGGCAACAGTTTTGATACTACTCCTAACGCCAGCCGAACAGGCGGTGTCTTTGGCGTAGGTGGCGTCGGTACAAATGCAACTGCCAATCAAGTAGGGCAAGCAGGACAAGGAAATATGGGGGGAGCCGCCGGTTCCACCAACGGTAATATCACCATCTCCGGTGGCAGCGTGTCTTTAACAGGCACTGTTTCAAGCTTTTATCCTGGTTCAACAGGGGGATCCACAGGCTTCACCAGTTCACCTTATTCTGATGTTTCAATCTATGGAGGCACGACCGGTCAAGCTGTCCAAATAACAGCCACCAGTGGTGATGTTTCCATTGCAGGTACTCTCAATCTCTCAGGAGTAGATAGAAGCGGACAAACAAATGGAGCCGCCGGTGGAGCAGCAGCCGGCTTAACGGTATCTGCTTCATCAGGATCAATCAGCCTAGGTGGCATTACTGCTGTCGGCGGCAGCGGTGCTTCCACCACCAGCGCCGTGGGTGGCGCAGGTGGTGCAGGCGGAGCAATAAGTTTAACTGCCGGACAAAACGTCACAGTCGCCGGCGCCATTAATCTAGCGGGCGGACTTGGTGGCACATCAACTTCTTCCAGCTTCAATGGAGGTGTCGGTGGTGCCGGTGGCAGCTTATCCTTAAATGCCAACGGCATTGTTTCACTTGCCGGCAGCGTTTCAACAGCCGGAGGTACCGGAGGTACAAATTCATCACGCACAGGTGGTACCGGCGGACAGGGAGGCTCAGTTACAATTACCGATACGGCAGGACCTATAACAATCACAGGCAATGTCAGCACAGCCGGTGGCACCGGGGGCACAGGCTCGACTCAAGGCAACGGTGCAGCCGGCGGAGCCATGTCCATTCAAACAACAAACTACGGCGCTGTCACAGTCTCAGGCAATCTAAATACCTCCGGCGGCAATGGACCAACAGTTGGTCAACCGGGAGCGATTACAGTCAGAGCTAACAGCAATTTTGCTTCACAGGGTTTTGCCTCTCCCGGCAGTCCTATCTTTATAAGTGGTTATATTCTTGCTCAAGCAGGTGGCACAAGCCGCAGCGCCTTAACCTCCGGTGCAGGTGCTATTACATTAGCAGGCAATGCTGTAGCCATAAACGGCACGACAAATATAAGTGGAACAAATTACAGTATCTTCGGTGGCTCCTCGGTCAATATCACATCACCCGGTGCCACCATCGGTCAGAACTATGCTTCTGCCAGTGATCTCAGTTCAACAAACACCGTCACCAATGGTATTTCTACTGTGGGTTTTAGCGGCAACAACACGAGTGCAACCTTTGCAATGGGTTCAAGTGGCAGCAAAGGTCAAATCGCCAGCCGCATCAACGGTACCAGTGACACCATTACCATCAATACGGCTCCTAACAGCGGACATCCAACCGCTCATAATATCCTCGATACCTCACCACAGACATTTACGGGTGGTTCTGCCGGGCTGCTTTACCGCGACAGTGGCAACACCGTGCGCTCAGTAACTTCAGCAAGCACTATGACTGCGGCAAAACGTATTGCCGTCATCCAAAACCTATATGCCGGCACTCAGACACTGATAGTTGATACAACAAACACCCCGATTGCAACAGGCGGAAGCTTTGAGATAGCCTCAGTCAATTTTCCAACGGCAGGCGACAATGGCGGCAACTTCTCAACCTTAGTTATTCCAGCATCAGTTACAGCCAACGTCACAACAACTACCGTCATTCCGGCAAACGGACCCACAGTTGGTCCAATTACTATTAACGGCACGCTTAGCTTCAATGCCACTTCGGGATCATCTTCCGGTGGTATCAATGCTGCGGGCAACATTACAACCGGTGCCTCCGGATTGATAACCAGCACGCAAACTACAACAGTAAGCCTGACTTCGACAGCAAATAGTATTGGCTCATCCGGATCTCCGCTGAAAGTAAGTTTGTCTAATCTGGCATTGAACGCAGCCAACGGCTCTGTCTATGCCAATGATCAATTATCCAGCGGCAACATCACACTTAACAACTCAGGAGTCAATACATCAACAGGCACATTCCAATTCCAAGTCACTGCAACAAGCGGCAACCTGCTCACAGGTGCTTCACAAACAATTAGCGGCAAGACACTTGTTATAACATCCACTAGCGGCAGTATCGGTACATCCGGTTCCACTGTAGCTGTGAACACAGGGCTGCTGACAGCTTCTGCTTCAAGTGGCAACGTCTATATAACCGATAGCGCCAAGGTCATCTTGCAGGACAATGGCGCCTTCACCAACGGAGCCTCAACATCAAGCGGCACCTTCTCCATAACTGATACAAATGCGGCCGGCTCCGGCAATACTGCAATTGCATTTAGCGGACCAACAACAATTAGTGCCGCAACTGTAATTCTCAATGCCAGTACCAGTGGTGATGTTGGCACATCAGCAACACCCATAGCAATTATCGCAGGTACAGTCGCTCTCAATGCACCTAACGGTTCTGTTTACGTCAATGACTCTTTGTCAACCGGAAATATCACAATAAACAATTCCGGCGCCAACACATCCAACGGTAGATTCCAATTTAGAGCAACTGCTACAAGCGGCAACATCTTAACCGGTGGTTCTCAAACTATTACCGGCAACAATGTCATTCTTGCTTCCACAAACGGCAGCATTGGTTCAACCTCTTCACTGGTTGCTGTAAATACCGGTCTTTTGACCGCACAAGCTACAAATGGTTCTTCTTATATAACCGACAGCGCACGCGTAACACTGCAAGACAACAACGGCTTTTCCAATGCCGCCAGTTCTTCCGGTACATTTTATGTAATAGACACTAACGCAGCCGGTGCCGGTACCACTGCCATCGCCTTCTCCGGACCAACAGGAATCGCAGCCGGCACTCTAGTTCTGCGTGCCAGTGTCAGTGGCGACATCGGTACAACCAGCAACCGTATCACAACCAGTGCAACGAATATTACAGCTAATGCTCAATCAGGATCTGTATACATAACTGATACCAGTAACTCAAATGTCAATTTACAAAATACAACAATCGGCAGCACGATACAAAACTCAGCCGGCAATACATTCAGCCTTGTAACCAATCAAAACCTAACTACCGTTAACAGTTTTGCTGCAATCAACAACTTATCCCTAACATCGACCAACGGCGCAGTCGATCTCTCCGGCATATTGTCGGCAGGCTCTGTTACAGCAAGCGGTGGCAGTTTAACTGTTTCCGCCGGCACCAATATAGTAGCTCCAGGAAATGTTTCAGCAGTAACTTACAATACATCCGGCGTTAACGGCACTAATGGAACATCTTCAGGCGGTACAGGCAATGCAGGCGGAGCAATAACACTTACAGCCGGACTCACTTCAACATCAGGCGTCATCACGCTACCAAATCTCTCACTCACAGCTAACGGCGGTAATGGTGGCACAGCCAGCAGCTCCGGCGGTACAGGCGGTCAAGGTGCGACCGGCGGCAACATAACAGTTGCAGCAAGTGGCACTATTTCCCTTAATGCAATAAGTGCCAACGGTGGCAACGGCGGCAGCAAAATTGGCGGCGGCAACGGCACCGGTGGAGCCGCCGGCGCAGGCGCCACAGCGATGATTATTTCAACAGGAGACAATGTAAATCTAGGTACTATCACTGCAACAGGCGGTACTGGCGGCAACGGAGCGGTCAGCGGTAGCAACGGTAACGGCGGTGCCGGAGGCAAAATCGATATCGAGAGCCAGAAAAAATCCATCTCTATAACCGGCAATGTAGACGCCTCCGGTGGCATAGCCGGTACGGGCGGTAGCGGTGGCAGCGTTGGACAACCAACAGGAACATCGGGACACAGTATTCAATTGATGGCTGTTGGCTCTCTGGCAGTAACCGGTTATGTGGCAGCAGCAGCCGGTGGCTCGGCAGCTAATACTATTACCGCTACAAATGCCGACATAATTATGTACGGCAAGACAGTTAATTTGTCAGCAACAGGCACAAGCCTCTTTGGCGGTACCGGCGGCTATAACGCTTTCGGCGGCTCTTCCATGACAATCGTAGCGCCAGGAACATCGACACTGACTCAGTACAGCACTAACTTGGATCTGACTACAACTTCAACAGTTTCCATGGTTGCTTTCACCGGTGGCACATTTACGGTCGGCACAACACCTGTGCCCGGTGGCAACGGAGCTGCTGCCCAGCTGGGAACTAAAGCGGGTTCGACGCTTTCAATTAACGGCATCAATACTCCAAATCCGGTGAATAGCACTTCAACACCACGCACTTTCGCTGGCAACTTGGTCGTTATATACAATGGTAACTCCTTCATGACCGTTGCTCCGGCTCAAGCAGTGACACCTGCTCAGTGGGTAGCAGCAGTTCAAGTTTCAACAACAAGCTCGCAAGATGTCACTCTCAATGCAGGCGGCACCGGCACGCAAGTATCCGGCATATTCACGCTTGCAGATTCCAATTATCCGTTAATTACAGCTGCTGGCGGCACATCGACGACTTTCACCAACATCAATATTCCATTAGGGGTTACTGAAAATGTCACCACTACCAATACGGTTACCTCCACCGGCAACGTAACAATTAACGGCTCCTTGAATTTCCAATCGGGATCATCTGGTGCACTCACCGCCTCCGGCAATAACTTAACTATTGCCGCCAATGGCACCATTCAGTCAGCAAGTGGCAATTTGGCTATTACTGCAATCGGTACCGGTTCAGGTCTGGTTGTAGGCAGCTCAGGTATTGTGGCTTCAGCCGGAGGCAATCTCTCAATTACAACAGGAGCAGTTAATAACGGTGGCTTGATTACAACCTCACAAAATAACGGCACAATTACCATTCAAAATGCCAACACAATGACATTGACCGGCAATGGTTCAATAACATCAACAGGAACTGGAGTTAGTTCAATCCTCATTCAAACAACCGGCAACACTCACTCACTGACGATAAATGGCTCATGGACTTACGATCCAGGAATTGCCGGTTCCACAACCATTTCTGCAATAACGACAGGCAGCCCGCTCACTTTTGGTGCATCCACTACGCAGAATATAGCCAGCGGTACTCTTACCGTAAGTTCTCGCACGGTAGTTCTCGGCGATGGCGCGCTCATACAAAGCCAAAGCTCAACTGGCACTGCAATCACCATCGACAACGGTGCTGCTGGAGCAACTCTAGTTGTGCAGGGACCATCCGGAGGATCAGCAACCATTCAAACAAATGGAGCAGATATTCAAATACAAACAACTAACACAAGACAAATTACGTTCGACAAATCGAGCACTGCCGCTACGACACTTAACTTCAATACGCAAGGTCTTGGCACGGTTATTACAAGCAACAATACAGATCAAAACATAAACAGTTTGGTTACCTTTGCCTCCGACAGCAACATTCAAATGAACATCAATGGCAACAATAACCTCAACTTAAACGGAACAATCAATTCCTCCAAATCATCGGGTTCTATTGTTGCGCAGAGTACAACTGATTTAAACATAGCCGGAACAGGTACTATCGCCTTCACCGGCGGCGCTTCAGGCACAATTCAATTAATTGCTAATGGCGC
Source organism: Candidatus Obscuribacterales bacterium (assembly GCA_019744775.1). Taxonomy (NCBI): domain Bacteria; kingdom Bacillati; phylum Candidatus Melainabacteria; order Candidatus Obscuribacterales; species Candidatus Obscuribacterales bacterium. The sequence continues at coordinate 69,028 of JAIETZ010000006.1, forward strand.
AAATAGTCTAGCCTTCATTGGTAATACAACCATGGATCCAGGTGCAGCAGGCTCAGCAATATTCAAATCACAAACAGCCGGCGGCATTATTTCAATTGCATCAGGGACAATACAAACTGTGCAATCAGGTGCTTCGATCTTGGTGAGCGCACAGAATTTTCGCTTCTTGGGTGACGGTGCTGCTCTTGTTGCAACAGGATCCTCCAACATCACTTTCGATTCGGGTACCGCCGGCAATAACCTTCTAGTAAGAACTCAGGCAGGCACGACAACAGGCGGCATATCGACTGCTGGTGGCACGATTCTTTTCACGCCACTAACTGACGGCACACTGACATTTTCAAAAACTACTGGAGCCGACGCCATCCTTATCCTGTCAACAGGCGGCTCCGGACTTGTTAAAACAGTGTCGGCTGCCAACACAGCCATCAACGCCGGCGTTATCTTATCTGCCGACAGCAACATTGAAGTAAACGTCAATGGCGGCAATACAGCAACAGTAAACGGAACGATTACAACGAACAAAGCTGCTGCCAACTTGCTCATTCAAAGTACAACCAATCTAACTCTTGCCGGCACCGGCATCTTGGCAGTCACCGGCAGTGGCAGTAAATACATAACAGTTCAGGCACAAGGCGCCAATGCGCTGACAGTTGCTGCATCACTGACATACAATGCTGATGTAGATACTTACGTGCAATTGCAATCAACAGCTTCCGGAGGCTCAGTTGCATTTAACAACAACACCGCGCAGACGATAACCGGCAGTGCTTATGGTCAAGTTATTGCTACTCAAATAACTTTCAGCGGTAATGCCACATTTACAAACTCGGCAGGCTATCTAGATTTAACTGGCGATCAACTGTCCACAAATATTACTCTTACCAATAGCAGAACCGTGACTTTGGATTTGCCTGGCGGTGTAGCGTTCATTGGCTCATATGCTGCGCAGCCGTTGGTAATAACAAAGACGACAGGCACCGGCAATTCAACATTGCAAGTCAACAACGAGTTACAGACATTTTCTAATGGCGCCGATACTACTATCGACACGCGTGTCATTCTTTCATCTAATAACAACATTACAGTAAATACAGATGGCGGCGCCTTGAATGTCAACGGCACAATAACTTCAAGTGCAGCAAATGGCAACATCACTATCTCAAGCCGCAATGGCAGTTTAGTAATGGGCGGCTCACCAACAGGAAGTATTTCCGTAACCGGCGGTGGCTTAGCATCAATTCTTGTTCTAGTACAAGGCATTTCAACTGCTCTGACAATGAACTCCAACTACACTTTTAACGCCGGCGCCTCCGGAACAGTCAATGTCATTGCTGATCAAATTACATTCGGTGCTGGTACAACCACCACCATAACAGGCACTAGCGCACTAGCCTTCTACGGACAAAATATTATCTTCGGCAATGCAGCAACCATAACAAGTGCCAATACAGTTAGCCTATTTGCTTCAGGCGGCAGCAATCTGCTGACGATAACCACACCGGACAACGGTTCGGCTAACATCAATGTCTCTTCCGGTCAGATAGTAGTTCAAGGTACTTCACTGGCATTTGCTAAAACTGCCGGAGTTAATAGTTCAACTCTTAATCTGAACAATGCCAATGTATACATGCAAAGTTCCAACGGTAACACATCGATAAATAGCAACGTCATTGTTCAGTCCAATCGCAACATCACCCTCGAAGTCAGCGGCAATCACAACTTTGCACTAGAGGGGACGCTCAAATCCAGCAACAATGCCGGCGTAATCAACATTTCCGGCAGCGGCGGTGTAACAATCTCAGGCAGCACTGCCGGGACTGTGCAGATGACAGGCAGCGGCGCTAATAACATTAGCCTTATCGGCTATGACTCAGGACTAACCGTTAACAACTCAATTACTCTTGATGCAGGATCATCGGGCACAGCAACAATCGGTGCCTCCTGCTGCGCCATGACTCTGGCAGCAAATAAAACAATTACCTTCGCCAATCAAACTGCAGGCAGAGTTCAAGCGACAACTTTACTTTTAAGCGGCAACAACACAATTACAGGCAGCAAAACAAGTGGCACAGCGCTCACTATTTATTCTCCAAATCCCAATCCGTTTACCTTGAACCTGCAAGCTAATACCTCCTCCACAATTGCCAGCTCCGGTGGTGCAATCAATATAGATTCACCAAAAAACATCACAATAGGCATAAGCGGCGGTACCGGCTCCAGTACTGCAACACTTAATTTCACCGGTGGCAATGTCACGATGACCGCCAACGAAGGAACAACGGTGATAAGTTCACGCGTAACAATCAATTCGCAGAAAGATATTACCTTCAATGTAAACCAAGCAACAATTGGTGCTAATGGACAGATAAATACATCTCTGGGATCAATCACCTTAATTGCCGCCACAGGAACAATAAGCATAGGCAATAACGTGACGATGTACGCCAATGAAGGCAATCTCACCATTCAGAATACAAATGCGGCCGCAGGCGCCATTGATATTGCCAGCGGCGCCAACCTGACTGGCTATACAACCGGTAATCCGGCATTGGGCTTCGTCAATATCGTCATCGGACCAATTCCCGCGATGCCTGTTGTCGGCAGCGTTCCAGCTAATGTCACCGTCAATGAGTCAGGTGGCGGAGTTGTTTATTTCGGACAAAATAGTATTAACGCATCTGCACCAAATAACACAATTAATGCTAAGGGCAGAAATGTTGTCTTCAGCACAGGCGGACAAGGCTCATCAGCTATTACACTAGGGGGCAACGTCACCATAACAGCTGACCCACCACTTCCAAGTGATGCAACGGCAAGTCAATCAACAGCTCCAACATTGTCTTTTGCAACAACAATTCCAACAACGACTGCAGTACATCAGACAATTTCCACTACCGTTATCCCGTTTGATACCAGTCCGGCATCATCAGTCGGTACGCTTGTTGGCAATGACACGTTGAACAACTCGGTTAATCAAGCACTTAACGCCGCATTCCCTGCGACAGAAGATGAACTACGGAAGCACAAAGACAACGATGTTTACAGCAATTTAGATCCCACAGTTTCGCCATATCAGCCGATAAGCTACTCACCTGGACTGGAATACCAACGTTTAAAACCTGCTGACAGCAAGAGTGAAATCTACACATTTGAAACAGCCGGCACATCAATTAAGTGTGTCGGTGGTGCCAGAGTACTCGTTAATGAACCGGGTGTTGTCGCGGTAAAGCAAGGTGACGTGGTCATTGCTGCTAACAAAGGCAAAACAACCGTTCGCTCCGGAGATGCAATCATAACGATAGATTCCTCAACAATTGCCTTTATTAGCCAAGAAGGCAACTCGCTGAAAATTCGTAATCTATACGAGACAGGCGGCGATTCTATGTGCGTTGTCGTCGACGGAAAACAATTTCACGTCGCCGTTGGACATGAAGTCATCATCAGTGAAAATGAAGCTGTTTACAAAGAAAGCAAACACGACAAAGTAGGCAGACGTCACACAAAAGCCATTGACTCTCAATGCGACAAACATATTGCAACATGTGAATTCTCATTGTTGTCTCTTATCGAGACAAGCAAAATACTGAGACAAATTTGCCACAGCAACGAAGCAGATGACAAAGCTATAGAAGCTCGCTTGGTTAAAATGGCAGCTTGCTTAATGCTCACTACTAGCTCGCATGGAGCCTACACGGATGATATAAAAGGTGGGCAGTAAACTAACAGCTAATAACTAACCAGTTAGCTAACTAGAATTTCGTAAAACATTAAACCGAACCCCGGTTTAACGGAAAAGTAGTTTAAATATATATATGCGAGGGCATATAAACGTTGAGTGGGCGTTGTTCAGCATGTCCTGCGGCGGTGAATGTAGCTTTGCTGATTGGCTAGCCATGAGTGTCCGGTTTGGTGCTCTGGGGGTCGGCTAGTGCTATGGGTACAAGTAGGTCTTTACTACCAACCAAGGTGCTAATGGTTTTATTAACCTGGCAGTTGATTCTGCCGGGATTTTTGGCGTTTCCGCCCGCTGCATACGCTCAAGATGCCTCAACTCCACCCGCTGCCCCTGCTCCCGCCCCCACCCCTGACCTCGACTTAAGCTCTGCCGCAAAAAATTTCACAGCCCCGACCAACCTTAGTCCGACCAATATTACTGTCGGTGGTCAGACCGTAACGGTCCAAGCATCGCAAGCACTAACTGCAGCTGAATTTGTTGCCGTGCGCCAAGTTATGAATACAGGTAACCAGTACCTACAATTAAACGATCTCGGGGTAGCAGTGGGTGGCGGACTTAGATTAAATCCGACCCTAATGACCGGCATTGGCAACCTTGTCGTACCTGAAAGTGTGAGAGTGTCTCAAAACGCTGCAGTTTTACAAAGCCTCAACTTGGCAGGCAACTTCGTCAATTCGGGCACCTACAATATCTTTTCGTCCAACCCGGCAGTGACAGCCGCCAGTATTAACGCCGCCAATATTTTCAACAATGCCGGCGCCACAATAAGTTCGTCTTTAGCCAACCTCACCCTTAATGCAGTCAACAACATAGTCAACGCCGGAACAATCACCAGCGCCGGCAATTTGTCCATGATGGCCGGTGGTTCAATTACCAACACCGGGGCACTGGCAATGATGTCGGCGCTCAACAATATAAACATGACCGCCAACAACATCGTCAACAGCGGTGTCATTCAATCACAATTGGCCAACATCAACATCGCCTCGCAAATGGCCAGCAATTTAGCCATGAACAACATGGCAGGACAATTAAAAGCGCTCAGCGGCAATATCAACTTCCGCGATTTAGCATTTTCCGGCAAGCACAACTTGAGTCTCATCGGTGGAGATTTCTTGTCTCACCAACTGAACATGTACTCCGGCGACGGAATTGTGAATGCCGATATAGGCAACGTCACCGGTCAAATAAACATCTCAGCCGGTGAAGCACATGTTAGTGCAGCAACAAACAATTTAAACCTGGGCAACATGAACATAACCGGAGATCCGACGTATTACAACACTGCAGGCGATGTTACAATTTCCGGTAATCTTGGTACCAGCACTACGCCTTTAACAGTTTTAGCCATAGTTGCCAGCGGCAATATTCTTACAACTACAGGTGCCGGTTCGATAGACACTCGTGGACTATCAGGCAATGGTGGAGCGATAACTATGGTCGCCGGCGCCAAGTTTACTTCCGATGGTCCGGCATCCGGTAGTAATGACACCACATCTACTCTCACAATCACCGGCGCATCGCTCACCGGCGGCAAAATCGACTTAAATACAGGTGCGGCAATCTCTTACATCGGTTCGTCCAGTACAGGTGGCGTTGGTAATGGCGGCAACATCCAATTAGTAGCCTTTGCCGGCTCGGCTTCCGACTCAGGCACAATTACATTGCCGACAAGCACCCCGGTTTTTGCCAACGGCAATGGCGGCGGTAATGGTGGTGCCATCTCCATGATAGCCGGAGCCAATTCCGGCACTGCAATTACGACCGGCGATCTAACTTCTACCGGAGCAAGTGGAACAGGCAGCATAGCTCTGGCAACGGCACAGCCGACTATTTTTACTATATTCAATGACCCAAATGTAATCATCTCACCTGGAGGAGCCATAGGCTCAGGAGCCTTTATTGCCGGTGCCACCACAGGAGCTTCCATATCAACTCAAAACCTGCAAACATCAGCAGGAACAGTAAGCATCACTGCCGGTAATAACGCCGGCATCAACACAATTACAAATGCCGGTGGCACGGTCACAATAAATACCACCAGCTCAACAGCCTTCAATATTGGCGGCGGTGGTGTCAACGGCACCACTGGAGCAATTACTGCCAATAACACATCCGGGCAAGGGGGTACTATTTCCATAACCAATAACGGTTCCGGCGGCATCACGCACAACACAACTGCCAACCTCAGTGTCACCTCAGCCGGCAACGGACGAGGCGGGGCGATTATACTCAATGCAATCGGCACAGGCGCAGGTGGACCATTAACCATCGGTACAGGCGCCACAGCAGTCACCATTTCAGCCAATGCTATCGGCACAGGCTCCGTCGGTGTCGCACCTGCAGCGAACATAAGTTTGCTAGGCACAACGTTGAGCTTCAGCACAAACGGTCTAACGCTAAGTTCGACAGGCGGCACGTCAGGCGCCGGCGGCAAAGTTAATGTCTCAGTCTTAGGTGGCACATTAACAGCCGGTACAGCTACTTCTCTCATCATCAACGCAACAGGTGGTGGCACATCCGGTGCGGGGGGCACGATAAGTCTCGCCTCAAGCGGAGCTTTGGCAGTTACAACTGGCGCCAATTTTACCAACGCGCCCACAAATGGTGCCGGTGGCGTCTATAACCTCACGTCATATGGCTCTTCCGTCACGGTGACCGGTGCTCTGAGCGCTAGCGCTGTCGGCGCTAATGGTGGCGCGGGCGGCAATATATTCGCCTCTGCCGCGACCACGGCTAGTTTCTCCAGCACAGTCAGTGCAAGCGCAATTGGTTCTATCGGCGGAGCAGGCGGCACTATCTCAATACTGAGTAATAGCGGCACGACTTTTAATATCGGTGGCGGCGGCGGCAACGGCACAGGTGGTGCAATCACTGCTAATGCCGTTACAGGCGGTCAGGGCGGACAGCTATACATCACAAACAATGGTACGGGCGGTATCACACACAATACTACCGCCAACGTAAGCGTCACTTCTGCCGGCAACGGGTTGGGTGGACTTGTCCAACTGGATGCCGTCGGCTCAGGTAGCGGTGGTGCGTTAGTAATCGGAAATGGCGGAACGGCTGTTACCATATCAGCTAATGCATCGGGCTCAGGGTCAGTCGGAACATCCAACAACAACATCCTTCTCTATGGAACAACAATCACTTCTGCAAATGGTTTGACATTAAATGCAACCGGTGGCACTACGGGTGCCGGCGGCAAAATTATAGTGTCGACGTCCAACTCCGGAATAACAGCAGGCTCCGCCACTTTCGTGGTCAACGCCGTGGGCGGATCGACTTCCGGCGCCGGTGGGCAAATAACTCTAAATTCATCCGGCGCTCTAGCTGTAACCACAGGAGCTAATTTCACTGCCGCGCCAACTAATGGTGCCGGTCCTTCATATACTTTCATCTCCACTGGTTCTACTATCGCTGTCACCGGCGCCCTGAGTGCCAGCGCCGTTGGTGCAAACGGTGGTGCCGGCGGCAGTATTTACGCCAACGCATTTAGCAGTGCCGGTTTCTCCAGCACTGTCTCAGCCAGCGCCCTAGGCAGTACAGGTGGTGCAGGCGGAACAATTACCATTTTCTCCAATAGCAGTTCGCCATTCAATATTGGTGGTTCGTCAACGCAGGGAACAAGTGGCGCCATTACCGCCAATGCGGTAACGGGCGGACAAGGCGGACAAGTATTCATTACTAATAATGGCATTGGTGGTATCACTCACAACACTACAGCCAATATCAGCGTGACTGCTGCCGGCAATGGACTAGGCGGCGTGGTATCACTAGACGCAGTTGGCACGAACAGCTTAGGTGGCACCCTCACACTAGGTACCGGCACGGCTGTCACCATCACCGCCAGTGCCGCAGGCTCTGGAACCGTCGGCTCAGCTGTTACCAACAACATATTTTTGAAGGGATCAACAATCAGCTTCGTCACCAATGGTCCCATTCTTACCGCTTCAGGCGGCACAACAGGTGCCGGTGGCAACATCTATATTGAAGCCACCAATGGAGCACTCACTGCCGGCACCGCAGCCACATTAAGGCCGACAGCTACCGGTGGTTCCACATCAGGTGCCGGTGGCACTATTACCATTAAATCATCGGGCAATTTGTCGGTAACACCTGGAGCGGGAGTGTTCACCGCAGCTCCTGTCAGTGGCGCCGGTCCAACATACAACTTAATTTCTACGCAGGGTTCCGTGACGGTCACGGCAGCTCTAAGCGCCAGTGCTGTCGGCGGAATAGGCGGCAATGGCGGCAACATCACCGCCACAGCCGGCACCACCGTTGGTTTCACTGGTGCATTAAGCGCCAGTGCTCTTGTGAGCGGCAATGGCGGCAGTATTACTATCACCTCCAACAGCTCCACAACCTTCGCTGTCGGCGGCTCCGGCACCCAAGGAACCAGCACCACCATAGCCGCTAATGCAGTGTCGGCAGGACAAGGCGGCAAAATTTTTATTACAAATAACGGCACGGGTGGTATCACCCACAATACTTCCGCCAACTTAAGCGTCACTGCGGCAGGCAATGGCTTAGGAGGCGTAATCTCACTCGATGCCGTCGGCAGCAACAGTGTTGGCGGACCTTTGACCTTAAACGCAGCAGGAGGTGTCGCCATAACCGCCAGTGCAATAGGATCCGGTACTGTAGGTGTTGCAGTCAGCAATAATATTTTTCTCAAGGGCGAATCCCTTGTCATGGGCGCAGGCGGCGTCCAAGCCAACACTACAGGAGGCACAACAGGCGCCGGCGGCAAAATAACCGTGCAGATTACCAATGGAGCGCTCACAATCGGAACAGCAGCTACCTTGCGCTTGAGCGCAATTGGCGGCGGTACCTCTGGAGCCGGAGGCACCATAACCATTTCATCGAGTGGTGCACTGACTGCTACGCCTGGTGCCAACTTCACTGCTTCCCCGACAAATGGTGCCGGTCCCATATTCTCTTTAACTTCAACTGGTTCTTCTGTAACAACGTTAGCAGCGTTGAGCGCCAGCGCCACAGGAGCTGCCGGAGGCGCCGGCGGGTCGATAACTATAAATGCAGCAACGACTGCCAATATTACGGGAGCACTGGGCGCGAGTGCTTCGGGCTCAACCGGAGGTAATGGCGGCGTCATAAGCATAAGCAGCAATAGCGACTCTACATTCAATATTGGCGGTTCCGCCACTCAAGGGACGAGCGGCGCTCTCTTGGCCAATGCAGCTACTTCCGGACAAGGCGGGGTTATAACCATAATTAACAACGGCGTAGGTGGTATCACGCATAACACATCCGCAAATATCAGCGTGACAGCCGCCGGCAATGGACTGGGCGGCTCGGTGACCCTCGATGCAGTCGGCACCGGCACCGGCGGTCCTCTGCAAATAGGCACCGGCGGCACCGCAGTCACCATTGCCGCAAATGCGTCGGGAACAGGAGCTGTCGGAACAGCACCTACGACAAACATCAGCTTAAAAGGCACCACTCTTGCCTATAGCAGTCTCGGCTTAACTCTGCAAGCAACTGGTGGCACAACCGCGCCGGCAGGCGGCAAGATTTCGGTACAAGTTACAGACGGAGCCATTCAGACAGGTGCCAGCAACTCGCTTTTGATTAGCGCGGTCGGTGGCTCAACATCCGGCGCAGGAGGCACCATTACCATTAGCGCCAAGGGTGCTCTTGCTGTTACTCCGGGCGCCAACTTCACAGCCGCACCCACAAGCGGCAAGGGCGGCAACTACAACCTTACTTCCACCAACGATTCTGTGTCCATAATTGGCGGTAGCTTATCAGCTAATGGTGTCACGTCAGGCGCCGGTGGCTCAATCACCATATCGGCAGGACAAAACAATTCAGTGAGTGGTGGCAGATTATCATTTAGTACCAGTTCATCAACATTGACAGCAAATGGAGCTGGAGGCGGCAATGGTGGCAGCATCAGCGTGACCGTCAGCAGCCCCTTCGCCTTCAATATTGGCGGCGCAGCAACAAATGCCAATGGCACAGGGGCAGCCATTACAGCTAATTCAGGCGGTTCAGGCGGCGCTGGCGGGTCTGTAGTTATTACCAGCACAGGCATCGGTGGAATTACCTTACCGGGCAATAACATCTCGGTTAACGCAACCCTCGGCGCCGGCGGCACAATAAAGCTTTTAGCTGCTGAAGGACCCATAACAGGACCTCTAAATATCGCCGCCGGTACAACACTCAATGCCGGCTCGACAATGGACGAAGGCGGAGAAATTTGGCTCTCCGGTTCAACCATTAACTGGACCGGCTCTGCTGCACAAGGACTCACGCTAAACGCTGATGCATCACAAGTCGTCAACTTTGGTGACGGGGGAATAGTATCCATCAAAACAACAGACTCTGTCACCTCCTTGAATATCGGCACCGGTGCTCAATCCATTTCCATAAGTGCCAGAGGCGGTGACATGACAGGCGCCGGTGGACAAGTGACCCTTTCTTCCGGAAAAGACATCACTTTAAGTATCGGCTCAGGCTTTGTGGTTGGACCGACTAACGGTAGTGGTGCAACATTCACATTCACTGCCGGAACCAACGCATCTGCCGGCAGCGGCAATATCAGTATAAGCGGCGGTAGTCTCTATGCCAGCGCCGTAGGCGCCGGTTTGTCGGGCCTAGGTGGTAGCGGCGGCACGGTCACCATTATTGCCGGACAAAATAATGCCGCAGGCGGCACTCTGTCATTTGCCACCGCCGGCAGCACAATCCTATCCGACAGCACAGGCACTATTGGCGGCGGTATCATTAGTATCACAACTAATAGCTCTACGGCATTTAATATCGGCGGTGCTTCTCCAGGTGCCAATGGAACGGGTGCAGCCATATCCGCCAGAGCCACCGGACACGCAGGAAGTGGCGGCTCAATCACAATCAAGAACATGGGTAGTGGTGGCATTACGCTGCCGGGAAGCAATATTTTAGTCAACGCCTCCAGTGGCGCCGGTGGGACTATCACACTTGATGCGGCAAGCGGCTCAACAGCAGGAGCACTCACCATAACCGCCGGTTCCGTACTATCTGTCAACGCGGCTGGCTCCGGAAACTTCAACGGCGGACAAATCACTCTCAAGGGCTCCAGTATTTCTTGGTCCGGTGCCTCAACTCCGGGACTGACCCTTAACGCCAACGCGGTTGGCTCAGGAAACGGCGGCTCCATTTCCGTGACCACAACAGGAACAACCAGCGATCTAGCTATTGGCACGTCAGCCACAAGCCTGAGCCTGGCTGCACGTGGTGGTTCACTTAATAGCTCGAATGGAAAAGGTGGCACAATTACTATCTCGGCAGGACGCGATCTAAGTGTTACAACAAGTTCGATATCTGTTGCTCCTCAGGGAGCCACGGGAGATGGAGCTACGATAAGTCTTATTGCCGGTGCCACCGGTAGCACCGGTAATCTGGCTATCACAGGCGCCTTAGATGCAAGTGCCGTCACACGCGGGTCAGGCTCAAGTGCGGGCGGTTCGATAGCACTAGCATCTAAGTCTTCCACCACTTTCAACGTCGGTGGTGGTGGGTCCAATGGTACTACCGGCGCGCTGTCCGCTAATGCCACGCAAAATGGACAAGGCGGAACGATATCCATCACTAACAACGGCACAGGTGGTATCACTCACAACACGACAGCTAACATAAGCGTTCTATCCGCTGGTCAGGGCAAGGGCGGAGTTATTTCTCTCGATGCAGTCGGCTCAGGTTCTGGAGGTCCTTTAACACTAGGCACAGGAGCAACCGCTGTCACCCTCTCAGCCAACGCACTCGGGCAAGGTATTGGAGGCACCACACCAACAAACAACATATTCCTTAAGGGAAGCACATTGAGTTTCAGCACCAACGGACTTACCCTCAACTCAAATGGCGGTAGAACTGGCTCTGGTGGCAAAATAACAGTTCAATTACTCAGTGGCAATATAACAGCCGGAACAGCAACAACTCTTATCGCTACGGCCACAGGAGGCACGACCTCCGGCGCCGGCGGCAGTATATCTCTCCTCTCTGGTTCCGGCTCGGTCACCGTGACCACCGGAGCCAGCTTCACAGCTGCACCGACAGACGGTGCGGGACCTTCCTACACACTAACATCCAGTTCGCAGGCAGTTTCTGTTACCGGCGCCCTTAGCGCCAGTGCTGTCGGCTCAGTGGGAGGCGTAGGCGGTTCAATAACGGCAAGCGGCGGAACGACATTAGGATTCTCCAGCACTGTCAGTGCAAGCGCAATTGGTTCTACAGGAGGAGCCGGTGGAACAATCACATTGTCCAGCACAAGCGGCAGCACATTTAACGTTGGCGGATCTTCCACTCAAGGCACCAGCGGAGCAATTACAGCCAATGCTGCCGCTAACGGACAGGGCGGCACCATCTCCATTACCAACAACAGCACAGGTGGTATCACTCATAACACAAGTGCCAATATGAGCATAACCGCCGCGGGCAATGGTGAGGGCGGAGCAATTCTCCTTGATGCCGTAGGTAGCGGGGCCGGTGGCACATTGACACTGGGAACCGGTGCAACAGCAGTAACACTGGATGCTAACTCCATTGGAGCAGGCAGCGTAGGCACCGTTATGACTAACAATGTGCGTTTGAAAGCAACCAGTATCAGCTTCTCGACAAACGGTCTAATTGTTAATGCCACAGGAGGTACAACTGGGGCAGGCGGCAACATATCAATAGAAGCAACCAACGGCGCCTTAACAGCAGGAACATTAACAACACTAGTTCTTAATGCCGTTGGCGGCAGCACATCCGGCGCAGGCGGCAGCATCACTCTTAAATCCAGCGGTGCGTTGACCGTCACGCCAAGCGCCAGCTTTAATGCAGCAGCTACAAGTGGTGCCGGTCCATCCTATAGCCTGACGTCCACAGGCTCGTCTGTATCAGTCGCAGCCGCCCTCAGCGCATCGGCAACTGGCGCCATAGGCGGCAATGGCGGCAGCATCACCGTCAGCGCCGGAACTACAGCCGGCTTCACCGGAGCTGTGAGCGCCAGCGCCCTTGTCAGCGGCAATGGTGGCACCATATCAATTGCCAGCAATAGCGCAACAACATTCGGTGTCGGCACGTCAACAACCCAGGGTACAAACAGCACAATTGCTGCAAATGCGGTTACCAGCGGACAAGGCGGCACAGTTTCAATAACCAACAACGGCACCGGTGGTATCACTCACAACACTACCGCCAACTTGAGCATTTCCTCAGCCGGTAACGGCTTAGGCGGCTCCATTGTATTAGATGCCGTTGGAGCCGGCTCCGGCGGACCACTCACACTAGGAACGGGAGCCACTTTGCTTACACTAACAGCAAATGCATCAGGCTCCGGAACCACAGGCACTGCTCCCACAAATAACATAAGAATCAAAGGCTCAACATTGAGCTTCAGCACTAATGGTCTTTCCTTGAATGCCACCGGTGGAACAACAGGATCTGGAGGCAACATTTACGTCCAAACAACAACAGGTGCCGTCACAGCCGGTACCGCCACGACACTCATTGCCAGCGCTATCGGTGGATCGACATCAGGAAATGGCGGCACAATCAGCCTCATTGCCGGTGGCGCATTGACCGTAACACCGGGAGCAAGCTTCACCGCCGCCCCAACAAGTGGCGCCGGTCCAACATACAATCTCACTTCCAGCAATTCAACAGTTAGCGTAGCGGCAGCCTTAAGCGCTAGTGCTGTAGGAGCAATCGGCGGCAATGGCGGCAGCATCAACGTCAGTGCAGCTAGTACTGCCGGATTCACCGGTGCGGTAAGCGCTAATGCTCTAGTAAGCGGCAAGGGTGGAAGCATTGTAATTTCTACCAACAGCGGTACGACCTTCGGTGTCGGCACCTCCACTACCCAGGGAACTAATTCAACTATTTCCGCCAACGCCGTATCGTCCGGACAGGGTGGCACAATTTCAATAACCAACAATGGTACTGGTGGTATCACTCACAACACTACTGCGAACATCAGCGTCACTTCTGCCGGCAATGGTGAAGGCGGCACAATCATTTTTGACGCTATCGGCACCGGGACTGGTGGCACACTGACACTTGGAACCGGCGCTACTCAAGTAGCCCTATCAGCGAATTCCTCCGGATCCGGCAACTTCGGCACTATGCCGACCAACAACATTCGCCTCAAAGGCTCGACGCTTGCCTTCAGCACCAATGGACTTGCTCTCAATGCAACCGGCGGTACAACCGGAAATGGCGGTAACATTTCCGTGCAAGTGACAGGCGGCACATTAACAGCCGGCACAGCAACTACATTAATAGTCAACGCAGGCGGTGGTTCTACAACCGGCGCAGGCGGCACAGTGTCATTGACCTCCAGCGGCACCCTCACCGTGACAGCCGGCGCAAGTTTCTTGGTTGCACCCACAAGCGGCAATGGCGGCAACTTCAACCTAACTTCAACCGGCGCCAACGTGAGTGTCACAGGTGCTTTCGCAGCCAGCGCGGTAGGTACAATAGGTGGTGATGGCGGCACTATAACAGTCAACGCTGCTACAAACGCCCTATTCTCCAGCACAGTCGCTGCCAGTGCAACAGGCATAAACGGCAGTACTGGTGGCACAATCAGCATTACCACAAACAGCTCATCAGCTTTCAGCATGGGCAGTGCGGCAACCAACGGCACCTCCGGCGCAATCACCGCACAAGCCAACGTTGGCGGACAAGGCGGCACAGTCAACATAACCAATATCGGCGGCGACATTTCAACCGGACTTTCACCAGGCGTCACCACCAGCTCGCTCAATCTAACGTCAAAGACAGGCAACATTGGTACTTCCGGTTCGCCGGTTTTGGTGTCCACATCAATGGTCACTTCAAACACAGGTGCGCCGGGAACTTCATTCATATCTAATTCCGGCTCCGCCACAATCATCGGCACGTCAAGCGTCGGCGGCAACTTCTCTGTTACAGGCACAACGAGCAACGCCGAAATGTTTACCAACGGCACAGTGACATCACAGACAGGCACACTGACGCTGACTAACAACGGTACCATTAATACATATCACGCGATTACCGGTTATGCGCTTGCACTTTCAACATCAGGCAGCAATGGAAGTATTAATCTCGATCAAAACGCCACAGGCATATCCGGAGTAACAATCACCACCAACGGCTCTGGCAACGTAACGAACGCTGCATCAACTACCATCGGGACAACCAATTCCTCCATCACAATTTCAACCAATGACGTCAGCTTCTCCGGCTCCATCAATGCAGGTGTTGGCACTGTGTCTCTTCAACAAAATGGCAACAAGCCGATAAGCGTTGGCGGTTCCGGTGGCACTGTTTCCATTTTGGCCAGCGATTTAGCTGCCATTACGGCTGGTACCCTGGTGATTGGCAACTCCACCCAACCAGGTGCAATAACCGTTGCCGGAACAATTGATGTGTCCGGCGCAGGTCCTGCAGGAGTCTATAATTTGCAATTCAATACTACCACTACATTTACCTCGACCGGGCAAACCATAACACTAGGCACAAAATCGCTAACTATAAATATGGGCAATTCCGCCACACTTGGAGCCACAACCGCCACCACAGGAAACATATATATAACTAGTGGCAACGCACCCACCATAGACGCTGCTGTGTCTACATTAGGTTCGTTAATTGTCACTGGCGTAAACAGCATAAATGCAACATCCACGATTGCCAGCAATTTCCTCTATTTATATTCAGACGCCGGTATCTTTCTTAATCAACCGGTTTCCGGCAACACCGGAGTTGTCTTAATTGCCGCAACCAACAGTATTTCTGCAGACAGCATCAACGCCAATGGGCTCAATGGAGGCAATGTTGTTTTACTAGCTGCCGGCGCCGTTAACATAACCGGTACAATTGACACCTCATCCACAGGCGGTGGAACTGGTGGAAACATCAACATCATAGCTAGCAGCTCATTCAGCAATATTCAGGTACAGAATCTTACTACTACAGGTACTAGCGGTGGCGATGTAGTAATGTCCTATCTTGGCACATCTCTGCCTGGTATTGGCGTAAATGTAACTGGTAATATCACAACCGATGCAACAGGACTCAATGGATCAGCGGGCTCAATTGCACTTACCGGTTCTGCCAGTATTCTAATCTCCGGCAATATCAGCGCTCAAGCCACTGCCAATGGTAGTTCAACCACAGCCCTAGGAGGCAGCGTCTTCCTTTCTAGTGGCAGCACTTCATCGACCGCCATCAGCGTTGGCACCATCAATACAAGCGCAACCAACAATGGCACAGGCGACAAGGCTGGCAACATCATCTTACTTTCGGCCACCGGTTCAACTGGTCTCAATCCTTCAAATATCACCAAAGGGACACTGACCCAAACTGGAGGCACTGCGGGCAGCAACCTTGTGTACGGACTGAATGGTGCTGCCACCACCATTCCCTCAAGTCTGAATGTCACACCCACAACAAGTATCAATATTCGTCCAGGCGGCTACGATACCGTCCAAGGGTCAGGCGGAGCCGGATCGCTCAATATTGCTATGAATACCGGTGGCGATACACAAATGCTGGTCCCACTCAATACTAGCGCCGGCTCCGGAAGTACATCGCTGTTCCTAAATTCATTTACCCAAGTATCCGGGTCTGAAAGTCTAATACTTGCTTTACCGGGCGGTCTAACCACAAATGCTGCAATTAACACTTCCTCAACAACAGGGTTGGTGAATATAGTTGCTCAAGGCGCCATAACTATGGGCGGAGCTCTAAACCTCAATTCAGCCTCTGATGTGATCGTACAAAGCACAAATGCCAGCGGTATTACAGGCGGTTTCAACTTTACTGCCACTGCAGCACGGCATGTTCAGATATACGGCACCATGACGCCATTTAGCACCACCGTAGGTGGTAATGTCAGTCTGACATCTACAACCGGTGCTACCTACGTCAGCGGCAACATAACAACAACACCTTCTACCAGCGGTAACGGCGGCTATGTAAGCATAGTCTCCGGCACGACGATAACCAAATCCAATATAACTACTTCCGCCACAGGCACTACGTCTAACGGTGGATACATATATCTAAATGCGCAAGGTGCAATAACTACCGGCAACCTGACGTCCACCGGCGGCGCCTCATCGGGAGTCCCAGGCAGAATCAACATCACAGCCGGAGCCGGTGGTACAGGCAATCTTGTAACAGGCACAATTACCGGGGCTGGTGGCAGCGACACATCTTCAATGTACTTAAGTTCACCAGGCTCAATTACGACAGGTGATGTTAACTTCATCTCAACCGTCAACATGACCGCCGGTACTAATGTGTTAACTGGTGCGATAACCACCAGAAACAACGTTACTTTGTCCGCAACCTCAGGTTACGTCGTAGCCGGCGGTAGTATTTCTACCGTGCCTTCCACTTCAGTAGTGGGTGGTTACTTGAAAGTTGACGCAGGAACTTACATCACTGTTCAATCTATCAACACCACGGCAGGTACAGGCGGCAATAGCAACGGCGGTACCGTCTATCTAAACGCACAAAGCGATATAACTGCCGGCAATATTACGGTACACGGACAAGGGACAGGTGCTCCTGGCGCCGTGCTTATTTCTGCCGGAAACGGTGGCACAGGCAATGTGCAAATTGAAAGCATCTCCGGCTCGGGAGTTAATAACGGAGTCAATGTCGGTATAGATACGCCCGGCACCATAAGCGCTGGACACATCGCCTACGTAGGGCTAGTAGCAATGAGTGCCGGCACAGGCATCACCCTATCAGGCATCAACACCACGCCATTCGCTGCCACCGCCCAAGCAGGCTTTATAATCGTTCGCTCCTTAACAGGCAATATCAATGTCACCAATACCGGTATCACAGCCAACAGCTCCGGCTCAGGCATACTTGGCGCAACCGTCAGACTGCTTGCTAATGCCGGTGATATCACCGTCGCCGGTGGCATCAACCTTGCCGGCACATCCACCGCCTCCGGAGGCGGACTGGAAGTAACAGCCAATAACCTGACTCTGTCCGCAGGACTGGATGGCGGCGCACTTAATTTGTCCGGCAGCGGCACCACCGGCAGTACCGGATACGCCTACTTATTTACTCAAAACAACGTCACCCTCAATGCAATTACCATGAACTCCGGTACATCCGGATTGGGATCGCTATTCTACATTCAAGCCGGCAACAGCGGCACAGGCAATATTTCAACAGGTGCTATTACCGGCACCACTGCTTTGTCAGGTCATGAAATGCTATTTATGGCTCCCGGCACAATCACCGTCAACGGTAACATCGACATACACATAACCAGCACAGGATGCTGCGCTACATTCCAGGCAGTGGCAGGCAACGCGGGCACAAGTCGTGCAGCAGCCCAATCAGGAACACTTCTTATCAACGGTAACATCGATGCATCAGGTGCCAATAATGGCGGCAATGTGTATCTCGTCAACATGGGCACTAATGGTGGCATCACAGTAGGCAATATAAATACTAACGTCACAACCTCCGGACAAGGTAATGCAGTAGTCGTTATTGCGCATGGCGCACTTAACCTGGGCAACATCAACACAAGTGCCACCGGTGTTTTCTTCGGCGGTCCGGTATTCTTGTCCAGCGGCGCTACATCCGGAACAGCAGTCACAACAGGCACAATAACAGCTAGCGGCGGAGCAGGTTCACAAAGTCTCTGGATTGCAAAAACATCAACTGGTGGCGTCAGTCTCGGAACACTGACTGGATTTGCCGGTCAATTTATAGGTACGCCTACCGGTGCAGTTGCCAACGTCACAAGCTCTCAAACAATTGCCCTTGGTTCAGGAACACTGACAGGATTCAATCCTGGCGGCTTTGACTCAATCAACGCACCAACGGGTACAATCTCACTCACCTATTCAGCCGTAAGCCCCTGGATTCCGCTTGTTGTACGCAGCGGGAATTTCAGCGCACAAACACTAACCGGCACTGCCGGCACGATTGGTTTAGTTTATGCTGCAGGCGACATCAATATCGGCGGAAACATCACCGGTATCTCAGACTTAAAACTGCGTAGTTCAGCCGGTGGATTTACTGCGCAAAACGTTACCATAACGCGCACCGGCTTAAACTCCTTAATGGGTATCAATGTGTCGCAAGACATCACAATGGCCAACACTTTCAACTGGTCATCCAGCTGGGACGGTAATGGTGGATTCATGGGACTCTATTCCGCAGGTGGCGGACTGAATTTAGGAACCGCCGGCAACAGCAGCAGCAATTCAATTAGTACAGCCGCCAGCGGTGCCACAGGTTTTGGCGGAAACATGATCATAGTCACAAGAAATTCACTGGTTGACTACAACACGACAATTACTTCAGCCGGCGGCTCCACGTCGGGTAACGCCGGACAAATAAGCATCCATTCACTAACCGGATCACTGGACTTCTATAGCCGCTACAACACCGTTACTCACAACAATTCAAGCATTCTTGCCAATTCCAACAGCGGAGCCGGTGCCCTCATTGACTTACAAGGATATAACGGCATTAACTTCTTGAGGGACAATAGCTTATCAGGCGGCACAACTAACGCCACTGTTAGTGCCAGCGGCACAACAGCCGCCGGCACAATACTCTTCTGGAACTTCACCGACAGCGGCATCCTTAACATGTCGGAAGCCATTGCTGTTTCAGCCACCGGCACCAATGGTGGCATCTCGGCTAACATTGGACAAACATCAACAATCAATGGCACCCTCACAGCGCCTTCCGTACTTTTGCTCACCGACTATCTAAATGAAACTATCACCACTACAGGTGCTATAACTGCTTCCGGCAGCGGTACTGCGGTCAACATGACCGGACTTGGTGCCAATTTCGTTCTCAATGGTAACGTTACTGCTTCTACAGCATCAGTTGGAGTGGCATCACTTGGATTAACTATCGGCAGCTCATCGACAGTGTCAGGAGTTGGCGCAACTCTCACCACATTCAGCTTAGCCAACTCCGGTGTGGTTACTTCAGCCACAACCGGCACTCCAGTAACGCTCACAAGCACAGGACCACTCACGCTATCCGGAACGGGAGCATACAACCTGACTGGTGGCGGTCCTAACACGTTGACAATTTCAGTTACCGGTGGGGCAACTCTTACCGTCAACGGCACCAACACATTCAACCCAGGAAGCGCGGGTACAGTCAACTTTAATGCACAAAACTATGGTAATTCCATCGTCTTCGGCACCGGCACCAAGACCATAACCGCTGCCACAGGTACAGTAAACATCAGCTCACCAAATGTCACTTTCCAAAGTGGTACCAGCCTTTCTACCAACTTAGGTGCAGGCAGAACATTAACAATCAACTCCGGCGGTGGCGCCAATCCATTAACAATAACCGGTCCAGGCACGGGTAATACAGCTTCGCTGGTTGTTTCCGGCGGCAGCTTCTCTATCTCACCGACATCAGGACAAGCAGTTATCTTTACCGGCGGCGGAACAATCAACTTTACTGGTGGCGCAACCACAATATCAACCGGGTCTAATGCGGACATCACAATTGGAACGAACATCGGCGGAGCAACTGCCAAAACAATCAGTGCCAACGGCACAGGTGACATCATTCGTGTAGGTGACAGCACTGTTTCCGGAACAACCGTTGCTCTCTCGTCCGGAACCGGCGACATTGGCACATCGACTATGTTTATTCAGACAAGCGCCAGCTCCAGTCTGACAGCAAACTCAGGCAGCGGCGGCACTGCCTTCGTCACCAACGCCGGGGCTGTGAGCATCGGTGCTTCGACTGTCGGCAGCACATTCTCTTTAACCACCACTGGAGCCTCAGCCAACCTGACTACTACAGGCGCCATAACATCCAGCACCGGCACTCTTACAATTACTACAAACGGCAACCTAACAGCCTCGAACGCACTTTCCGGTAATTCATTAGTATTGGTAACATCATCAGGCAGTAACGGCACCATTGCCTTAAATGCGAATGCCACCGGCACCACTGGAATAACCGCTACTACCGATGGCACCGGTAACTTCACCAACGGTGCATCCAGTGCAATTTCCACGTCCGGCAATACACCCATATCAATCACAGCTAATGATGTTACCCTCTCCGGCACAATGAGCGCCGGCAGCGGCACTGTAACACTGGTTCCCAATGGCGCAAAATCGGTTTCATTTTCCTCAACTGGCGGCACGTTCTCTATTGCCGCGTCCGACATCGGAGCAATTACCGCGGGCACTCTAATTGTCGGTACAACAGCACAAGCCGGCGGTTTTACCATAGGCGGTGCGGTCAACGTTGCCGGCGCCGGACCAGCTGGTGTATTCAATCTTCAATTCAACAATGGTGGCGCCTTCACTTCAGCCAACCAGACGATAACTATCGGCGCCCGGACCCTGACAATAAATACGTCCGGGGCTTCCAGCACTACCCAGCTAGGTGGCATCTCCGGCAGCAGCGGCTCAGTTACCGTGAGCTCCGGCGGCACACTGACTATTGGCGTAGGTGTTAGTTCCAACCTTACAATGTCGGGAGCTTCAACCATCAACTTGTCTACTAATGGTAATAATTCCGGAATTGCCGTTAATGCCAATATTTCCACAGGCTCAAGTGGTTCTGTCACCATCAACGCTAATGGCTCAGGAAGCATTAGCCGTTCCGGATCTGTGACCGTCAGCGGTCCGACGGTTACCTTAGTCTCAGGCTCCGGAAATATCGGCGCGTCAGGAACAGCAATCTTAACTGCGGCCACAAACACTCTCACCATTAATACAGGTGGCAGCGGTACGGCCGATGTATCCAACGCCGGAGCCATCACTCTTGGTGCTTCGACAGTGGGCAGCAACTTTACATTCACGACAACCGGCTCCTCGGCTAACATCGGCACATCCGGAGCCATCACTTCCACCAGCGGCACATTGACTCTGACCGCCAATGGCAATATCACAGCCTCCAATGCCTTCTCCGGCAATGCGCTTGTTTTGCAAACGTCATCTGGATCTAACGGTGCCGTAACTCTTAATGCCAATGCAATCGGTACAACTGGTGTCACCATTACAACAGATGGTACAGGCAATGTCACAAACAACGGCGCCACGTCAATTTCCAGCACGAATGCGCCGATAACAATAACCGCAAACGACGTCTCCTTCACCGGCGTCAATGCCGGAACAGGCACCGTTACCCTTCAGCCAAATGGAGCTAAAGCAATTTCCATAAATGGCTCGAGTGGAACCTTTACCGTGCTGTCAACCGACTTATCGGCCATTACCGCCGGGACATTAATAATTGGTACTACATCACAAGCTGGTGGCATGACACTGCAAGCGGCCCTTAACCCAACCGCCAATTTGCAACTCCTAAATGGCGGCAACTTTACCTCGGGTGGTCAAACGATAACGATGGGGTCAAGGACCCTGACTATTAATGCGCTAGGAACAACGACTGTCAACGCCATAAGTGGTAGTGGTTCAACTACACTCTCAGTCAACGGGGGCACCGGACTTACTGTCAATGGCATCGTCAACATTAGTGGTATTGGCGGAACAATAAATCTCACTACATCTAATAACGGCTCTATTGCCTTAAATGCAGATGTCGGACAAACCGGCGTGACGACAAATATCAGTGCTAATGGTTCGGGTAACATAACAAATGGTGGCAGCATAGTTTCAGGCGACTTTGTAAACCTAAGTTCCGGTACAGGTAATATCGGAACCGTTGGAACACCTATTCAAGTCGGTCAAACAGGAGATAAGTCCGTAAACACCGGAGGCACAGGCTCCGCATTTATCACCAGCGCCTTTAACCTCAGCTTAATTACCTCTACGGTTGGTGGCACTTTCACAGTTACTACAACGGGCGCTTCGAATATAATCGGTGTAAATGGTGCCCTTACATCTACTTCCGGAACATTGACACTTACCTCAAATCTCGGCAGTGTCGTCGTCGGCAATCCCGTGTCAGGCAATACGGTTGTCTTACAAACTGGTTCTACTTCCAACGGAACCATAACTATTAATAGCAGCGGATCTGTTACCGGGACAAATGGCGTCACCATAACTACTGATGGCACGGGCGATTTGGTAGTATCAAATTCCAATGCTATCTCCTCTACCAATGCTGCAATCGCAATAACAGCCAATACCGTCACGCTAGGCACCGGCACCATTAATGCAGGCTCCGGCACAGTTTCACTTCTACCAAATGGCGCTAAGTCAATTGCTGTTGGCGGGTCCGGTATTGGTGGTACATTCTCAATATCGGGAACTGAACTCGCCGCAATAACAGCCGGTACTCTTATCGTCGGCACAACTACACAGACTGGAGGCTTGACAGTCAGTGGTGCTATCAACGTTTCCGGAACTGGTGCCGGAACGTACCATCTACAATTTAACAATGGCGGCAACTACACATCCTCCGGTCAAACAATTACCTTAGGCGACCACAACCTCACGGTTAATTCACTGGGAACCATCAATTCAGGCACAGTAACAGGCAGCTTAAGCACAGTCAATATGACCAGCTCGAGCACAACGACAATTTCATCAGCAGTAACGGTGGGCTCATCTGGCACTGTTTCCTTAACAACAACAAGCAACGGAGCCGTGACAGTTAATGCCAACCTCGGCGGCGGCTCAAGCACTACAATAACCACCAACGGTACTGGCGATGTCACCAATGCCGTCTCTACCACAATCTCTGCTGCCAGTGGCGGCACTATCTCTATTACCGCAAATGACGTAACTTTCTCCGGCTCTGTTAGCGCGCCATCAGGAACAGTCACTATTCTTCCCAATGGTAACAAGTCGATTACCGTTGCTGGGGGCGCCGGCACGATGACCATTGCGGCATCGGACTTGTCCGCAATTACAGCCGGAACGCTTATACTGGGAACCACTACAAATTCCGGCGGTTTGACTATTAGCGGAACAGTCGATGTATCAGGCGCTGGACCAGCCGGCGTTTACAACTTGCAATTAAATAATGGCGGTGCGTTTACATCCTCAGGTCAAACGATCAATCTAGGGGCAAAAACGCTAACCGTCAATACACTAGGCGCCTCCAGCACAACGACTCTCGGCGCAATCAATGGAACCACCAGCAATGTCACAGTAAGTTCCGGAGGCACACTTACACTCAGTAGCGCCATGGCAATTTCAGGAACGGCTACTGTTAGTTTGTCCACAAACGGCAATAACTCCGGCATTGCCATCAATGCCAATGCTTCGACCGGTGCAAGCGGTAGCATTGCCCTAAATGCAAATGGGTCCGGCACCATTTCCCGCACAGGCGCAGTGACACTCACATCCGGCACCTTACAGCTCACTTCCGGCACAGGTAACATCGGCTCCGGAGGCACTCCGATTCAGACAGCCGCGAGTATTTTAACTGCCAACACAGGCAGTCCCGGAACTGCCACCATAACCAACGCCGGCGCTGTAACACTCGGCGCTTCAACTGTCGGTGGCAATTTCTCTGTAACTACAACAGGCGCTTCTGCCACTATCGGAACCTCGGGAAATATCACATCAACTTTCGGCAGTCTAACGCTGACAGCCAATGGCACCATAACCACATCCAACACTGTATCTGCCAGTACATTAATATTGCAAACATCATCTGGTTCCAACGGTGCGGTCAACCTTAATGCCAATGCTACCGGCTCAAGTAGCGTAACTATCACAACTGATGGTACCGGCAACGTCACCAACGCCGTCTCGACTTCTATTTCCTCTTCAATTGCTGTTACCATCACGGCAAACGACGTTGCATTTTCCGGATCCGTCAGTAGTGGGGGTAACTTATCACTCATTCCCAATGGTGCCAAATCAATTACAGTCGGATCAGCCGGAGGTACATTCAATGTGCAATCAGCCGATCTTTCCGCTATTACCGCCGGAACACTTATCGTCGGCTCAACTTCTCAAGCCGGCGGACTGACAATTGGTAGCGCACTCAACGTATCCGGCTCCGGTGCTGGTGCATATAACCTACAATTCAACAACGGCGACGTCTTCACATCCTCGGGTCAAACAATTACTCTTGGCGCCAAAACGCTCACCGTCACTACACTAGGAGCATCAAGCACCACCACGCTGGGCGCCATCTCCGGAACCACCAGCAATATCACCGTCAGCTCCGGCGGCACACTCACTGTTAGCGGGGCTATTGCTGTATCAGGCACTGCAACCGTGCAATTGCAAACTCCCGCCAACTCTTCTCAAATCGCTATAAATAATAATGTTTCAACAGGATCAGGCGGCACAATCAATATTACTAATACCGGCAACGTTAGCAGATCCGGAAGTTTCACATTAACATCAGGTACGGTTAACTTCCAGAACAACGGCGGCACAGTAGGCTCAGCAGGTACACCGATGCTCACCGCAGTTTCAAACTTAACCGTCAATGGCACCAGTTCCGGATCAAGCACCATCTCAAACACAGGCGCTGTGAGTATTGGCGGCTCATCAATTACAGGTGACCTATCAATTACTACAACTGGAGCATCTGCCAACATCACCACCACCACCTCATCAATCCAATCAATATCGAACAGCCTCACCCTCATAGCAAATGGCAACATAACGACTACCAGCGGCGTGAGTGGTTTTACGGGCTTGACACTGCAAACATCATCCGGTACAAACGGCAACATAAACTTGCAAGGCAGTCTTAACGCTGGCGCTCCAAACGGATCAGTCGTTATAACGACCGACGGAACCGGTAATGTAACGAGCACAACTCAGCCGATAAACGGCGCTAATAATGTGACTATCACAGCCAATGATGTAAGTTTCGGAAGTGCAGTACTTGCCACTACACTCACCCTAATTCCAAATGGCGCAAAGTCCATTTCCGTCGCCTCTTCATCGGGCACATTCAGTGTCACCACCAGTGACATCGCGCAATTTAATGCTGTCGATATTGTTATTGGTACAACTGCTCAAGCAGGTGGTCTAACCGTCGGTGGCGCACTCAATATCTCAAGTTCCACTTTCTCATCGTTGCAGCTCAACAATGGTGGCAACATTACGTCATCCGGTCAAACCATTACTCTTGGTGCCAAGCCCCTATCCATCAACGCTGTCGGCACAATCACCTATGGCAGCATCGTGAGCACAACCGGCAACATATCCATGACGTCAGGTAGCACTTTGAGTATCCCAACTGCAATAACAATCTCAAGCAGCGGCATTATATCCCTTACCACCAATGCAGCCAATGCTGCTATCACAATAAGCGCCAATGTTAACGCTGGTGCTTCCGGCATTATCAACGTCAGTGCCAATGGTTCAGGAACAATTACCCGCTCCGGCAGCGTAACACTGACAGCTAATACAGTAAACTTGACTTCAACCAGCGGCAACATAGGTGCATCAGGAACACCAATTCTCACGGCGGCCGGAACTCTAACCGCAAATACGGGCGGCTCTGCCACAGCCGATATTAGCAACACCGGCGCTTTGCTCATCGGAACATCCACAATCGGCGGCAACTTCTCTGTGACAACAACAGGGGCTTCCGCCACCATCGGCACATCGGGGTCCATTACTTCTACAAGCGGCATACTCACCCTCACAGGCAACGGCACCATTACAGCTTCCAATGCTCTTTCTGGTAACGCATTAGTACTCCAAACATCTTCAGGCTCTAACGGTGCTATAACCCTGAATGCCAACGCTACCGGAACAACCGGTGTCACGATTACAACGGACGGCACTGGTAATGTAACGAATGCCGGCTCCACGTCCATTTCCAGCACCAATTCCGCCGTTACCATTACGGCAAATGACGTTGCCTTTTCCGGCACGGTCAACGCAGGCACTAATACAGTCACGCTACTTCCCAATGGCTCAAAGTCAATAACAGTTGGTTCAGCCGGAGGCACCTTTAACGTACAATCAGCCGATCTGTCTGCCATCACAACAGGAACTCTTATCGTAGGTACCGGTGCGCAAACAGGCGGACTAACAGTAGACAGCAATATTGATGTCTCCGGAGCTGGTCCTAGTGGTGTCTACAATCTGGACTTCCGCAACGCCAGCAGCATCACTTCCGCCGGACAAACCATCACGCTGGGTGCCAAATCCTTAAACATCCAAACCTTTGCTTCTAGCTCAATCACCCTCGGCGCTATTTCCGGCACAACAAGTCCTGTAACAGTGACATCCAGCGGCACATTAACCATCGGTGCAGCCATTGCTGTTTCTGGTACAGCAACCATCAATTTGTCTAGCGGCACCAATTCCGACACCACTATTAATGCCAATATATCCACCGGCGCCAGCGGTGCTATCCAAATCTTTGCCGGTGGCACCGGCTCAATTACACGATCTGGTGCTGCTACTCTCACTTCCGGCAGCGTTAGCCTTATGACCATAACTGGTTCTATTGGCTCTTCCGGAACTCCGATACTTACCTCCACCGCATTATTAAGCGCAAACACCGGCAGTCCTGGCACTGCAACTATTTCCAATGCTGGTGCTACAACTCTAGGTTCATCAGTTGTAGGCGGCAACTTCTCAGTCACCACAACTGGTGCCTCCGCTAACCTGAGTGTGGCCAGCAATGCCGTTTCTACCAACGGTACTCTGAGCTTAACGGCCAATGGCACCCTTTCAGCCGCGGGTCCATCCAGCGGAAATATTGTTCTATTAACTACATCATCAGGTTCCAACGGTGCTATTACTCTTAACAACAACGTCACAGGTACCAATGGCATCACTATAACCGCTGATGGCACGGGAAATGTCACCAACGCAGTTTCAACGTCCATAAGTACAACTAACTCACCAATATCCATTACCGCAAATGATGTCGCCTTTTCAGGATCTGTCAATGCCGGCACGAACAATATTTTTCTTAATCCCAACGGCGCCAAGTCCATTTCTGTAGGTGGAACAGGTGGCACTTTCTCCGTGACAGGAAGTGACCTCTCGGGAATTACTGCCAGTACTCTAACTATTGGCGATTATTCTATAGCCGGCGGACTAACCGTGTCAGGCAGCATTAATGTATCAGGCTCAGGCGCGGGTGCTTACAATCTGCAGTTGTATAATGGCGGCGCTTTTACTTCCTCCGGGCAAACAATTACTCTGGGCGCTAAATCTTTAGAGATCACCACCCTTGGAGCATCAAGTACCACAACGCTGGGTGCCATCTCTGGCACAACTAGTTCTATCAACGTCAGCTCCGGCGGCACATTAACAGTAAATGGTGCAATAAATGTTAGCGGAACCGCTACCGTTATTCTGTTCGCTAACGGCAACAATTCAGCTGTGTCCATTAATGCCAATGTCTCAACAGGCGCAGGCGGCGAAATTGATGTTACTGGCAATGGTTCCGGCAACATTACTCGCACCGGCGCTGTCACCCTAACCTCCGGAACCGTCAGGCTTTTAAGCTCATCAGGTTCCATCGGTTCTTCCGGTACTCCAATTCAAACAGCTGCAACAACATTGACCGCCAACAACACGTCTACCGGAACTGCAGATATCACTAATGCCGGTGCAGTCACCCTGGGAGGATCATCAATAGCCGGCAATTTCTCGGTAACTACGACAGGAGCCTCCGCGACCATCGGCACCTCAGGCTCTGTGACCTCCTCTACCGCCACCCTTACCTTGAGCGCCAACGGCACCATCACCGCATCCAACGCCCTCTTTGGTGCGTCTGTTGTGCTACAAACCTCTTCTGGATCAAATGGCAGCGTGACTCTGAATGCCGATACCACAGCCAGTGGTGGCAGTCTCACTATTACTACCGATGGCACCGGCAATGTCACCAATGCCGGATCCACCAGTCTCACCTGTGGCAGCTGTAGTATGTTAATTACCGCCAATGATGTCACATTCTCCGGCTCCGTCAATGCCACCGGCGGCAACACAGTCACGCTCAGACCCAACGGCGCCAAGTCCATTTCTGTAGGAGGCACCGGCGGCACATTCTCAGTTGCATCTTCCGATCTGTCTGCCATAACTGCTGGAACTCTTGTCGTCGGCACAACCGCTCAAGCGGGCGGACTTACAGTAGCAAATGGTCTTAATGTATCCGGCTCAGGCGCAGGCGCTTACAACTTGCAATTCAACAACGGCGGTGCGTTCACATCTTCCGGACAAACAATAACGCTTGGTGCTAAGACTCTTACCATCACCACCACAGGAGGCTCCAGCACAACAAATCTAGGTGCAGTTAATGGCACCACCAGCAACGTCACTGTAAGCTCCGGCGGCGCACTTACTGTGAGCGGTGCCATGTCAATCTCAGGAACGGCCACTGTCAGTCTGGCTACCAGCGGGAGCAACTCAGCTATCTCAATTACAGCCAATGCCTCAACCGGGGCGAGTGGTACGATGAGTCTCAATGCAAATGGTTCCGGCACAATCACACGTACTGGAGCCGTGACACTAACATCCGGCACCGTCAACCTAATATCTGGCACCGGAAATATAGGAAGCGGTGCAACTCCAATTCAAACAGCCGCCAGCATTCTTACTGTTAATAGTGGTAATCCTGCCACAGCTGATATTACAAATGCCGGTGCTGTCACTCTAGGAACTTCCACGGTTGGTACCAATTTATCAATTACAACCACGGGAGCTTCTGCTAATTTAGGCACTTCTGGTGCTATCACGACCACTCTAGGCAACATGTCCCTTACCGCCAATGGCAACATCACAATTTCCAATACTCTCATCGCTGGATCAACCGGCAATACCCTCACACTAACTACTTCTTCCGGCTCCAACGGCACCATCGCCGTTAATGCCAACGCGACTGCAAACAACGGCAATATAAACATAACGACAGACGGAACCGGCAACGTGACTAATGCTGTCTCCACGCAAATTTCAAGCAACAACATTACAATAACTGCCAATGATGTGGCATTCTCCGGCACACTCGTCGGCGGCTTGAGCGTCAGCCTCCTACCAAATGGAAACAAATCCATCTCCGTCAATGGCACGGGCGGTACCTTCTCCGTCACTGCCGCCGACCTTGCGGCAATTGCAACTACCACCCTAATTATTGGCACAACTGCTCAGTCGGGCGGCCTTACAATTATTAGCGATTTCAATTCTCCGGTATCAATCTTAACTTTTAGGAACGGTGGCAATTACACCGCTGCCGGAAGGACCATTACGCTCAATTCTGCTAGTCTTACAATCAACGCTCTTGGAACAGTTGACACCGGTTCCACTACAGGGACCAACAATACCCTAAACATAACCGGAGGCGGTATCACCGTATCAGGCAACCTAGTAGGCGACTTAGGAGCACTTCTGACGACAACCAGCAACGGCAGTATAGCTATCAATGGCAATGTAAATGCGGGAGGCAACGAAGCAGACATCACAACAAATGGCAGCGGTTCAATTACACGTTCTGGAAATGTCACCATTACAGGAAGCATAGTTCGCTTAGCCTCCGGCACCGGAAATATCGGGACAGTCGGCACTGCCATTCAAACAACTACAAACAACATACTCTCTATCAATACCGGTGGCAGCGGCACTGCCACAGTTACCAATACCTATGCCGGACCAATCTTGCTCGACACATCCACCGTTGGCGGTGACTTCTCTCTCTCGACCACTGGCGCATCAGGAAATCTCAACACATTTGGAAACGTTACTTCAACTAGTGGAACACTGACGTTTGCAATTAATGGAACCATCCAAATCGGACATGCAGTCTCTGGAAATGCGGCAATTGTCCAAACGTCCTCAGGGTCCAACGGCAGCATTCTTGTCAATTCTAGCGCTGGCAGTTCCCTAACCGGCACCACCGGTGTCACCATCACAACTGATGGCTCAGGGGTGCTCTCAGTTGCCTCCGCTAGAACAATATCTACTACTAACGCTCCAATTACAGTTACCGCTGAAGACATATTATTGAGCGGCTCGCTGAATGCAGGAACCAATACCGTCACTCTTGTACCAAATGGTAGCAAAGCCATTGCTATATCCGGCGGCGGTGCCACCTTCAATGTTGACAATGGTGAACTTTCGCGGATAACTGCCGGCACTCTGATAGTAGGCTCAAGAGCTGTCACAGGCAATCTCACAGTAAATGGTGCTGTTAACGTATCCGGTTCAGGAGCCGGTGCTTACAACTTGCAATTCAACAATGGCGGCACATTCACATCATCAGGACAAACAATTACACTCGGCACAAAGAACCTCACAATCAGCGCCTCGGGTATTGTCACACTTGGCACCATTAATGGTTCATCTGGAACTGTGTCCGTGACATCCGGCAGTGCACTTACCATCTCCAACGCTCTATCCCTAAGCGGAAGTGGAACGATTACATTGGCTACGGACACCGGCAACACAAATGTCGCCCTGAATGCCGCCGTCTCTACCGGTGCATCCGGGATCATCAATATCACAGCTAGTGGCTCCGGCGATATTACGAGCGGCAATTCAGGAATAGACCTTACAACAGGCACCGTCAATCTCACGTCCGGCAGCGGCAGCATCTACAGAGTTGTTGGCTCAGGTCCTATTTCGGTCTCCGCATCTTCACTGTCTGTTAACACCGGTAATCCTGGTACTGCCCAAATTCTTACCAGTGGCCCTATCACTCTAGCCACGTCTTCTGTAGGAGGCAATTTCACTGTTACAACTGCTGGATCAATTAATACCTCAGGCACTGTCACTTCCGTTAATGGAACGCTGAACTTGGATGCTGCAGGTACTATCACCGTTTCTAATCCAATGTCCGGCAACTTCGTGCTTCTACAGACACACGTTACATCAAATGGATCCGTTGCACTAAATGCCAACCTTACCGGCACAACGGGTGTCAATATCACAACTGATGGAACAGGCAACGTTACTAATGCCGGATCAACTTCAATTACTGCCGTTGATCAGCCAATCAATATTACAGCCAATAATGTGACCTTCTCTGGTACGGTTAACGCAGGCACTACCGGAATCGTCACATTGAAACCCAATGGTGCCAAATCAATTTCTGTCGGAGCTTCCTCCAGCACATTCAATGTAACTTCAACGAATCTCTCAGCCATTACTGCTGGAACCTTAAATATCGGCTCTCAATCCGACGCAGGTGGACTTACTATAGGAGGCGCAATCAACGTCTCTGGAAGCGGCGCTGGTGCCTTCAACCTCTACCTTAACAACGCCGGCGCAGTTACGTCCTCCGGTCAAACAATAACTATTGGCAGTAAACTCCTCCAAATTACAACAACAACCCCATCCGGCACAGTCACACTAGGAACCATATCAGGTACAACAGGCAGCATGACTGTGACATCCGGTGGAAACATTACAGTTGGCTCTGCAGTAACATTCAGCGGCGTTGCCGGTGGCGTGTCACTGGTAGGGCAAACGAGTTCCAACGCCAATATCGCCATCAATGCCAACGTATCGCTCGCCGCCGGCTCGGGCGCCATTACTCTTTTGACTTATGGAACAGGCAATATAACTAGATCTGGCAGCGTCACGCTTACTTCTGATTCCGTTCAATTTGTAACCGACACTGGCAGCATTGGTTCTGCCGGCACTCCAATGCTCACTGCCGCCACCCAAAGCTTGTCTGCCAATACCGGCAATTCAGGAGCTGCATACATTAGCAATGCCGGTGCGATTTTCCTAACTACCTCGTCAGTGGGTGGCGACTTCTCAGTCACAACAACTGGAGCCTCCGCCACTCTCGGCATCACAGGAAATGTAACATCTACTAATGGCGCAGTGACGCTTGCCGCCAACGGCACCATTACAGTCTTCAATCCACGTACCATATCCGGAAATACCGTTGTCCTGCAAACATCCTCAGGTTCTGGTGGTTCGATTACCTTGAATGGCAACGTCACCGGTACCGGCGGGGTGACTATCACTACCGACGGAGCAGGCAATGTAACCAATGCTGCCACCAAATCGATAAGCACAACAAATTCCCCTATCACCATAACAGCTAATGACGTCTCATTCTCAGGCACGGTCAATGCCGGTACGAGTTTAGTAACGCTCCAACCAAATGGAGCCAAGGCAATTTCTGTTGGTTCAACTGGCTCAACATTCTCAGTTACGAGCAGCGATCTCTCCGCGATTACAGCAGGAACACTCATTGTCGGCACTACTTCTCAAGCAGGCGGTCTAACCATAGCCAGCTCACTTAACGTCTCCGGCTCAGGTGCGGGTAATTACAATCTGCAATTCAACAACGGCGGCAATTACACAAATTCTGGAAACACACTGACACTTGGCTCCAAGAATTTAACAGTAACATCTCTGGGCACCGTTAATACAGGCACCGTAACAGGCACATCAACAACGATAGCAATGACATCCGGAACAGGTATGACGGCATCAGGTGATATCACTGCTTCTGCTGGTTCTGTAGCATTGACTAATACCGGAAACGGTACGATGGCAATTAACAACAACATTACTGGTTCAACGGGTGTCACTATGGCAACGAACGGAGGCACCTCAGATATTAATGTCATAGTCAATAAGACTGTAAGCGCCACTACTGGCGATGTTTCTCTGACCACTCCAACAGCAACAATAAATGGCAAGCTTACGACAGCCAAAGATGACGGCAACGTGATAGTCCAAAACAGCGGCGCTCTAACTATGAATGGAACAGGTACTCTGGAAGTCACAGGAAATGGCTACCCAACGATCAATGTTCAAGCCGGTGGTGCCAATGCTCTGAATTTAAATGGCTCGTTTACCTACAATTCATGTTCATCTTGCATGGTGCAATTACAATCAGCTGCTTCAGGCGGCTCAGTTGTCGTCGCCAATAATTCAACTCAAACAGGCAACAACGGCGGCTACTTCCAATTCATAGCTCCGCAAGTCACCTTTAGCGGCAATGCCACCGTAAACAACACAGACGGATATCTGGATCTGACCGGCAATACGTTAAGTTCAACAATTACCTTTGCCGACAATTCCACCGTTAATCTCAATCTCGGCACCGGTACCGCCTTCATTGGTTCATACGATACTCATGCCTTGGTCATCAACAAGACTGCCGGCGCCAATACCGCGACACTAAATGTTACCGGCGAAGTACAGACTTATTCATATGGCGCCAACCAAACGCTTGCCGCCAACGTCGTTCTTCAATCCGACAGCAACATCACTTTCAATGTCGATGGCGGCACTCTAACCACCAACGGCTCCATCGTCTCCACTATGTCCGGAGGCACCATAACACTATCCGGACATGACTCCAACCTGACCCTTGCCGGCACACCACAACAAGTTGCAGTAACCGGCGGCGGCAACTCTGCAATCATCGTTCGCGCCAGCGGCACCAACCACACTGTCACCGTCAACTCCAGCTACACTCTTAATGCCGGCGCTTCCGGCTATGTCGCCATCGAAGCAGACAATTTGAGTGTCGGTTCAAGCGTCACAACTTCCTCCAACAGCCCAGTTGCCTTCTATGGACAAAACCTAACCCTCAGCGGTGGCGCTGTCGTTACCAGCCCCACAGGCGTGTCCTTGTTTGCCTCCGGTGGCTCCAATGTATTGACCATCACAGCGCCCGACGCCACCTCCGCTCAAATTTCCTCAACTGCCGGACTGGAATTCCATGGCAACAGCATTGTCTTCGCCAAATCAGCAGGCGGCAACACCACTTTCCTCAACTTGAATAATTCCCCTGTCTACATTCAATCAGTCGGCGGCAACGTTACTATAAATCCGAGCGTCACAGTGAGATCAAACAACGACATTACACTGCAAGCAAACAGCAATGCCGCCTTCAATATCAACGGCACTTTGGAATCAACCAAAAACGGCGGTGTCATCAGCCTCTCCGGCAACAACGGACTGACCATTGGCGGTACCACTGCCGGCACAGTCAAGGTTTCAGGCTCAGGAGCCAACTCCATCTCAGTATTCGGCTTTGGTAGCGGCTTGACTCTGAATAATTCACTGACACTAGATGCCGGCAGCTCAGGCACAGCAATAATAGGCGCTGCCTCCGGCAACATGACAATGGCAGCCAACAAGTCAATCACATTCGCAAATTCCACTGCCGGCAGCGTCCAAGCAACGACACTTCTTATGTCAGGCGGCAACACAATTACAGGCAGCAAGACATCAGGCACGGCACTCTCCATTTTCTCGCCTAATCCAAATCCATTTACTCTCAATTTGCAAGCTACTACAACCAATACCATCGCCTCAGGCGGTGGCGCCATCAACATCTTCTCTCCGAAAAATGTCACTGTAGGCATAAATGGTGGCGGACCGACAGACACTGCCACACTGAATTTGAATGGCGGTCCGGTAACGATTACATCTAATCAAGGCACGACGGTTATCAGCTCACGCGTGATTATCAATTCGCAAAATGACGTCACTTTCAATGTCAATCAAATTACCGTTGGGGCTTCCGGTCAAATCAATACATCCAACGGCTCGATTTCGCTGATTGCCCGCACAGGGACTATCAGTATTGGCAACAATGTCACCATGTACGCTAATGAGGGTAATTTGATTATTCAAAACACCGACAGTTCAGGCGGCACAATAGACATTGCCTCCGGCGCCAACCTAACCGGTTATACCGACAGCAACCCATCATTCGGTTACGTCAACATCGTTGTCGGTCCGATTCCATCAATGCCTGTTGTTGGAACTGTGCCTGCTAATGTAATCACCAATCAATCAGGTGGTGGCGTTATCTATTTCGGCGCCAGCAGCATTAACGCTTCGGCTCCGGATAACACAATTAACGCCAAAGGCCGCGATGTTGTATTCAGCACAGGCGAGCAAGGATCGTCTGCCATCACTCTTGGTGGCAACGTGACAATCACTGCCGACCCGCCGGAGCATCCAGCAGCCTCCAATACAATTACAACTGCCGAAGTGCCGACATTCATGAGCATGTTCATGAACTCCAGCGCTTTGACAGCAACCGATAGCACTTCCATAAACAGCCAACGAAATTCGAGCATCGCCACAACCGTCATCCCATTTGATTCCAGCCCGGCATCAAGTGTCAACACCTCAGTTGTCCAGGACACCATCGGCAATGTCGTCAATCAGGCTCTTGAGCAATCGGGCATCCTCGACGGCGCTCCTAAGGTCAAAGACAAAGACGAAGACAAAGAAAACTCCAAGAATCCCTACCAACCAATCAGCTACTCACCGGATCAACCAATCAGCTACTCGCCAGCAGTCGCCAATACGGCTAAGTTTGTTCCAGTGAGCAGCAGTCACAGCCTTTGCACTCTAGGTACATCCGGCACCAGCATCAAGTGCCTGGGCGGATCTCAGGTCTTCGTTGACGAGCCCAATGTCGTCGAGATAAGAAAAGGCGAAGCACTAATTGCGCCGACTAGAAAAGCCACAACGGTTGTTGCCGGTGATGTACGCATCACGCTACAGCCATCCAGCATTGCCACCATCGAGCATCATGCTCACACCGTAAAAGTCCGCACTCTATACGAACCGGATGCCACCTCAGTATCAATTGTCATCGAAGGCAAAGTTATTAATGTCGGCGTCGGTCAAGAACTCATCGTCGCAGACAACGAAGGTGAACTGCACAACCACCTACAAAACGACAACATCGGCAGACGCCGCATCAAAGTAAATCCAGTAGGCTCCAGACATGTCGGCACGAGCGAACTCTCACTCATCTCCTTCATCGAAGCCAACCCAATCCTCAATCAAATCGTCCACAGCCAAGATCAGGACGACAAAGCCATGATGGATAGACTGGTTAAAATGGCCGCCTGCTTAATGGTCTCCACCACCTCCCACGGCGCCTACAACGAAAGTTTGCAGAAGTAAACTCTCATGGAAGTCGTAGGGGCGCATTGCATGCGCCCTTTAGACGTACTAGACTGATCACCTTCTGCCCTCATCACGTAGTGCTTTCCAGTCAAGTCCGCCTAACGAATTTTGGCGACGAAATTTCTTAATGCGATCAATCACATCTTGCTTGTTTTCACAACTTTTAGGAACCATAGGAACCAGCATGGCTACTGGACGACCATGCTTGGTGATCGTTATTTGCTCACCTTTTTCCACTTTTTCAAGCAGACTTGAGAAGTGCGTCTTAGCTTCAAATGCGCCCATTTCCAACATAAGATAAACTCCAACTAGTTGCCAACTAGTTTAATACCTTTTCAGGCACGCGTCGAGCGATAGTCCTTTCCTAGGTCCCTCTCATTGCCCGTCCTGAGCAAGAAATAGATTAATGAGACCGTACACACAAATGTGGTATATTTGTGTATGCAGTTCCAGGAGAATGCACAATGCATAGAACCAACATTGAGCTGGACGAAAAGCTGGTCAAGAAGGCCATGAAACTGACGCGACTGAGCACTAAAAAGGAATTGGTAAATTATGCCCTTGCGGAGCTAGTCCGTCAAAATGAACTTAAAGGATTACTTGATCTGGAAGGCAAAATTCAGTGGGTTGGCGACTTGGCAAAAATGCGTGAGTCCCGAGTATGATTCTTGTCGATTCTAGTGTGTGGATTGATTTTCTAAATGGAGAAAATAGCCCACAGCGCCACGTTTTGCACAGGCTAATAAACGACAAGATTAAGATATCGATTGCAGAGATAATCATTACCGAAGTCTTACAAGGTCTCAAGCAGGAAAAAGAGTTTACAGTCATAAAAACCTTTTTTGAGAAATTGCATTTACATAAGCCCATGGGCACAGATACCTATATCAATGCAGCACAAATCTATCGAAACTGTAGAAGCAAAGGCAAAACTATAAGAAGTACCGTTGATTGCGTTATAGCAGCTATATGCATCGA
Organism: Candidatus Obscuribacterales bacterium; assembly: GCA_019744775.1. Lineage (NCBI taxonomy): Bacteria > Bacillati > Candidatus Melainabacteria > Candidatus Obscuribacterales > Candidatus Obscuribacterales bacterium. Next base: position 106,507 of record JAIETZ010000006.1, read on the forward strand.
GAATGACATGCCTATTTTGCACAGAGACAGTGATTTCGACATGATTGCCGCCTGCACCGCTTTGCGAGTACTAAAAATCTAATGTCTTTAATTGCTCATATTCACTCTTCACTACGCCACTGGAAACACACTGTATCGTATGTCGCTTCCAAGCCCTGGGTAATCATCTGGTGGCTCCGAAAGCATTTGGCTCCGGAGATGCCGCTTAAGTCGCGAACACGCTGGGGCGCCACATGGCTCGCCTACAATGACTTTCTCGGTGCCCACACGTTTTGCGGCACTGGTTTTGAAGACAACGAACAACAGTTTTTGTTGAATTACTTACAAGAGGGCATGACCGTAATAGATATCGGTGCCCATCACGGCTTCTATACTCTTTTAGCTTCTCAAAAAGTCGGACCAAACGGAAGAGTTATCTCCTTTGAACCGTCACCGCGTGAGTTAGCAAAACTAAAAGTACATCTCTCTCTCAACAACTGCAAGAATGTAGAAGTACAAGAAGTCGCTCTCGGCGCCGAAGAAGGCAAAGTCAACATGTTTGTCTGCGTTGATCACTCGGGATTGAATAGCTTGCGCCTACCAAGCGCTGAGACAAAAGCCACTGAGGTCGAAATTAAGCAAATTAGGCTCGACGATCTTTTAAAAGAAAAACAAATCAAGAAAGTAGATTTCGTCAAAATGGATGTGGAAGGTGGCGAACTAGCCGTCTTGAAAGGTGCAGACAAAATTCTCTTGGATGAATTGCGTCCACTCATAATTTACGAAATACAAGACATCCGCACGACTCCCTGGGGCTATAAGGCTGTCGAGCTTTATCAATTTCTCAAAGATCACAAATACAAGTCTTTCAACGTCACAACAAATGGCCGCCTCATCCCTTGTCCCGACAAACAAGAATTCGATGACAATTTAGTTGCTGTCCCTGAAGAAAAATTGTCCCTAATCGAAAAGTTTATTGCCCCAGAATTTACAGCTTAGTATCTTTCTTCAACATCAACTCAAATAGTTCGACGTATTCGGCAACTTGCTTTTTCGGATCAAACTGATTGAAGCGATTGATCGCCTTTTCAATCAAAGTTTCTTGCAATGGCTTGTCGTTGATTACTTCATCCATTGTGCGAGCTAGAGCTATACGATCGCGATTTGGAAATGTCCGGCAAGCATCCAGTGCGCACTCGGACAACCAACCGGATCGCGAAACGATCATTGGTTTTCCGGCAGCCAAAAGCTCCATCACAATTAGCGCTCCCGGCTCTTCCCAAGCCGACGGCAATACGCACACTCCAGCTTCGTTAATTGCATCGAAGAGTTCCTTACCAGTTAAAGAACCACGGAACCAGACATGTCCATCAAGATCCAGCCTTGAACATAATTCCTGCAAAAATTGCAATTGCGGTCCATCGCCAATAATCTGCAGCGTGTAACTACGACTGCCCAATCGATGCTGCTCGTTATTGTTTAAATATGCCAGCGCATAAAGCAGGTCATCGACACCCTTCTCCGATATTAAGCGACCGATAAATGTAAAACTAGTCTGGGATTTTGCCAGATTCGCTTTAGCAATTTCGGCACTGCCCACCTTAAAATCATCAACTTCGATGGGATTGTAAATTACCCATTGGCGGGGAAGAGGCTGGCGCCTTTCTTGATGAAGGCTGGCAGCCACGTTGGCATCGGCCAACAAACCGACAAGCCGTCTCAGCCAAAGCTTAATACCACCTGGAATTGCCTTAAATCCAAATAAGTGCAAGTGATACCGGAAAGAAGCCAAAGGAGTCATGGGCGCAGGCTTACCGGCCACCCAGCCCGCGCCGTCGACACACTGTAGCTGATAACCATGATGGGTCCAGCTAAATGGTTTATCAAGCAAGGTAGCCAGAAAAAACAAGCTGACGCTGGAGCCGTTGGAATGAACTATATCGTGGTCGGCAACAAGCTTGGCCCGCTCAATGAGCCCCGGACGCCTAACTAGCGTATATGGCACCAGACGATGGTTATCAGATGCGGTCTCAGTGACGACCGTCACTTCGTGACCGGCTTCAACCAAGCCCTTGGCCAGGCTGTGTCCAACGTCCTCAACACCGCCGATATTAGGCCAAAAGCTGTAGGAATAAAGCAGTATCTTCATAGGGGTCCGTCAGATTTAACATACCACGCACTGCTTTTTTCAAATAAGGCTAGAATCAAGGAAGAAGTTTTAGAGACCAAATGACAACCAATTCAGAAAACATGGCGGACTCCACTTGGGGGAAGGACATAACAATCCTTTGTCCTTCGGATTTTCGTTATTTGCCTGGCGTTTACGCCCTCTTCAATAGCGCCGTCCTAAATGGTTTTCTCGGTAAATTTGAAATTCTCGTCGATAAGCACCATGACTTCGACTTGTCTGTCATTCCCAATCATCCGCAGCTAGCCGTACGTTCCTTTGAGGGTCCCGGCACCGACTATTATTTCACTGTAAGTCGTCTAGCTGGATTAAGGGGATTGAGTCCCGGCAAATATCTGCATCTTGATGCAGATATGATTATAGAAAGGCCGTGCGGTCACTTATTTGAACCAATTGAAAATGGCATTGTAGTGAGCAGTGAACCGGAACGAAAGTACGACCAATATGATGTGCTTTTATATGACCAGGCAAAGGAAGTCGGGCTGTCCCATAATTTGAAACCATTCAATTACGTCAATGGCGGATTATTCGGATTTCGTATTCCTGAACACAATGACTTTATCAATCAATGGGCAGAACTTTCATTCAAACATTTTCGCAACCGTAAACTGATGAGCCCTGTCAATTGGTTTTGTCTTGATCAATGTATGCTCAATCTGCTCATTAGACAACCGGATGCACCGGATGTTTTCGCTATTTCGCCCAGGCAATTGGAATTCGGAAGTTTTGGGCAGTACTTTCAAGACCGGCCATTTCCTTATTTGCTGCAGGGAAAACTTATACCGACAGATCAAACCAAATTCATTATCCATGGCGCCGGCATCGACAGACCATGGCTTGAGCGCACACGAACGACACTTAAAGGAAAAATTGGCAACGCGCTGGATCATCTAGGATTGCTTGGACTATTTAAGAAACCAAAACCTTACGGCAGAGCATGGGCTTACTATGCCTTATCTGAAAATCTACCTATTCCGCATACAACATGGACAAACAAGCATTCATTCAACAAGCACAACAATCCCATCTGGCGATCAATTTATGGTCTTTAAAGCTATGGTCTCTGGAGCCAAGCCGTCTAAAATTCTGCTTGCTATCACATGTCTAATTGTTATTTGGCTTTTGTGGACAACAATTAGTCTTGCAATTGCCGCCACAAAACCCTCACAAGCTTATTTTGTATTAGGCGGCAACAACACAAGAGAAATTCACGCAGCCGAATTAGTTGCCAAACACCCACAAATGCTCACTCTTATTTCCGGAGGCAGTCCTGATCCGTGCATTTGGAACGCCTTTCAGCGCGCCAATGCGCCAATGGATAAAGTCTGGCTGGAAAAATGCGCGGATTCGACATTTGGCAACATGTACTACGGATTGCCCATTCTCAGAAGCTGGAAAGTCTCAAGGATTACGGTAATTGACTCACACAGTCACGAGCCGCGAGCGCAACTTTTGGCAGGAATTATTTTTGCCACTCATGGTATTTGGACGGACTTCGATATTCTCGATGATGGATTTCCCGCTAAACCGGAGTGGGACATTAAGACTGCCTTGGATGTAATTCGCGCCTGCTGTTGGGCGGTGATAAGTCAATTCTATTATCCGCATTGCAGCAATGTAACTCAACTTTCACAAGTCGATATGAATTACTGGAATGAGCAAGGGTATCATTGCGCACATCATATAAATCCGCTGACCGGCCAAATTGAAAATGATTCGGTTGTTCGAAATACCGGAAATTAGAATTTGAGTCCCTTCATGTACCAAAATCGTATGCCGGCGCGTTCAATGTATGGTCCAGGTTTCTGTGAGTGAGCAAACGCCTTAACTTTCTTCTGAACCATTTCATTCGAATCACTATCAGCGATGCGCATCATATCTATGACATCCTTTTGCCGAATCGCTTTACGCTGCCACATCTCCCCACTCACTGTGGGTTGCCAGTTATTTTGTTTTAGATCATCAATGACTACTGATACCAGATTTGGTATGAAGCTAAGAGTACGCTCGCGTAATGTCTCTGCATCATCATCTTTTTCGATTGGGAAACGTAACACCCTCAAAATGGGACCGGTATCCACGCCCTTATCCATAATATGAGCAGTAACACCAAATTCATTATCCCCTTCAAGGAGGGCCATCGAACAAGAGCCTCGTCCCGGCCATTTCGGCGGCGCAGTGTGGAAGTTGATGGCAGCGATAGACGGACTGGTAAGTAGTGGCTCACGCACAATAAGAGGACCGAAGGCAAACACGAATTGCGGGGCAAGTTTTGCCAAAGCTTCTTGATCTGTCTTTTCATTAAAGCTGAAAGAACTGGCAAATACGAGCTCAAAAGACTCCTTCAGTCTGTCTTCAACATCTTTCGAAGTTTGACTGTTTGTCCATCCAAGATAAATTGCCGTCGGTTTTTGCATATATTAGTCTCAAAATTACTTTGCCGATGTTTACGCGAATAGTCGTTTTATACTACGCAACCAATCGTAAGCTGACTGCCCTGCAAAAGTGGCACAGCTAAGAACGGATGCATAAAATTTGCCGGCTGGATCCGGTGCCATTTGCTTAGCCAAGGCAAAGTACTGACGAGCCACTTTTTCCTCTCCAGCACGAAAGCAGTCTAGTCCATGAGACACACAGGTACCGGCGACCGTACTTCTGGCATGTTTAAATACATTTTCCAGCTCATCGGCAGAAAAAATACCGGCTGCTTTAGCAAGAGGATATTGCTTTTCAACAATATAACTATAACCAACACCTACTTCTGCATTACGTCTTAGTTTTTCCGTAGCCGATCCACCATGTACACGGTATTCGCCGAGAGCATCTGCAATCAAACAGACTTTTTTCGACTTGAGGGCACACCTGAGCAATAGATCCATATCCGGACCATAGGCGAAGTTTCCATCATAGTAACCGGCCTCATCCAATACAGATTTCCTGACAAAAATTGTCGATGGTTGCACAGGAATTTTACCTGTGATGTAGTCCTTGTAAAAAGCTGCACCAGTGAGACAAACATCCTCAGCAGCCACAGCCTGCTTATCTCCGATAGGCTTGCTTTTCTCATCAATCAGTAAAACAGAACCAATTGCAACTCCCGCCTCAGGCTGGTCAATAAGCGCTTGAGAAAGCCTTCTCAGTCCATTAGGTAATAGCCTGTCATCATCATTTAAGATCAGAACAAATTCACCCGAACAAAGGTCGATGCATTTGTTAAGTGCTCCAATCATACCCAAGTTCACTGGATGGTAATGATATTTCAAGCGTGAGTCGGGAAAAGCACTGACGATTTCTTTGACATTTACTGGTGAATTAGTATCTAAAACCAGAAGCTCTAGATCGAGATCTTTATCCGCAAGCACACTGGCTATTGCTTCTCGAAGATAGTCTGTACGATCATACGTTAAAATAGCGACGCTAATTTGCGGCATGGCTCTCCCTTGTTCACAGCATCAATTGAATTATATACTTCGATAAACGCATTCGGATCTTCAAAATTCAAAAATTGCGCTTGACAGCATTCGATCAAAAGAATGTGGCAGATACGGCGCGGTCTAGAGGTTTTCGCGTAAAATAAGCACACGAAGAGGATGATTTGTGACCAAGAAATCTTATCTGGTGACCGGCGGTACGGGCTTCATCGGCGCGTCTCTCGTGACAGCGCTTGTAAATCGTGGACACAAAGTACGCACGCTTGATAACAACTCAAGAGGAGCGCACAGACGCTTAGCTTCTGTAGCTGGACAGTACGAGCATGTGGAAGGCGATATCCGCGATTATGCCACCTTTGCCGAAGCAGCAAAGGGCATAGACTGTGTTTGTCATCTTGCTTACATCAATGGCACTGAATTTTTCTACTCCATGCCGGAGACTGTGCTGGATGTTGGTGTCAAAGGTATCGTCAATGCAATTGACGTCTGCAAAAACTTGAGTATTCCTGAGCTTATTGTTGCTTCCAGCTCGGAAGTTTACCAGACACCGCCAACAGTGCCAACTGACGAGAATGTGCCTTTGGTTATACCGGATGTTTTCAATCCGAGATACTCTTATGCTGCCGGTAAAATCATCTCGGAGGTAATGGCAATCCATTGTGGCGCAAAGTTTTTTGAACGCATGATCATCTTCAGACCTCACAATATTTATGGTCCGGACATGGGCTGGGAACACGTTATTCCACAGCTTATCATGAGGGCAAAAGAGCTTAGTCAACAAGGCTCAAGTCCGGTGAAATTTCCCATTCAAGGGACTGGCAATCAGACACGAGCGTTTTGCTTCATTGATGACATGATCAATGCGCTAATGACAGTTTTTGAACATGGTAAACACATGGAAATTTACAACATCGGCACCGATCAAGAAGTGACGATCTCAGAGCTGACACGCATCATCGGTCACTACTTTAAATGCGAACTGGACTTAGTGGCAGGCGACATTGCCTCTGGAGGCACCTTGCGCCGCTGCCCAGACATTAGCAAAATAAGAGCGATTGGTTTTGAACCTCAGGTAAATTTAGTAGACGGCGTACGGCGCACGGCTGACTGGTACGATGCTAATCAAAATCTAGCTCCGGCAAAATCGTTTGTTCTTAATGGATAGAATACTTAAGGAGATAGAACATGAAACAACAGACTGCACTTGCTCAGGGCACAGGCTCATCCGTTGTCGTCGAACGCTGCCAAACATGTGACAGTGCCCGTCTTGAGTCAGTACTGTTCTTGGGTTACCTACCGCCTGTAAATACGATGCCCATTACAGGCAAACGCCCGGCAGAAGAAGCTAGTTACCCTGCTGAAATGTTGTTTTGTCACAATTGCACCCTGGCACAATTAGGACTGATTGTCGATCCGGCAATTTTGTTTCCACCAGAATATCCTTATTCCAGCGGCACGACAAAAATTCTCCGGGAAAACTTCAAGGAACTCTACGAGGAATCGTCTAAGATCGTACCTCTAACATCCGACGATCTAATTATCGACATAGGCTCTAACGACGGCACGCTTCTAAGTAATTTCAAAAACGGCGGACATAAAGTGCAGGGTATCGAGCCTACACTGATGGGGAAAAAAGCAATTGAAGCCGGTATTGCAACTGAAGAAGCTTTCTTTAACATCGAAACCGCCACTCGAGTACGCTCAAAAGTAGGCAAAGCCCGCATCATAACCGCAACCAATGTTTTTGCACACATAGAAAACATTCATGACATCATGGAAGGCATAATGACCTTGCTTGACGATGATGGAGTGTTCATCTCTGAATCCCATTATCTTCTGGGACTAGTAGAAACGCTACAATATGACACCATTTACCATGAGCATTTACGTTATTATTCTTTGAGTAGCATTAGCTACCTTCTCAATCGCCATGGACTGGAAGTAATTCACGCCAAGCGTATACCGACGCATGGTGGTTCTATTCGAGTTTATGCGGCCCGCAACGGCAAACACCCAGTCAGAGACTCTGTAAAAGAATTACTAAACAGCGAAAATGCTGCCAACCTTGGCACCAAACTTTTGCCGGAATTCAAAGAACGCGTCGTGCTTTCCAAGTTAAAACTCAATTCTTTATTGCTTGATTTAAAATTGAAAAAACAAAGAATTTTTGGCGTCGGAGCACCTTCTCGTGCCAGCACATTAATAAACTATGCAGGCATCGATAATGGCATTCTTGACTGTGTGGTAGAGGTCAAAAATTCACACAAGGTAGGTAAAAATATGCCTGGGACTGTAATTCCCGTAAAAGAAGAATCCTGCTTGTTTGATGAGCAGCCGGAATATGCGCTTCTTCTTTCATGGCACATCAAGGACGAATTGATACAAAATCTATCCGCCAAAGGCTTCAAAGGTAAATACATAGTCCCTCTGCCGGAACCGCAGATCATAGGCAATGACGGCACTAGCTCTAACGCTTGACCATTGTTCTCAGCTTTTGCAGTCCAGTATAAATTTCTTTCCCACCATAAGTGGCGAGCGACAGCATGGACAAGTAAAACTTTCCACCAAGTGTCGGCGTCAACTCGGCGGCGATGGCAAAGTACTGGCGCGCAACCTCGCATTGCCCTCTCTTAAAACAGTCCAATCCAATAGCTGTGCAACTGCCCGCGTACTGTCCGGCAGCAACGCAAAACATTTCTTTCAGATCATCATCAGGGAAAAGACCTGATGATTTGGCCAAATGATATTGCTTTTTAATCAGTCCTTGATACGAGCGGCCTATTTCAGCATTTGCTTTGAATTTTGTTGTGGCTGTGCCACCATGAATTCTGTACTCGCCAACGCTATCAGCGACAAGGGAAATCCTCCCATTAAGAGCAACACGCAGCCATAAGTCCATGTCCGGGCAATATTGGATTGCCGGGTCGTACTGCCCAGCCTTATTTAGAATTGATGTTCTCAGCAGCACCGAGCATGGTTGAACAGCAATTCTACCGGTCAGATATTTTCTGTAAAAGTCTCTTCCATCTATACATCGATCAACTTCAGTGATTTTCACCTTTTCACCAATCCGCTGACCATTCTCGTCAATAAGCAGGACTGAACCTATGGCCGCACCTACTTGCGGATCAACTACGATTTGGTCGTAGAGCTTTTTCAGACCACCCGGCAAAAGCCTGTCATCATCAGCCAAAAGCATTAGATATTCCGACTGACAAAGTTCAATGCACTTATTACCGGCACCAACCATGCCTAAATTTTTCGGATAGTAGAAATAATTTACTCGTGAATCGTTGAAGCTATCCACTATTTCTTTGACATTCACAGGCGAGGCGGTATCGACTATGAGCAGCTCAAAATCAATTTCGGACTCCGACAATACGCTGGCAATGACTTGGCGCAAATAATCATCGCGATTATAAGTAGGGATAGCAACAGTTACTTTGTCCATGACGCTAATTTCTTATACTCAGGAGAAAAATACAGCGTTTTAAAAATAGCATATGGGCCAAGAACAAACATAGCTAAGAAAGAGACGAACATCCCTCGGATACTCTTAGCTCTAAAATTGAGTTTTGTGTAAGTCCAATAAACGCGCATCCAGTCAACCACTAAGCGAATATAATTGTCCGGTCGCGCAATAATATGCCGATGCTTGCCTTGAAAATACGTCCAAGCCGAACACCTATCAATGGTCAAACCGATCATTTGCCGAACATTAGGAACCCGAACAGGATGCCTTACTTTGGCATCGCAAACAAAAAGAATCTCTGTTAACGGAAGCAAACGCCGGCGCAAGTCAGAGTCTTCTTGAGTAGGATGTCGAAAATTCTCATCAAATCCCCCAATCTCCTTAAACAAGCTTCGCTTGACGGCGATGTTTGCCGACCAAAATAGACCACCTGTCATATTAATTGGGCACTCAGAAAAAATTCTATTCATTTCACCGATTGCTTCAATTGACCCCTCTAAGGCTTGAGCCGCGCCGCCGGTATGCGCAGCATAGACAGAAAGCCAATTAGCATCAATCAAAACATCATCGTCCGTAAAAACCAGCCATTCACCAGTTGCTAATTTCGCGCCGTTATTTCTGTTAGCAGCAGGACCTTTCTGAGGGCCCTTAACGAATCTAACCCAGGGATATCCTTCTTTGACTACAGTCTCTACCGCGCTTGAGCGGCTATCATCGGTGACGATCACTTCATACTCACCAAAAGCCATTGTTTGCTTGCCGGAAGCAAGCGCGTCCAAGACGTGACGAAGAGGCTCTGCGCGTTCACAGGTAGGAATTATCACTGAAAACAACATCAACTGAATTATATACCCAAAAATTGTTTTATACTTCAAAGGGGCCGAACAGGACCGTTACGCTGGGGATGGTTAATGCCAATTTGCGTTATTACACCAAGGTTGCCACCAGCCATGGATGGGTTGGGCGATTATTGCTATCAGATGTGGCACCACTGGCCCAACAGCGAAAAGCCCCAGAGATTTTTAGTACTGGACTCAGTCGATGAAAGCCGCAAATATTGGCCGCAGGTCGCAATTGACCAATTCGAGCCATCGGAAAACGGGCTTCTAGCAAGACTTTCCAAAATGAATGTCGACACTGTCTTCTTGCAATACGTCGGCTATGGTTTTGACGTAAACGGCTGTCCTTCATGGCTACCAGCAGCACTTAAAAAATGGCTGGATGGTAATAGCGGAAGACGTTTGGTTACCATGTTTCACGAAACCTGGTCTAGCGGCAAGCCTTGGCAAAAAGTCTTCTGGCTTATGGGCAAGCAAAAAAAATGCGTGTCGGACCTGATGCAGCTATCCTCGGCAATAATCACCAGTTGCGAAGTTAATCGTCAGTCTCTACTGGCACTCGGTGTAAATAAACCAGTTCAGATAATCCCTTTGGGTTGTAGTTTTGCTGTTGATGCCTCAGCAGTGAAAAACTGGAAGCAATTGCTTATTTTTGGCAAGGAATACGCCAGAGTTAGAGGTGTTCAGACTCATGTGGAGCTTCTCGAGCAACTAATCAAACAAGGCGCGATCGAACGTATAGTGCTCGCGGGTCAATGCACCGGCAAAGACCTAGCCGCCGAGTTTATTCGGGACAAACTCCCCTCTCTAAACTTAACCACAGCCTACAATTTCGACAGTTCGCAAGTACCTTCATCGGTTCAAGAAAGCGGGTTGTCCTTGATGCATACTCAATCAACCCACATTTTGAAATCGACTTCTTTCCATTTAGCGGCAAAACTGGGACAAGTCTCCATTGCTGAGGACAGCGGTCCAGCCGACACTCCATTTATTTCCGGCAAACACTATCTTGCATATCCGGTTGACAAGCCAGATATCCTTATCGGTTCACTAAACGACCAACATCTCGAATCGATTTCGCGAGATGTTTCTCAACTTGCCTCTACTTATTTGTCTTGGCGTGAAATCGCCTCAACCTGGCATCAAATCTTTGAGTCTCTCGTCTGATATATTAGGCAACCGATACCAAAGCCGTCTTGATCAAAGTCTTCAACAAACTCGTTGACCAGAAAGTATATTTTTGATCATTCATTCAGCACCCAATCGAAGATGTCCATTATTTGACTGGCAAAGGTTTTCGAATTCCAGCCCGAATCGACCAGGCTTCTTCCCGTTTTACCCATTTCAATAGCCTTGTCGGGGTTATCCTGAAAAAACCGTATCGCTCGAGTCCACCCTTCTTCATCATTGGGTTCCACCCAGAATCCAATTCCCAGGGCTTCAATATCAATGTCAATATAAGGATTTTTCGTCATTATGACAGGCTTAGCCATTGCCAAGGCATCTACCAAGCTCGACAGTCCGTTCAGATGATCAGCCGAATATAGGGGTATCGCCAAAGCCCTGGCCTTTGCGTATATTTTTACCAGGTCTGGAAAAGGCAAAAATGAATCATCAGGTCTCACCGTAACTTCTACGCAATCGGCAACTTTAATTCCAGGGCTAAAGCTTTCTTGTAAACAAAGTATGTGAGCAGGTTGATTCATCTTGGCGCAGGCTTTAGCAAAAGTCAGAAAGTCACGTCCGGTACGACCGGCCGCTACAATTGTTTCGCCATTAGAAATGTTCTCGGGATAATAATCCTTATCCGGTCCCCATGTTAAAGCTTTTGACTTGGGCTCTTTTAAGTTTGCAACTCTTTTGTTGATGCTTCCAGAAACAGCCTTACTCATTGCCGGAAAGGCATCGCAGCCATTCACCATTAGCCTTACAAACGGCTCACGTGTGGCAGCTAGCATGCCCATATTCAATGGTTGATGGGCAACTACCACCAAAGGCGTCTTAAACAGTCCCAAAGCGCGCATATAGCTCAGTAAGTATGTCTGTGTCTGACAGGGTGCATAAATCAAATCAGCATTCTTGTCAGCTAAAATGCGCGCCTGTTGTTCAAGATCTCCGATCGGCAATGGTAGCCTCAGCCGGTTATAAGTCTTTTGCAGGGAACTTAAAAACGGATCTTCAGCAAAATCAATTAGTTCGGCCTGATAATTACGCTCAGAAAAGTAGTTAATGCCATACAAATATTGATCAGGGGTCTGTCCATCTTTAACTTCTTGCCAGACACCTGCAAGTGGATAATTGTTAACTACCAATACTCGACGCATCTGTCACACTCTCCTTTTTTGAGAGCGTGTAAGCGAACGCCAGAGCTGATAATGCGGGGAAAGCAAACTTATAAATGCCGCAGCGGGATCATTTGACTGAATATCACGCGCAGCAAGCACCTTTATAGAATAAATAACTTGCCGCAAGTACGCCCCAAAATCAACAGCTTCCTTATCACCGGCATGCCAACGCCAGTATGTTTCAAGGACATCCGACAAATTCTTTTGTCTTGCATCGAGTATCGTAAGAACAGGATCAAACACGACATCATAACCTGCTTGCAACAATCGATGTCCCAACTCTCGATCCTCACTGTGCCTGCACAGACGATTAAAATTACCTATTTCCAGCACAATTGATTTTCGTAACAGACTGCCGGCAGTTACCAACAGTCCATGACGGTTGGTCGCTCCTTCAGTCATTTCATAAATGTGTCTGTTGGCCCATCGTTCAGACAATGTTCTAGGGTGGTTTAAAATAATTCGCCCAAAGACGCCGGCCTCTTTTCCAACCAGAGGCCATGATAGGGCATGTTCCAAATACTTCGGACTAATAACTTTGCCGGCATCCAGACAAAATACAAGTTCGTTGCGAGCCATCTGCATCGCCTGTGCTCTAACTGCTCCTCGCCCGGTATTGCGGTCATTTTGTATAACCTTCACACCGCAAGCATTGGCTACCGTTGCTGAATCATCTGTTGAGCCGTCATCAATCACAAAGATTTCATCGATTGCCACGGTCTGAGCCTGTAGCGACCTAATCGTCTCACCAACGGTCGACGCGTTGTTATAGCAGGGTACATAGGTGCTGATTTTTCTTACGCTGGATACAGATTCAGGGACTGCCATTCACAAGTCCCTCCAAAGCTGCGTACCATTTACTACGTAGACTTTCCTTAGCGAAAATGACCTCTGAATCTCGTCTATTCGTCTCTGAAATAGAACCGAGATCATTGTCCGCACACCAATTAATTTTCGCCGCCAAATCATTGATATCAGGCAAACGTAAATGTGCGTGCTTGACCCACTCTGTTGAGTACGCTCGCCTTTTGAACCACTGCTTTCTAACTAATAGTTCCTTCGTCGTCACATATTCATTCATTGGAGGGTAATCGGTTGTAATAACAGGCATTCCAGTAACCAATGGCTCCAGCACCATAAAACCATTGCCTTCCATTTTGGACGGTTGTATAGCCACATCACCACTTGCGTACAATTGCGCCGGGTTATCGAGATTGCCAACCTGGACTTTGATGCGCGAATCCAATTCAGGCAGCTCGATTTCCTTTTGCATACGCACAAGTAAGGATATGTCGGCTCTTTTCACTTTCTTAAAGGCAAGGATGGTATCACGCGTGCCTTTTCTATCTTGCGGATCAACCAGTCCTGCATTATGTACAAATTGTCGGGCTTTGCCTTGAATCATCCGTTTTGGAAACCGTCCAATATCAATCGCTACAGGAATATATATACGATTATTGAAACCATAACTTGCCACTATCTTGTCGGTAAAATGCGATTGGCAAACAAATAAATCACAAAGCTGCCATTCGGCATCAGTCCCGCGAAACCATTCCCAATTGGGAATGCAGACGGTCTTCAATCCTGATTCTTTTGCGACAGCTAACATGTTTCGGTGCCAGCCATGTCGTTCGGGAAATATTATTCCTTGCAAGCCGGCATATGCTTCTCTAAGTTGAGCATCACTAAAGTTCGGATCCAAAAGTCTCTCGAAATCACCGGACAATGGGTGATCAAACAATCGCTCGGAAGGAATTGCCAGGTAATAGCCAATACCCAACACAGACTGCACGTCGGCCATTTGCCGGCCAAAGCCGGAATCGTCCTTATGCCCTACTACTGCCCACTTTGCCGGATCAAACATTTTTCAATTCTACCCTACCGGATAACCGGCAAAATCCAGCCAGGCTATCGACCGGCGCATGCCTTCGTCAAAACTAACAAGTGGCTTATAACCAAGAACCTGCTCGGCTTTCTTATGTGGCACCTTGTAAGTACACAATTGCAGGGCAACCATTTCAGCACTAGGGCGTGGCTTGTTAACGAGCTGTTCTGTGTTAGTCGAACTCACTACAGAAGCATCTTGCGCAAAAACCATTTTCTTAATTGCGGCTTTCAGCCCACCTGAAACAAACGGGAGAATGCTTTGTGTGACAGGCAACGCGCGTAAATGATTAAAGAAATCCTCCCTTGAAGGTTTCATACAGGCATTCACTTCGTCATCGCTCATTCGGTAGATGCTTGCAGGATTTATTTTTAAGGCATATGCCATTTGCTCATAGTATTTAAGCCAAGTGACGGTCTCATCATCACCCACTAAAAATGCTTGCCTGTCTGCAGATTTACTCCCAAATGCCAGCCTGATTGACTCCAATAGATTGTCCACATAAATTGTGTTGCAAATACCATTTCCATTGTTCACTAGATAGGCTGTACCAGCCAACAATTCATTGGCTAACCCGGCAGTCCAACGCCAAGACCTTGGTCCGTAAACTATGCCTGGGCGAAATATCACTATTTCAACTGAGCCTTTGTCTCTGCGTTTTAAAAGCTTTGTCTCTGTTGCGACTTTGGCATTTGAATAAACAAATCTCTGTTTCTTACTCAGTTTGTCTTCTTCGCTTGTACCGGCAGCAGGATTCAAGCCGTGAACGGCAAAGCTGCTTAAATAGACTATTTTCTCAACGCCTGCCTTTTCTGCCGCACTATAAACCGCATCAGCCGAACTAATCATTGCTTGAGCATCGCCGAGTGCTGCATGCAGAACAAACCTGCTGCCTTTGAACGCTTCCACCAATGCCTCTGTGTCAGCCGCATCAGCAATTTTGCCCGCAAGATCAAAGCGAGACACTCGAGCTAGACTCCCATAGCTTCTAACAATTGGCACGACTTCGAAAAGATTCTGCAAATAAAAGAACTCAACAGCTTGCGTGCCGATGAATCCATTTGCCCCCAATATTGCCAGTTTGTCCACGCTAGCCAACTCCTTTTAGAAGTTGTGCTCTTTTCAATTCAATTTCATTGAGCCAGGGCATTGGCATCAACTGAGCCTTTTCATAACACGCCTCAATGAGCCGCATAGCTTTCATGGCTTCAGCACCAGTTACTACAGTCTCACAAACACGGTTTTCAGCAACGGACTCAACAACCGCATGCAGCTGATTGAAAAAAGCCCGCAAATGATCCGGTTGATCAATGCTCGGAAGGCATACTCTGTTTCTTAATTCATCAATCGCCTTCATAGCGCTTGCATCGCTCGAAACAACTTCGATTTTAGTTGCTTGGGTAATACCCCAAGTGACAGATCCCTTTTCACAATCAATTGCGTATTTGTTGTCTAAAAACCAATCACGACTCAAACGTACTTTTCCACTAACACCATTCCTGAATTTCAACTGCAATCGGCAGTTTGCTTCAACTCCTCCCATAGCGTCATCCTCGTACTCTTGGCTGCTTTCCACATCTCCAAAAAACCACAAGGCTAAATCCAAAAGATGCACACCAAGATCCATCAAGACCCCGCCGCCGGCTTCTTTTTTGTTAAACAAGGAACCTGTTGCAGCCGGCCATTGAAATGGACTGCCCTCACTGAAATTAAAGCTTATCGCTTTACCTAAAAGCTCCCGTGTAAGAATTTCTTTGATAGCTAAAGCTGCTGGAAATTGACGACGAAAGTGTCCAACGGCCAACAATTTGTTGCCTGCCGCTTCGAGCATTGCCTGACACTGAATGGAGGTCTGCGCCATAGGCTTCTCACACAAAACCGATGAGCCTCGCGTTAAAGCTTCGATAGTCTGTTCGGCATGAAAAGCAACCGGTGTTGCAATTATCGCAAGGTCTATATCTTTGAATTGAGCAATTTCGTCAACTGCTGATCCCGGAAACTGCAGCGACAATTTTTCCGCTCGAACCTTTGACGAATCACATACCGCTTTTACTGACACAGTACCCGAAGCACTCAGCTTCTTTAATGCCGGAGCGTAATAATGCTCAGCCACCGCACCACACCCAACGAGCGCCACATTTACAGGCTTCATTGTTCACCGCCTTTAGCTAGCGGCACAATAGCTTGAAGGACAAGTTGGCGATAACGATCCCAGGTTAATGACTTAGCTTTGGCTCTTGCTAGTTTACCCATTTCCGTCAATTGAGACTTATTGTCAGCACACCAGTTTATCTTTTCAGCGATTGCTTCCGGATTGCGAATAGGAACTAAAAATCCTGTTTTCCCCTCTTCAATCAAGTCGTCCCCACCGGCATTCGGGGTAACAATAAGAGGCAAGCCACAAAGCATTGCTTCTTGTTGAACAAGAGCGCGCCCTTCCACAATTGAAGGCAGTACAAAAACATCACATGTCTGCATCAGGCGCAAGACTTCATGATGAGGTCTTGTCGGCTCATAAGTAAAATCGGCATATTCGCCCTTGTAAAAGTCCAAGCCGGCAATAGGTGATCCCATCACGACGAGTTCAACATCGGATCGTCTTAACAATTTCATCGCCTGAAACAAATCCGCCAGCCCCTTCCTTTGTCCCATGCTACCGGCAAACAGAACACGCAATTTTTCACCAGTGCGGTCTCCGCGTTCCTGCACTTCGATCTCCGGCGTACCAAATTCAGCTACGACGCATGTCTTATTCCCTCTAAAGTTTTCCGGCAATGAATCAAGAACGAATTTGCTTGGACAGATAATTGCATCTGCCAGCATAGCTTCTTCTGTCTTCCGTTCCAATTTTTCATTAGAATCTCTTGTGCCGCCGAGTGTAGGTTCCCATTGAGGCCAACGTTGAGCTTCTTCCTTCAACAATGTCTGCACTGTTTGCCAATAGGCAATCGGCAAATCATAAAAGCACTTGATACCCAATTCATGAGCTGCCCGAAACGTCTGCAATGCCGCATCTTCATATGCGTACACCCCAGTAACCATGCCGCTTCTAGCGATTTTCCTTAGCCTTTCGGCAACCAGGCGATCAAGATCTCGATAAACAGCATCCGTTGAAGCGAAACCAGTTTCATGTTTGACTAGAGAAGAAATGCCAAGTCTTGGTGCAAGGAGTCTCAATATCTCCTTCGTCGGGTGCATAAACACCTTTTCTCGGTCGATATGGAATTGTCGTCTCAACAACTCATCAACAATACTTTTCGGTAATAGCTCTAGTAAGAAATCAGAATCTTCAAAAGCCAGAGTAGTGTGAAACTCAGCAAGCTGATTAGCTTCCTCAAGCCCTTGAAGCACAGCGCGCAAGAAAGCGTTTCCAGTTGGATGACTTACAACAATCACGATTTATCTCCAACTAGTTCCTGAAGCTTTTGGCGAAACTTTCGCAAAACTTCTTCCTTGGAAAATTGCTTTACATAGATCCTTGCCTTTTCGCTCATTGCACTGCGCTTGCTTCTATCCGCCAGTAAATTCTCCAAGGCCTCAGCAAGAACCTTTTCATCATCAGGCTCTACACGCACGCCGAAATTACCTTCTGCCAAAGCCGAAGACAATGCGCCCTCATTTTGCGTAATAGCAAGTATTGGTCTGCCTAGTGCCAACATCTTCAACAACTTGCTCGGCAAAAACGCAGTTGCTGCACCCTTCTTCTGCGGTATCAAACAAATGTCACTATCCTGCAAAAATTGCGTATGCTCATCTTCCGACAACACATCAAGCAACATCACATTATTAAGCGAGTTATCCATCTTCAACTTGGCGAGCCTGTCTACTTCCACTCCATTGCCTGCTATAGCAAAAGTAATTGGTTTGTCTCTCAGCAATTTAGCTGCTTCAAGAATGACCGGTAGTCCCTGTTTTACACCCATGTTACCGGCGTAAGTTACAAGACTATTGCCTGAAGCGATTCCCATCTTAGACTTCCAGGCACCAGATTCAAAACCAGTATAGTCACAATCGACCCAGTTAGGAAACAAAACAATTTTCGCTTTGCTTATACCCTTCAGCGAAATCAAATCGCACATTTGCTCGCTGATTGCCGAAACTACTCTTGCTTTTTTATAGGCAAATTTTTCCAAGGCATATAGCGCTCTTAGAAAAAAACCTTGCTTGAGCATCAAGAGTCCGGCTGCCGCGTCCGGTTGCAAGTCCTGCACATGGAAAACAAATTGCCTGCCCTTAATTAGACAAATAAGCCAGGCCGCAAATCCAAGCAGCAATGGTGGTGAAACAACGACATATATATCGGCGGACGGAAGCGTAAGTTGGCGAAAAAAGGATGAGAACACAAAAGACGCTTCGTGCAAAATTCTCAAAAAGGGCGTCGGTTTCTCAGGCACGTACAAGGCGCAACGGCATACTTCGACACCATTAATCACTTCCTTGCGATAAAACGGCTTATCCTTTTCAAGATGTCTCCACTGGGGATAATAGGGAAAGCCGGTGACCATCGTCACTTGGTCGCCTTGTCCAGCCAAATACTCAGCCAAACCGGTGTTATAGACACCAATCCCTGTTAATTCTGGTGCGTAGTTAATACCCCACAGATTTATTTTCATGGTGTACGTTTCTTACCGGATTCCCGCCTACAATCCCATTTTGACTGCTGCGGTTGCTACGCTAACGATATTGACACGCGTCATCTAAAAGCATACAAGTAATACATGCAATTTACACGCCTTTTGCGACATACAGCTGCCAGTCCTCTGCGAGCCATGTTGGATATTCCGGACGTTCGGCGCCGAGTGATTTTTGATCTCAAACAAAGATATTTTGATGAATTAGAAATTGAAGTACCTCTGGGCTTTGGGCTGAAAGCCCCTATCACGTCGCAGGAATTCTGGGTTTCCTTCGAAGAGATTTTCTTTGAACGAGAATACAAACTCCTGCTTGAAAACGTCATCACGGAAAAATACTTCCCCCAACGCTGGCTGGACCTTGGTTGCCATGCCGGCTATTTTTCTCTCTGGCTTGCCTACGAACGTATCAAGTCCGGGCTGACAATTAACGACTGTCGAGTTTTACTTATTGATCCCGATCCAAATGTCGCTGATCAAGTTCGCAAACTTATAACAACTAATCGGTTGGAAAGTTCATTTCAATTTTTGCCGGTTGCCATTTCCAAAGATTCCGGACAAACAAAATTTGCCGTACGCAGTTTTATGTCCTCATCATTAGCCGAACTAAGAGACGAAAAAGCCGACATTCACAGCGTCAAATCAGTAAATACAAAAGAACTTATTTCGTACATGTCACCGCCATATGACTTAATCAAAGTAGATATAGAAGGTGCAGAATTCGACTTCATGACCGCTTACGAAGAGATTTTCAAATCGGCAAAACACGTAATTCTTGAATGGCATTCCTGGCACACCGGCGGTGGTGGAAGGCAACAATTGCACGAGCTCGCGCTAGCAAACAACTTCCGAGTATTGAGCGAATTCACGTCGCCGCGGACAATTACTATCAAAGGCAAGCCGGAAACATGCGGCATGTTTCTTCTTGAGAACAAGACCTAATTATTGCTTCTTGAGTTTGCTGCCAAAGAGAATTGCATCGAGCGCAAAGCGTCCCGGTCCAATCATCAACAGAAGAAAAGACATCGCTGCATAGCCAAGAGAAGATTCATACGATCCATCATATCCAACAAATGGCTCGCCATGAGCTGCACGGAAATAGACAGCCATACTCATCATAATCAGCATTCCAAGAGAAGCAAAAGGCATCAAAAAACCAATACTCCAGGCAATGCCCCCACCAAATTCAGAAAAAGCGGCTAGCGCCTGAAAATATCCATTAATCGGTGCATTCGGACCTAACCAAGTAAATGGTTCCTGAATTTTTAACCAACCATGAAAAACAAATGCGCTCCCTGCAACCAACCTCAGGAAAAGCATTGCCAGTGAGCCTTTTGTATCAAGGCGACTGTAGTAAAGGAATTTATTCACTTGAAGTCCTCGCTTTAACTATCTGAAAATAACGCAAGAGTTTTATCTATGGCTCTATCCCAGGAAAACCATTGGCTGGACAGAGTCAATGCGCCCTGAGAAAGTTTCTCACATAATGCTTTGTCGGCAATTAATTGTCCAATGGCTTCGGCAACAGCCGCCGGATCTTTTGGCGGGCACAGATAGACATTTTCTCTATCGACGAAAACGTCTTCTGATGTAGGCGAACTTGTCGTGACAATCGGCAATCCATGGCAGGCAGCAGCGCCAAACGAACTATTGTTCAGGTGCACACCCCAATCCCAAGGCATTACTCCAAAATCTGCCGCTCGCAAATACAAAGAAGGCACTTCACTATCAAAATCAAAGTTGCCGGTCCACGTAATTTTGTTTGCAATTCCCAATTTGTCTGCCAGATCTCGCATCTCCTGGGCATACGCATCTCTGCCGACATTTTTCAGAAGCATCTCGGGACTGCCGCCAACGACAATGAGTTTGATATCGTCATTTTTTTGCGCAGCAAGTTTGAACGACTCAAGTAAAGTCTCAATGCCCTTGCCTGGATACAGATAACCCAAATAAACCAATATAAAAGACGAATTCAGTGAGAGTTTTTTCTTAGCTTGCTCAATACTCAAATTTACAATTGGCATCAACGGCGGCGGCGGAATCAATGCCAACTTTGCCTTAAGCCTTGAGTATATTTGGCATAGTTCATTACCATGCTCTTCACTCAAAACAATTATCTTGTCACTATCACGCAAGAGCGTGCCATACGCATATGCGACGTCCTGGGATCTGAACAATTCACAGACAATTCTATGAGTAACACGAATTGTCCTGGGCCACAGGTAAACCCTACAACCGATAGGCGCCTCAATGTGGGTAACAAATCGAATCTTTGGATCAATAAAACGCAAGATTGTCGGTAAAAACGTGATCATCGGATGATCGTTATAAAGGAAACCGCCGAAGTGCAAATTCACTACGTCAGGCTTTACACTTTTCACAACCTCTAATATTCGTACTAGTTCGGACCAAGTCCAACGGTGAATAGTCGAATGAACTGTTATTGACTCGTCTTGCACCACATTGTCGATTTTTGAAGTAAGAACATGCACGTCATGTCCACGCTTAGCAATGTTTTGACACAGCCGCAAAGCATAATCAGCGCCGCCCGAGCTCACGGGTGGAAAGGTTGCTGAAATAACAAGTATTTTCATGTTCTTCAGCTATTTCCGTTGTCATTTGTTATGCAGTAACAATAGCTTCGCCAATCGTCGCAACTATCGTCCGGTACAACAGCTTTTACTATCGCACCATGTGATTCAACGAACCTTTTCATTTCCTCAACAGGAATTCCATACATCTCCATTTGCGGAGTTTGTTGTTGCTGCTTACACAAATAGCCCATACGCGTTTTGAAATACCAATTCAAGAGTGGGCGCGGTATAAGACTTTTCACTATCGCTTTTATACCTTTTGGTGCCTCCAAGATTTGAGTATTTTGTCCAGGCAATTTTTCTGTCGGCTCTTGAAAAACAATGACACCACCAGGTGCCAGTATGCGAATGAATTCCCTAACGTAATTGAGGGCATACTCAGGTTTCATGTGCTGCAAAACGCGACAAGAGTAGATAAAGTTGAATTGTCCATCGACAAACTGTGACAAATTTGGTTGTCTGTTTACTTCATAGAAACAGCTTTCCGGATATTGATTGTATTCCTTTGCCAATTTGATCATTGACTCAGCAATGTCAACACCGTAGGTTTTTTCAAAGCGTTGCGCCAATGCCTGAGTTAATCTGCCGGCACCACAGCCGAAGTCGAGAGCCGAGCCATAGTTAATCCGCAATCCCTGCTGCCCGACGAATTCAAGAGCCTTGTCGATTTCGTCTCTACCGGTACGGAAAAACTCATCCCGGTTCCACTTATTGCCTTCTTTGCCCGGGAAAGAAAGAATCGCCCAGAAGGGATCCCTTCTGCCGAACTCATTCCAATTTTGCTCTAGTTGCTTTAGATCCATATCTTGCTCGGATATAACCTAGCACTATAAGTAGGTGTGAGGCAAGCCAAGACATAGTATTATTCACCTATGTCTTGGAAGCGGGATATAGCTGAAGCTCTCGTGTGGTTGGCAAGTCGCTTTGTCCCTAGTGGCACGCCTAGTGCCGCACCTGAGTCCATTTTCGTTTTGAGAAATAACGACTTAGGAGACTTACTTGTAATTACGCCGTTATTTCAGGCGCTTCACGACCGATATCCCAATGCCAAAATCGTAGCCGGCGTTGGCGACTGGGCAAAACCTCTTTTGGAACTGAATCCCTATGTAAGTGAAGTC
Organism: Candidatus Obscuribacterales bacterium; assembly: GCA_019744775.1. Lineage (NCBI taxonomy): Bacteria > Bacillati > Candidatus Melainabacteria > Candidatus Obscuribacterales > Candidatus Obscuribacterales bacterium. Next base: position 128,989 of record JAIETZ010000006.1, read on the forward strand.
TTGCCGATGAACGCGCCCTGGCACAATCAGGTAATAGCGGATCAAAGCCTCAATGCAGCACTGACTTATATCCTTACTTCGGCTGAGGCGCAGCGGCTATCGGATAGTCATTTCGATGTAGCAATAGATGTAGTCGGCAGCCCCTTTGGACAACTTTTGCTCATTAAGGCAGGCATTCCATACCGAATAGGCGTCAGAGGCTTTGCCGGTGGTCACTCCGGCGCTCATAGTTTTGTCAATTACAATCATGAAGAGCACGTCGGACGGCAGGCTTTACGCTATGCGGAAATTCTCGGGGCGACTAACTTACCTAGCAACTATCCCCAAGTATTTCTTTCCGAAGAAGAAAAATTAGCGGCCGAAAACACTTGGCACAAAAAAGCTGTCAAAAGAATTGTGGTTGGCCCAGGCGGCGGATTTGCAACGAAATGCTGGCCGGTCGAAAACTTCAGACAATTGCTTGAGCAGTTGGATAACCAATCGGTAGAGATTATAGTAGTCGGGGCTGAAAAAGACGTGGAGAATGCATCAGCTTTATGCAAAGACTTGAAGAATGCCGGAAATCTCGCCGGTAAGCTAAGTCTCAGACAGAGTTTAGCGCTAGTGGCAACAAGCCACTTAGTCATTTGCAATTCCAGCATGTTGATGCACGCGGCAGCAGCATTTAGCATTCCACATGTGATACCACTCGGGGAATACTTCACTGACAGCAACCAGCATATGTCACAGTGGGGTTATCCAGACCTCACACACTGCCTCGGCAAAAACGCAGAGCGAAAGACGATCTATAATCCAGGTGAAGTACTGGCTGTTGTAAACAAATTACTATAGTCCTCAGTCGTACTCGTTAAAAACAGTACGCATTAATTGCTTGCGCAATTCAACCTTTTCCGGACTTGCTTTACCACTCAAACGAAGCGCCTGTAAAAGAATATATTCGGCTGCATGTCTGGCAAATAATAGTGGTTTTACAGAGGCGACATCCCGCGCGTGTCTTTTTAAAAGCTGCATACGCGCATGATGAAAATGGATAACTCTCTTGCCTGACCATTCAGACAAAGTTTCCTTGTTGTCGTGAATTACGCCAACTGCCTTAATAACAGCCAGCTTCCAGCCAAGTTTTGATAAGCGCCATGCCCAATCAACATCGCAATCCGAAAATGGAAATTCGCGAGCATCCAGCCCTCGACTTTTCTCCCACGCTGTTCGTCGAACGACCAGGGGACTAGTAAATACAACATCACAAATTGTCCATTCAATTTGCTGGTCTTCTTGATCTTCCTGTTGCCATCCATGTTTGATTGGTTGATCGAGATGAAGCATACAGGTTAGGTGTTGTCCCAAGACAAATTGCAAAACCGTCGGAAAAGAACAACCGATGCCGGCCGGTTCACCCGAATGCTTGGTCACGGTAAAGCCGACAGCTGCCAGATAACTTATGGACTTAAGTAACTTAAGCGCCTTACTTAAAGGCTCAGCGGAAGTTATGAAGTTATCTGTTTCAAAGAAGAAATAGTACTCAAGTTGCGGAAAACAGTCAGCTGCGTACCTGGTAGCTCGATTAATACCGCCACTAAATGAAGTGTCATCTCCAGGCTCAGGAATTATGAGTTCGATGCGAGTGCCGCTCTCGCGCGAATATTCATTTATCCATTCAAGACTGCCGTCTGTTGAGCCGGCATCAAAAATAACAATCGCCGACGGATAATCAATGTTCTTAAGTGCGGCAACAAGACTGGGAAGCCCTTCTTTCATAAGCGCCAGGCGATTAAACGAGTTGACAATAGCAACAAGCTTTACAGTCATGAGCCTAACTTTAGCAAATCCAATTACAATTAGAGACATGTTTGAAATTGGCTCAAAAAGATTTTGGCGATCATTAGCCGTCAAGTATTTGCCGGAATGTCTGAAGTCCCCACTCAGAAAAAGGCTACACGGCTGGACTGACAGTCAGCCGCCTTTTAATGTTTCCTTTCAGCCAAGCGATAGGGGACTCTTAGCCAAAATCACTAACGACCTGGACTTATACATAAACGAAGAATTCAAGCCAAACGTCGATTACCAGTTTGTGCAAAATGCCGATTGTATTGAAGAATCGCGAGCTTTCATTGCCTTAGCCAAAGAAGCAAAAGTCTTATTTGACGCAGGAGCCTACGCGGGGCTTTTCTCGCTTGTCTTTTGCCGAATGGGAAAAGATAAAAGAGCAATAGCTTTTGAACCATCACCTGTGATGAAGCCCAAAATTGAAACACTGATTGCCATAAACCAGCTAGAGACCCAATTGCGTCTGAAACCCAAAGCAATAGGCAGTGAGGAAGGCTCTCTAAATCTGGCTTTGGAAGACACGGGTTTTGTGCAGATACTGCCGTCCGACAGTTCCACCAAAACAATGGCTGTTGAGGTGACAACGCTTGATTTGGAATGCAAGCGTTTAAATGTCTATCCGGATTTATTAAAAATCGACGTTGAGGGCTTTGAGCTTGAAGCTCTAAAGGGAGCCGAGGAATTACTCGCGAAGAAGAAACCGGCAATCTGCTTAGAACTGCATCTTAATTACCTGGAAGAGCGTGGTATAAAACCAAAACTGGTAACAGACGAGCTAGAAAAACATGATTACCGGTTTTATTCCTGTGCCGGACAAGAACTATCCGCCGCTCAAATTTATGATTCGGTTAAACCCGTAGTTCGCTTCATCGCAAAATAGTTATTTGCGCTTTTTAAGTTCATAAGTTTTGGCAACAATGAGAAATTCATAGAAGCCATGCAGACGTGCAAAATAATAGCCTTCAATGCCGTCTAAAAATCCCTTCTGCCAAATGTAGACATAGAGAAAACGCATCAATGGGCGAAAAGGCAACGAGCGCGAAAAGGCGCGCAGCTTGCGTCTAAAACCAACGTTTTTATCTTGAATTGATGACGCGCTCTTTCCCTCATATTCATCACAAGCTACCCGGGCTTCCCAATTGGAATAACGATCATGCTTTTCTAAAAATACTTCCACCGTGGGAAACGCATAGTGGTCCATCTCCGCTTTCATGTGCGCGGTCTTGCCCTCAACAACGACATGCTCATGGACTTCATTGTCACCACTTGCCGTGTCTATTTCAGTCAGTTTTTCGTAGCGACCAAGTTTGTGTTTAAAAAGGCGAAGGTTCCAATTGGGATAGTACGCATGCTTCAACCACTTTCCCATAAACTGAAAGCGCCTGTTAACCCAATAACCGGCAATATCATTTTCAGTGCCGACTATTTGCCCGACCTCTTCCTCAAATCCCTTGGGCAGAACTTCATCGGCATCAAGAATAAACACCCATTCATTGCTAAACGGCAAATTATCCAGAGACCAATTTTTCTTCTTCGGCCAGGTGCCTGAGAATTGAAACTGCACAACCTTTGCCCCGTATGATTCAGCGATGGCAACAGACTTGTCCGTGCTTTGCGAATCGACCACAAATATTTCATTAGCCCATTTTATAGACGACAAACAGCGCGGCAAATTGCCTTCTTCATTTTTAATAGGCACGATAAAACTTACTGGTACTTTGTTCATTTCGCAGTTACGGATTAAAGGAAAGATCTGACGAACGCGTTTCTGATTGAGCAATTATTCGTTTGCCCATCACCCGCGCTGGATTGCCTGCCGCAATCATCCATGGTGGCACATCGGCAGACACAACAGCACAAGCGCCAACCACTGCACCATCACCGACATTGACACCGGGCAAAACAAAAGCACGAGCTCCCACAAAGGCATCTTCACCTACAACTATCTTAGCTGTCTGCAAGGGAATGTTAATGTCATCGAACTTATGCGTACCCGTACATAGATAAGCTTCCTGGGCAATTGTGCATCTTGCTTTGAGCTCAATTTCATCGAGCGTATAAGCATTTGCCCTGTCTCCCAAGGCACTGCGATGATGCATTGTTAAATTCCAGGGCACGAGAATTCTTGCCCGCTGATGCACAAAAGGCGTGCCATAGAGGTGTGCGCCAAATAGCCTCAACAAAAATAAGCGCCACGGATTAAACGCCTTGGGAGTCCAACTGCAAAAGAAAAGCCATACGTAGTCCCATATTATCTGCAACAGGCGCCCGCCAAGCGGTCTACCTGATTCATATGCCGACTTTTGGTCATAAGTACGTTTACTGCGCATATATTGATTCTAGCCGACTCCTGTAAGTTCTTGAAACAGAATCATTAACCGGCGAAAAGCCATCTCCACATCGAAGTAGTGGTTGAAACATTTTCCGGCGTTCTCCTTCATCTTCAGACGCTCATCTTCATTCAGTTCAAGCCAGGAATTGATCAACTCTTCGGCGCCTTCAAGGGTATCGCTGGCCACAAATCCTGCTTTGGCAGCAAGAATTTCTCTCCAGATATTCACCTTGTTGGATATAAGCACAGGCACATTGCAACCAAGCGCCTCGGCGACGACGACACCAAAATTTTCTTGATGCGAAGGCAAAATTAACACTTCGGCATTACATATTGCCGACCACTTAGTTTGACCATTGATCATTCCTGTCCACGTTACTCGCGACTGAATGCCCAACTCTTCTGCCAGGTCTTGCAATCTTGCCAGATAATGCTCCATTGCCGGTCCGGCAATAATTAGGTGCAGTTTTCTATCGACAGCTACTTTTGCAAAGGCTTTAAGCAGGAGATCACAACCTTTCTTTTCATGCACACGACCGAGAAATAAGAAAATTCGCTTGTCGGCAAGCTCAGGAAATAATTCCGCAAACTGTTTCTTCAAGATATCCGGAGAATTAGGTGGTGAAGCGGCACCATAACCAACTACCACCTGATTGCATTCATAGATAGGAAAAGACTGGAATGACAAAATGCGTTCTTCTTCTGAGGTAAATAAAACTGCCTTGGCATCTTTCAAAACCCAGTATTCAGCGAATGGCCAATACAGGCTCTTTTTCAGATGTTTTAACGGATAGTGTTGCTTAAACCAGGGATCAAGCATGCCATGAGTAAAGACAACATACGGCGTATCGGTATCCTTGAGAGCGAGCCACGTGCCAAACGACGAGTACTGCCAAATTCCATTTACAACGACAATATCGTATTTTTTTCTGTTGGCTCTTAGCCATTGAAACCAACGCAGGCTGAAGCCGTAGCTTAGAAAGCCTGGTCCCAGGGCATGAACTGGGCAGGGAAAGTCTTTTACCCAGGGGTCATTGGGACTATCCAGGCAAATGATTTCAATCTCCGTGCCGCGTCGCAAGTGCAGTTGGACCACCTGCCGAATGAACTCAATTGGTCCGCCACCGGCTGGATTTACGGAATGTATACAGTGGAGAACCTTCATGGCAAACCAATTCACAAGGAAATTTTCGGCGTTACACTAGAATAATACCCGTGATGAGCCGCCAAGAGACTAGCGAAAGGATATCTCAGCAATGAAGAGGCTAATAATGCTTATAAGCCTGCTTCTGCCCTGGTGCATAAGACGTCCAATTCTCTGCGCCCTTGGTTATCAGCTTCATCCAACTTGCCGGATTGGACTGTCCTTGATTATGGCGGACCATTTAATCATGGAAGCCAATTCTAGAATTGGCAATTTGACCGTCTGTAAAAACATCCACAAATTACACCTTGCGGAAAATGCCACCATCGGCAACTTAAATTGGATAACCGGATATCCGGCAAATGGCGTCAAGCACTTCAGACATCAAACCGATAGAAAACCTGAGCTTGTACTTCATGCTCACGCTGCAATTACCAACAGACATTTAATTGACTGCACAAATTCCATAACAGTCGGTAGTTTTACGATTGTTGCCGGATTTCAATCACAACTAATTACGCATAGCATTGATCTCAAGGAAAACAGGCAGTCATCCAATCCAATTTCCATCGGCAAATACTGTTTTGTCGGTAGCAATTCTGTTTTGTTGGGCGGCAGCGTCTTACCTGATTACTCAGTATTAGGAGCCAATTCCTTTTTGAGCAAAGCCTTTTCTGAAAGTTACTTTCTATATGCCGGCGTGCCGGCGCGCCCTGTAAAGCAACTGCCTTCAGGCTACAAATATTTCCAACGACAGATTGGTTTTGTTGACTGACTTAGTACCGAACAGGATAAATTTGGCCTAAATGCGACAAATGATTCACTACATTCGTGAAAAGTTTCATCCACTTCACACGCTTAGACGCAATCCAACAATCTACAATCTTCTGCTGGCTACTTGCAATTGGCAAGTTGCCTGTCCTTTGCGCGGTGTTCTTTGGCCTGTGTATCTGTATTCTTTAAGAGACCTCAGTTGGATAATCGGAAGTGATCTTTTCGAACCATCAATAGTGGCACTGTGTCACGCGGTTTTCAAAGTAGCCCGACCAAAAGTTTTCTGGGATATTGGCGCCAATATTGGTTATTATTCCTGGCTTCTGCTAAGCAAAGATGAGACTATAAAGAGTTATCTATTTGAGCCGGACCCCTCAAACGCAGACTGCATAAGAAAAACAATTAAAAGAGCAAAACTGTCAAACGCAACTTTATTTCAAGTCGCAGCATCGGACATCAATAGCATCACCGATTTTGCTGTCGATACCTTATCTGGTGCGACCGGCACCCTGGAAATCGACAGTGGTGAATTTAATAAAACGCAGTATGGAAGCCGGTCTCCAATAATTCAGGTACAGCAGGTTGCTCTAGATGACTTGTTCACACAAGGACTATTGCCGGCTCCGGACTTGATCAAGATTGATGTCGAGGGAGCCGAGCATCGAGTGTTGCGAGGAGCGCAAAGAGTAATACAAGAGAATCAGCCTATTCTAATTATTGAGTGCCTAAATGAAAAGACAAAAGATTTACTATCGTGGCTTCAAAAGCTTGGTTATACGCTCATGGATGCAGGAAGCGCAACCGAATACAAAACAAATACGCAAATGGTTCTGGCTATTCCACAAAAACACGACGCGAAACTATCTCTCATATTGAATGAGTGGCAGCTACTGCTTTCGAATCTCGACAAATAGTAGACAAAGGGTTTCCCAAATCTGTCCATAGTAACCTTGAAGAGATAAAGGAATTTGCCTCAAGTTGTACTTACCACGAAGATAAAGTCTTAGATCCCAGAAAGACACCCAGTGAACGGCATCAGCATCACAAAACCATGGCATGTGCAAAATGGCAGGCTCTAGATGTATCAGGAATTGAGGAGACCAAGTTATCATTGTAACCAGGCGTTTCCACGCAATCCAACAACCAATTGCTATCTGTTCCCATTTAGCTAAGTGCCTTGAAGATGGACTTATGTAAAATGGAAAATCATAACGCGGAGAAGCAAGAATCAGACTACCGCCTGCACTAGTTAACGAGAGCAAATGATCCAGACATGCTCGTGGATTGGTTATATGCTCCCAAACAAATGTAGCAAAGATAATATCGAAAGAACCACTAAGAGAAGTAATCGGCATTATATGAACGTGATCAGCCTGTGAATTTAAATACTCAACATTGCGGTCGGTTATGTCTTGAACATGAAATTCAACTTCTTGTCGTAATTCACCTAGGAAGTTTGCAAAGTTAGTACAGCCGGCACCGATCTCTAAGATCCGCAACTTGTCGTTGCTGCCATTTCGCTTTGCTAGACGCTGCGCGACAATTGCTTTGATTGGCTGCCAGAACGGACCTTGATCATTAGCACCGTGAAAGGCCGGATAATTTTCCCTCGCATAAAAGTCATCAAGCCTTGTTCTAAGTAGCGACACGCGCGTGTCGCCTTCTTTGGCAAACAACTGTGGAATCGACAAGACATTCATAGGCCGAGTCCCTTCTGTTTCATTAACCTTTCATAGAGTTCAAGATACCGCTCAGTCATTTGCTTAGGGACAAATCTTTCAATATTTCGATAACCCAGTTGCTGGAGTTCATTTCTTCTGTTTTGATCTTGTAACTCACAGATTGCTAAGGCAAGTGACTTGATATCGCCAGGCTCGCAAAAAATAGCCCCATCGCCGGCAGTCTCCGGGCAAGGTTCGATATTGCTGCTCACAACAGGACAGCCGGCAGCTTGTGCCTCAATAATTGGCCAACCAAAACCTTCACTGTACGAGGGAAAGATAAAAGCATGCGCCTGACTGTAAAGCGCCTCGAGAGTATCAGCATCACAACTTGTAACTTGAACAACACGGTCAAAAATTCCTAGCTCTTTGGCTAAGGAGTTTTGGTCATTGGTAAGCGATGAACCGGCAAAGACACACTGTCCTTTAAACTTATCTTTTATAGAGGCAAATACTTTCATGACTGACTCTCGATTTTTACGAGGTTGGCTGGAGCCGACATGCAATAGATAAGGAATTTCCGACAGCAATCCCGCAACCTTACTCAATCGTATATTTGCCTCATCAGACGGCAATTTTTTGAAACTGACGTGCATCGCTAAGGGCACCAGATAGATTTGCCTACCGCCGACATACCCAAGTAATCTTTCTGCATCAATTTTGGTCGCCGTCGAATCGCAAGCAATCATTGATGCTCTTCGTAATCCATGCAAGATCCAGAGTTGCAGAAGTCGACCCAAAGGTGTTAGCGGGCAACACGTATCTTCACCAAGTCCCGCCCTGACTGCCAACAGATCGTGGCAAGTCACAATGTGTGGAATGTCATTAACAAAGGGAACATAAACAGCATTTGAATGATCACAAATGTGGACAATATCCGCCCACTGCTTTTCCTTCAACAGATGCGGCAAAAACAATAAATACTTATCGACATAGGCCAGCCATTTGGCAAGAGACTTTCCCAATAGCCGAAACTTGCCAAGAGTTGCTGCAGGACGAATTGTTCTTACTTCAAAGCTACGCGCTTCTAGTTCAGTCGCCATCAGTTTACTGAAAGCCAGCATGGATGCTTGACCATCAGGCTCATAATTTGCCAGCAAAAGGATCTTGGTTTTAGCTCTATCGGCTAACTCCACACCCCATCCTCTTGATTCTTGCCGTAAACGCCCAAACGATTTGCGGCAATGCAGAAACCAACAAAGAGCCAACCGTATCCATTAATTGTCCCCTGCAAGGAAATTTGTCCTTGAAAAATAGTAATACCGATAAAAGCAACAAGAATTAGTGGCAATGGATTGAGCGTTCGTTTCACCGCTGTTATGGCATTCCTAATAAGCCAGCCTAACAGCCAAAATCGATACAAGATATAAGCGACTCCAAATAGACCGCATTCGAGGATGACCCGCGACCACTCGTCTTCAGCAAGAGAAAAGATAGGCGATCCAGTCGCCAGCCTAGCACCACCCATGGTGCCTGCGCCCATACCCAATCCCAACACGCTCGCCGAGGGCAAGACTTTGGCAAAGCCGGTCATCATATTAAAGAGTCGATTGGTAATCATACCTTCGGCTCCTTCGGCAGCAATTTGTCGTTCCTTCATTACCTCAAATGCGCTGCTGAAGACGGTGACATATAGCAAACCCCCTGCTAGAACAAGCGCCGGCAAGATCAAAAGCACCTTAACCCGAGGTTTTCGTTGAAAGATGATAATCGCACTTCCTAGCGAACCCAACATAACAAGCGCTCCCTGGAAGAACACCGAACGGCTACCACTTACGGCAAATGTGGCTAAAACAGCGGCTGAGGCTATAAGCAGAATTATGTTGTTAAATGGTCTCTGCTTGCGCGGTAAAAGCCATGCGGTTAAAAGAAAGGCAATGACGCTGCCAACGAACAGCGTTTGAGCTGCTGCCACTGTGAAAGTACCGGATGTTCTAACTACGCCATGAGAGACGAGCATCGCCTGGCTGCCACCAAGCGAGGAGTTAATGAAAGAATCTGCTGACGATCTGAATTGCGCCAATACCAAAAGCGCAATTGGTACACAGACTATCAAACTATGTTTAACCAGCGTCTTCAGATCCTTACCGCGAAATTGCTCGCCAATAATGAAGGCTAAGGGCAAGTACCAGAAATACATTCGCCAGCCATATATGGCAGTAAATGGGTGCAAGTGGCTGGCTACCATTTGCACAGCCATCAACGGAAAAGAGATAACAGTCAGCGCCATACCAACCTTGAAAATGGGCGTCCATTTGGGCCACATATCATTTTTAATAGCCAGAAAATAAATGCCCAAAGCAAAAGGATCGCGCACAAAGAAGAGCCATTCTTGTGCGTTAGGCAAAACCCATTTACGTAAGGCCCCCTCAAAAATTAGGAGCCAATAGATAATAAAAGTGAAAATGACAATGATGCGACGGACCTTTTCCCTGTCCGTAAGCTTTACCTTCTTCTTAGCCGGCTTTTTGCCGGACGGAGGCTTTGTAGAGCCTTTGCCGAGCTGCCCGCGTCCAAAGTTCTGTCGAGAATAAGATGCAAGCGACTTTGCCATAACATCCACCTTAGCAACATGCTATCACGCCGCTACATTGAGCTGGTTACTCTTCCAGTTCGAGAGCTTCGCGACGGCCGGCTTTAGCTAAAGCAGAAGCCAGAGCAAACTCATCAACATCGGCTATGACCATTGAACCTGAGGCGAACTCATGATGTCTCAATTGGCTGGCCAAAATCAACAAGGACTGCTTGAGCGTATGATTCATGCGCACTACAGACAATAAATGAGTCTTCGGTGAGATTAAGGCCAATGCTGCCGGCGAATCGGTAATTGCCGGCGTGTCAAAGATAACTACGTCTGCTTCAGATTTAGCAATAGTCATCATCTCGCGAATAGCGTCTGTTGCTAATAGTCCAACTCCGGCAGGTCCTGCGCCGGCAGTAATTACTTTCAAATTCTTGCCTACAGGTCGCATTAGCTTATGCCAGAGATCCGGCACCGGATTGACCAAGTAATCAGCCAGACCAGGAGAAGGTGGCAAATTAAAGACGTAATGCTGTGTTGGCTCCAGCAAGTTCGCATCTATTAATAAGACTTTCATGCCGCTTTCAGCAAAACTCATTGCCAAACCGGCAGCAATGGCGCTCTTACCGTCACCTCTATCAGCAGATGCAATGACAATTTCATTACTTTCGCCAGTGAGCAGTCCTTTAATGGATAGTCGCAACCGGTGCATGGATTCACGTAATTCAGGCACTCTATCGGCTGGTACCAATTCGCTAACCCAGCCGATGACCGGCAATGGCAAGGTGTCAAGCACAGGCGTAATTCGGCGCATACGGGGATCGAGTAGATCCAAACCAAAAAATACAGCAATCGCAAAGACCAGTCCTATGACTATTGCTGATGCAAATTTCGGCAACTTCGAGGCAATGGTCACGCCGGACACTTGCGGCCTATCAATAACTTGATAGGAAGATGTTTTGGATGAAACTGCTTCAACCAAGCGTGCTTGATTAAGCGACTTCTCCGTTTCGGAAACAGTCTCAATGGCAATTTGCTCAGCTCGCATTAACTCAGCCAATTGAACTTGTTCAGCCGGCATATTTGTTAATTGCTTGCGAGCCTGCACCAAAGATCCCTGCAATAAACCGATGCGTGTTTCCAGGACAATTCTTTCGGGCAAAGCAGCGATCAACTGCTCAAGCATTCTTGCCTTAACACCTTCAACACTGGAATCGGCTTCCGACTCTAGGGCAACTTCGTTAGCACCCAAAAGTTTGCGATACCGATTGGTCAATCTTCGTTTATCTTGCTCAATCATTCGGCGCAACTGTCGCATCTGTGGATGCTCCGGACGCAGTCGCATAGCCAATTCATTGTACCGTCCCTCACCATCGGCAATGCTCTGCTTCAGCTGAAAAACCATTGCGTCTTGAGACAATCCTTCTACCTTTAAGGCCTCACTTGGATGCACTCCTGACTTCGATGATAGGTACTCAATGCGGCTATTGAGCTCAGCCAGCGCAATCTTGGTATTTTCGATACCCTCCTCGAGTGCAGAAATTTGCTCGAGTGCCTGTTCGGTTTCTCCTTCGAGATCCAGTATGCCGTGTGATGTCTTAAATACTTGCACCTTTTCGCTCAATTCTTTCATCTGGGTTTTGTATTCGAGCAACTGACTTTCCAAAAAGATGCGAGATTGCTTGGCGCTAACTGCTGCTTGAGCACTATTTACTCTAAGAAAAGCATCAAGTACAGCTTGCACAACTTCCACACCGACATAAGCATAATTGTTGCGGTAATAAATAATAAGGATGTCCGCGTCCCGAACAGGATCTACACGAAGTCCACCACGCAGATCACCAAGCCCCGGCAGACGTTCAGCCGGCAATTTTTTCTTGAGTTCTTTAATTGCCTCTTCTAATACGAGAGTAGACTTCATTACTTCGCCGGCAGTATTAATTGGACTATTAAAGTAACTCAAAATAGGAGATAACCCGGCCCCTCCGCCTGAACCACCGCCTTCCGTCGGCAACTTCGACTGCACCCAAATACGAGCGGCCACCTCAAACACGGGCGGTGGTGTCACCGGTACAAAAAACGCCGCCGTCGCTACAACAGCAAAGGCCAAAGCCCCAGCTATAAATTTAGCGACAAACGATCGGAAGATACTTAACTCAATTGGTACTTGCATAATTAGAACACCGCTACACGAGCATTGTTTGTGGGTTCGCCATCGCTGTTGGTTTGGACGTTGACGTTAGTTACCTTGTTACTGAAGTAAATTACAAGCATAGCTAGAGCAGTAATCATGCCGGCTCTCAGTACTTCAGTTCCAACTGTTTTGATAAGTGATGTGGACGCTATTACCACATCACCAGATTGCACCGGCAATCGAGCCAGTGCTTCTCTATCTCTCATTCCTTTGGGCAGAGAAATTCGCTTGGAAAAAACAGTGCCGTCGCGATTCATTCTGCTTAAAACTACCGATCTCGTAGCAGCTGACGGCAAGAAACCACCAGCTCTTGCCAGTACGGAATATATGTCATCATTCGGTCTTAATTCGACAAGTCCGGGAGACTTCACTGTCCCCAAAACTCTAACCCATCTTCCTTTATAGGCTGCCAGGGCACCTAACGAGTCAGGATTGAAATCAGATCCACCCTGAGGAATAAAAATTGTGTCGTTAGGCTGCATAACTACATCTTGGCTCGTATCGCCTTCACTGACTAGTTTCCAAATATCTACATTTATCACTTCTTTGCTTTCAGCACGGCGCACCTGAATGCGACGAACATTGGCGGTGTCTCGCAAACCACCGGCACGCTCAATGGCTGTCATTACAGTTACGTTATTAACGCTGACCGATGCTTGGGCAGGGATTACTAAACTTGAACTTGCGGCATAGCCGGGTCCAGGAGGCATACCACCTCCAGGTCCACCAAAATAATTACCGCGACGTGCACCACCATAACCAGCACCCAGAGTAGGGCCGCCCAAGCCGCCTGTTGGACCAACACCGGCCTGTCCGAATCCAGGTATTACAGGATTTACGCCGCCAAGTGCATCACCAAAACTAAGCGATCCAATATTGCCCTGCATTGATGTATAGCCACCGTTTAGCGAATTTAGATTTCTTGCCGGCGATCCTGTCCCCGGCGCAATAAATGGCTGACTTAACGGAGGCAATCCCGAATCATCCCCAGATTGTCCTTTGTTTTTGGACATCCCGTATGCGGCCAGTCCACCGACCGCGCCCCATTTAGGCGCCCACTGAGCAAACTTGGCGCCATAGACTGCACCCAACATTGCTCCTGTGGTTTTCATTTCTGGTGAGAGTTTCGTTCTACCGCCGGTTGTTCCAATCATGCGGCTGCGCCCCATCCCAGGACCAGCACCAAAACCTAAATCAGGCGATGCGACATCTCCGCCAGCTCCAAAAGAATAAAGACCTGGATTCGCTACCTCTCCAAGAACATAAACTGAAATTGGGCGAGACTGAACTATGTTTACAACATACTGTGGATCAACAACTGTTTCCTTGGCTTTATCAATCAGTTGGTCATTGAATTGCTTAAGTGTTAAGCCACTAACTTTCATCAGTCCGACAGGATAGATATTTACGGTGCCATCAGGCAAAACGGTGACTGTTTGTGTCGGGAAGTCAGAATCATCAGTCATCGCATAGTCAGTGACGCTGAGAACATCACCAGGTCCGAGCGTGTACGCCTGTGAGCTATCCTTATCCTTGTCAACAGCGCCCTTGGTTGCTGTCGGATTGCTACTGTGCTGCGCCGGAGTTTTTCGCAAAAGTCCGTCGTCAGAAGCTTTGGAGGAATTCGTTGGCTCTGCTTGCGGAGCTCTTAAAACTTTCAATCCGGGCAAATTGTCATTATCGTCAGCGAAACACGCAAGTGGGCTGCTGACAGACACAAGAACTAGAGCACTCGCTAATGCCACTAGTTTTTTTAGAGATGCCTGGTAATTGTTCATCAAATGATCAACAAGCGACTGTAGGGGAGCCGGAAAACTTACAATTACTTTTTAAGTTGTAAATTTCCTAGTCAAGTTTATCCTATCTAGGTAGCCGGCAACTCATCTTATACATGCAGCATTAAGCGCAATTTAGAATTCATTTCTGCTGACTGATACCACACTGATATCACTACTGGTCGACAACTGCAGACACATCAGCACGTACAAGAGGATTCACATCGTGCTATCAATATATATCCATCAGGAATCGTAACGCCACCGCTTTGCAGTTTAGGCAATTATTTTTATCCAACAGTATTTATCTTAACTTCACAAGGAACGTTGAGAATACCCGCCCACTCTCTACTCTGATGAGCAAGTGGCGAAGTGGCAATCATCATGCTGGGAATTGCAAACCAATTATCAAGTATTTCATTGCCATCCCAAAGACTTAGTTGCCAATGATACAAACCGGGTCTTAAAGGCAACTCAGGAAGATCGTAGACGAATTCGTGCAGTCCCTTGCCCAGCTTCAAGTTAGTAACAGACGATCCCCACATCAGCTGACCATCGTCATCCCAAAGCGCAATGCCCTGCAAGCCCGCAGAAATTTTCTTGTGCACCCAGGCAGTAAATTTCACTTTCAACGGACCGGTTGTAGAAAGCCAATTTGACTCTTCACCGCGTCCTTCCAATATTTCCCAACCGGTAAAATGCGAAACGCTTTTCTGTTGTTCGGAAGCTATTACTTCTTCTTTTGATCGCGTCAGCCATGCAGACTCATAGCTGCTCACCACGTGAGCAGTCGGTCCTTCCATTCTTACTTTGCCATCATCAAGCCAGACACAGCGACTGCAAAGTTTACGAATGGAATTCAGCTGGTGACTCACAAACAGAATTGTTCGTCCTTCTGATACCACTGATTCCATTTTGCCCAGACATTTCTTCTGAAATTCCACATCGCCAACGGCTAGAACTTCGTCAACTAAAAGAATTTGCGGCTCTAAGTGAGCTGCAACAGAAAAAGCCAATCGAACATACATACCTGATGAATAGTGCTTTACCGGAGTATCGAGGAATTTGTCTATTCCCGCAAAGCTGACAATCTCGTTAAACTTACGATCAATCTCCTTGCGGCGCATACCCAAAATAGCACCGTTCAAATACACATTTTCCCGACCGCTAAGTTCAGGATGGAATCCAGTTCCAACTTCCAGCAAACTACCCATTCGTCCCCAAGTCTCAATGCGACCTTCGGTCGGTTCCGTGACACGAGACATGATCTTCAACAATGTGCTCTTTCCAGCACCATTGCGGCCGATGATACCAATCACCTCACCGGCATTAACTTCAAAATTTACGTCTTTCAACGCCCAAATTGTTGCTTCCGGGCTCGGCGGTTTTCCTATTCGTCTCAATCTGTGAAACGGCTCCAGAAATAGTCCTGCTAACTGTTGCGACAACAAACCATGCGGTTTCTTCGTCAAGCCGATGCGGTATCGCTTGCTCACGTTGCTAACTCTAATGGCCAAATTAGACATATGTAGCGCTCCGGCTCCGTTGCACTTTGCCTTCGCTTGCCGGCCGGCTTTCCACGCTCCGCTCCGGATTGCTCTGTCGCAATCCTTCACTCTCGCTGTAGCATGTTGAATGATACTTACACGACATCTGCGAACGTCCGTTCCATGCGCTGGAAGTAGATGATACCACTTACGAGTAATACCACTCCCACAGCAAAAGAAATGCATATTTCATTGATGGGCACTCCATAGTGACCGAAGAGACACCAGCGGAAGCCATCGATGATACCGACCAATGGATTCAAGGCATAGAGCGGCTGCCATTTCCAGGGAACCATCTTGCTGGAATAAACAACTGGAGAAGCAAACATCATGAATTGCATCAAGAATGGGAATATGTAGCTGATGTCACGGTACTCGACGGAAAGTGCCGAAAACCAAATCCCAAGCCCGAGAGCATTTATCATCGTGACAACAATTAGAACAGGAATTACAACCAGACGCCACGTCGGCAGAATGTCGTAAATCTCCATCATTAAAAGTAAAACCAATAACGCTATTGCCAAATCAACCAGTGGTGGCAACACACTTGACACTGGGAGGATCAAGCGAGGGAAGTACACTTTTGTGAAAACATTGGCATTTCTCAAAAGACCGCCCGCGGCATTAGACAGCGCCGACGAAAAATACTGCCAGGGCAACATAGCAGCGTAGTTGAAAATCGGATACGGCACACCTTCAGATGGAATACCTGCCCAACGATGGAAGAAAACCGAAAAGACAACCATCAAGGCAACCGGTTGAATAATTGCCCAAGCCGCCCCAAAAATTGTCTGCTTATATCTAACCGATATATCCCTTCCAGCCAATACCAATGCAAGCTCGCGGTATTCCCAAAGCTCATGCAAACGCAAAAATGACCAACCGTGCATAGGTTCTATAACTCGGCGCGCGTTATCGCCATTTGCGCCATTTTTAAACAATTGGCGCTCCCGGGCGACGAATTCGTTAGTAAGGTGGTTACTTTGAGTTTCCAAGCAGGTGTGTTTCTAGATGTCAGAATGAAAGCTTTATCGGCATTAATCAATGCTGGAATCGCCCATAGGATGACAGAATCGACGATTTTCCGCAATACTTTATACTAAACCACAGGGTTGCCGGCACCTGTTGTATATATACCCTCATTGTAACTATCTATTAATTTGTTCAAATAAAAGCAAAGCTTCAATAGCGCCTGCTTTACAGCTATTTGCCGCCAGTTTCATATAATTGACAGTCGACTGCATAGAATTTGCATACATAGGTGAAGTAACTATCAGGCAATTTAGCGGTTGTAAGTATAGAATTGCCGGATTGATTCTTAGCTTTCAATGCGTTGAGGTATTTGGCATGAAGCGCAAAATCGCGTTATCAACTGTGGGCTTGTGTGGAGCACTGATTCTGACATCAGCTGCCTCGGCGCGTAGTTCGGACTGGCAATCAAGCTTTGAACTCGGACGTCGAGCTTTTGCCGACGGTCGCTACGTTCAAGCCGAGCAAGAGTTTCGAACTGCTCTTGAAAGTGCCGAATCTTTCGGTAAATCCGACCCTCGCCTGGCGGAGACTCTGACAGCCCTTGCTGAACTCTATGAGAAAGAAGGCAAGTGGAGCCAAGCTGAAGCTATTTACTGGCGCTGTTTAGAAGCCCAAGAAGTTGCCCTTGGTCCTGACAACCAACAGTTGTCGGAAACGCTAAGTCGCCTGGCACAGATTTACACGCTCAAACTCAATGAACCAAGCAAAGCAAGTGGTCTGGTTGAGCTGGCAAATGCTATCGACGCCCATGCGCATGCCAAAAGCGACCTGGAAACAGTGCAGTCCTTGCACAATCTGGCAACCATCTATGCTGCACAAAACAAATCTGCCAGCGCCCAAAAGTTGCTCAAGAGCGCAATGAAATTCGGCGAGAAAGCCCTGGGCAGCCAGAACCAAGAAATGGTTGCAGTCCGTAGAGACTACATTGCTCTGACCAGAACAGGCAAAGTACAACCAGCACAGTCACAACGCGTTGTTGACTCTGTTGCAGAAAGCCAAAATACAGAAGCTCCAGCAATCCAACCAGTTGCAACTGCTGAGCCGGCTGTAAGCGAAAGCTATCTGGCTGACGATCCGGAATTACAGCAAATTGCCGAGCAAGAAAGACTGGCTCGCATGCGCGCTGCTCACGCTAAAGCCTTGGCTCAACAAGCCGCTGCTGAGCGTGTTAATGCTGAAAGATTAGCCAATGAAAGAGTAACTGCTGCTCAACAAGCCGCTGTCGATAAGGCAGCTGCTGAAAAAGCCGCTACAGATAAGGCTAATATGGAACGCCTGGCTGCCGAGCGTGCTGCTGCCGAGCGTCTTGCTGCTGAGCGCATTGCCGCTGAAAGAGTAGCTGCTGAAAAATATGCCGCCGACAAAGCGGAAGCGGAAAAATTTGCTGCAGAAAAAGCTGCTGTTGAGCGTGCGATAGCTGCTAAAGCTCTGGCTGAAAAGCTTGCCGCTGAGCGTGCCGCTGCCGAAAAGGCCATGGCTGAGAGAATGGCCGCCAAAAAAGCTTTGCTGGAAACAGCATCAGCTGAAAGAGTAGCTGCTGAAAAAGCTGCTGCTGAAAAAGCCGCGCAAGCCAAATTAATTGCTGAAAGAGAAGCTGCCGAGCGCGCTGCTGCCGAACGTGCCGCTGCCGAACGCGCAGTTGCTGAAAGAGAAGTTGCCGAGCAATCTTACAAGGCAAAGCTGGCTGCCGAACGCGCTGCTGAATCAGCAAGACTTACAGCAGAAAGACTAGCTGCTAAAAAAGCTGCCTTGGAAAAAATCGCTATTGCTCGTGCCGTACAAGAAGAAGCAGGTGCGGAGCGCGTCGCTGCCGACTCGCAATATGCTCGCAAGGCTGCCGCAGCTCGTAAAGCTGAAGCTGAGCAAGCACAGGCATTGCAATTGGCAGAGCAAAAAGCCAATGAAGCACGCATCATTGCGGAGAAATTAGAAGCTGCCCGTTTGGCGTCAGAAAGACTCTCTGCTGAAAAAGCTGCTGCTGAAAAGGCTGCCACTGAGCGTTCGCTCGTAGCCGCTAGATTAGCTTCGGAAAGACAGGCTGCCGAAAGATTGGCTACTGAGCGCCGTGCCGCAGAACAAGCTGCTGCTGAGCGCGCCAACGCCGAACTTGCCGCCAGTCGCGATCTCGTATCAGATGTAGCAATGGAAGATCCGGCCGCTGCAGCTCGTGCTGCCAGCCAGAACCGCATTGCCGTTAGTGCTGCACAAACAGCTCAAACGGAAATTGCCCGCCAGGCTCAAATTGCCAAGCAACGACTGGAACAACAAAAAGAAGAGCTGGAAAAGCTGCAAGCTGAAAGAGAAAGACTGGAACAGCAATTAGCTGAAGAGAAAGCTGCTGCTCAACGCGCTCAAGAACTAAGAGCACAAGCTCAACAGCAAGCTTCGGACAACGGCTTAATTGCTGAACAAGAAGCGGCAAGAAAAGCAGCTCAAGAAAAAGCTAGCCTTGATCGTCAAATAGCGATGGAAAAGGCAGCCGCTGAAAGAGCAGCCATGGAAAGCCAAGCAGCCGAACAACGTGTGGCATTGGAAAAAGCCAGATCACAAAGAATTGCCGCTGAAAATGCCGCCGCTCAGAAAGCCACAGCAATGAAGGTAATTGCTCAGTCAACCACTAAGGTAGCGCCAGTAAAAGCGACCACCAGCGTCCTACCTGCCGCACAGCCTGCATTAGAAGGTGATCTTGCACCAATAACCATGCCGTCAGGATTTGCTGATCAAACAGCATTGAATACTTTGCTGGAAGAAATCAAAGCAAGTGGACCGCAAAACAACAACGGTCTGGCTGTAAGAATCAACCAGTTGGCAGAGCGCTATTTGGGCAAAGGTGATCTAGTCAGCGCCGAGAATATCTTCAAGCAAACACTCAACGCATACGATCGCGTTGGCGCATTGGATACACCAGCAAGCGCTACCCTGTCGAGCAACCTGGCAGGACTTTATTTCAGCCAGAGAAAATATGAGGAATGCCAACTTATGTATGAACGTTCACTTCGCGTGTACGAACATACACTTGGTCTCAAGCATCCTTATGTATCCGGTGCTGTAAATAACCTGGCCATTGTTCTCATTCAACAAGGCAAGTACAAGGAAGCGGAAAATCTCTATCAAAATGTTCTTTCTCTCCGCGAGAAAACACTTGGACCTGATGATCTATCCGTTGCTGAAAGCTTGTTTGAATTGGGCAGCTATTATTTGAACCGCAAAGACTTCCCGCAGTCAGAGAAGCTCATCAAGCGCGCTCTAGCGATAAGAAGCAACAAGCTTCCCGAAAGAAATCCGGAAGTCATTGCCACCCTCAATTGCTACGTTAAGGTCTTGCGCCTTAACAACCGCAACAGAGAAGCCGATCAAATAGAAGCTCGCGCAGTTGCTGCAAGAATGAAACATGCGGGAATGTGACAAAATCGTAAAAGCGATTTTGTCATCCTAACTTGCCCTCGCTCTATCCTGTGTAGCCGCCGCACACTATCCTGACTTGCCGTCGCACACTATCCTGTCTTGTAGGGGCGCATTGCATGCGCCCTTCCCGAAGACAACTAAAATCTGTTTGTGTACCAACCAAAACGTTAGTAAAGATACTACCGCTTGCTTGCAGTGCCGCACTGCGCTAGATACCAGTCTATTGTTTCCTTGAGTCCCTTTTCAAAAGAAGTCTGCGCTTCAAAGCCGAAGAACTTCTTGGCTCTGGATGTATCAAGCTTTCTGCGGGGCTGACCGTTTGGCTTACTTTTATCCCAAACAATTTCACCATTAAAGTCGGTCAAGCGAGCAACAAGTTCAGTCAAGTCCTTAATTGAGATCTCAAATCCAGAGCCGAGGTTAACAGGCTCCGATCCATTGTATTTTTCAGCTGCCAAAACAATTCCTTCTGCACAGTCATCAACGTACAGGAACTCTCTTGTTGGACTACCATCGCCCCAAGCAACAACTTGCTTTTCATTTTTCTCTTTTGCTTCAACGAACTTGCGTATTAATGCTGGAATGACATGCGAAGACGAAGGATCAAAATTGTCACCAGGTCCATATAAATTTACCGGCATCAAATAAACAGCGTTGTAGTTGTACTGCTGCCTGTATGCCTGCGCTTGTACCAAAAGCATTTTTTTGGCCAAGCCATATGGTGCGTTTGTTTCTTCCGGATAGCCCAGCCAAAGATCTTCTTCTTTGAAAGGAATTGGTACCACTTTCGGATAAGCACAAATGGTCCCAATGGCAACAAACTTATCAACTCCAGCTTTGCGCGCCTCTTCCATAAGCATGGCGCCCATAACCATATTCTCGTAATAGAACCTGCCTGGATTTTCTCTGTTGGCGCCGATGCCACCGACGACTGCGGCCAAATGGATAATCAAATCGGGATTAAGGTCTGCCATCAATTGGCGAACGTCGTTTTGTTCAATTAGGTCGTATTCCTTATGTGAAGGCACTAGAACCTCGCCGACGGCTCTTTGTTTCAGAACGTTGACGACCCGCTTGCCGAGGAATCCCGAACCCCCAGTGACCAAAACACGATTGTATGGAAAACTGCCCATATATCAAGTCATAATACAACAAAGTAGGAACGGGTCCGATAAAGCCGCCGCTACTGACAATCAATTACTTGCTCGGCCGGGTAAAATGATCTAGATAGTGTCCTTGATAGTACTGACGGGGTTCCAAGATGAAAAAGCGCGTACTCATAACCGGAATAACAGGCATGGCCGGTTCACATCTGGCGGATTTGTTATTAGCAGAAGCCCCGGACTATGAAATCTTCGGCACCAAGCGCTGGCGCAGTTCTCTTACCAACGTCGCTCATTTAGATGGAAAAGTTAAGTTTATTGACTGCAATTTGACCGACAGCACAGCTTGCTTGAAGCTTATTGAAACAACACGCCCCGATTATGTCTTTCACTTAGCCGCGCAAAGCTTTGTACCGCACTCCTGGCAAAACCCCAATGCCACTTTGAGCGACAACATCATGATGCAATTGCATCTATTTGAAGCAATCAGATCAGTAGGCATTGATCCTGTAATTCAGATAGCACTGAGCTCTGAAGAGTACGGCAAAGTTTTGCCACACGAAGTGCCGGTCAAAGAAAACAATCCTTTGCGACCGCTGAGCCCATATGCGGTAAGCAAAGTTGCTCAAGACATGCTTGCTTATCAATACAATCAAAGCTATGGATTTAAAACCATTCGCACCAGAGCCTTCAATCATGAAGGACCAAGACGCGGCGAGGTGTTTGTAACATCCAACTTCGCTAAGCAAATTGCTGAAATTGAGGCAGGATTGAAACCACCACAATTGAAAGTCGGCAATCTAAATGCCAGACGCGACTGGAGCGATGTAAGAGACGTTGCTCGCGCCTACTGGCTGTCAGTTCAGCATTGCGTACCTGGAGAAGAGTACGTAATTGCCTCCGGACAGACTCGTTCCATTCAAGAGCTTTTGGACTTCCTGCTCAGCCAAACAAAATCAAAGATAGAAGTAGTTGTCGATCCAACTCGCCTGCGCCCGTCTGACGTGGAACTCCTGCAGGGCGATCCAAGTAAATTCATCAAAGCTACCGGCTGGAAGCCACGCTATACATTTGAGCAAACAATGGGCGATTTGCTCGAATACTGGCGTGAGCAAATCCGCAGCGGCAACAGTGTCATTGGTGTCGGCTCGTAATTACTTGCCTTCAACAAGCAATCCAGCAAGTCTTTGTGCTATAGGAAGTTCCAATGCTTCTTGAAGCCAAAGAAATTGCCCCTGTGGATTTAGTTCAAAAAATACAAACCGCCCATCCGGCGTCAAAGCAAAATCAAAAGCAGCATAGACCAATCCCAGGTTTTTCATGAGTTGTCGACACTTGGACTCAATATCATCCGGTAGTTTGAACTTGCTTAGTTTGTTATTTCGAGCCACGCGCCAATCCAACTTGGCTCCTTCTACTTGCGGTTCAATTTTCACCGCAAAGATTTCATCACCAACAACCATTACTCTCAAGTCGCAGATTTTTTCAATTTTTTCCTGAAAAAGCTGCAGTGAATACTTAGTTTGTTCCAAATGGGATAGATCAGTTTCACGAAATTCAAGCGTGGGCATTCCCCGTGGCTGCTCTTGTTCAGGAAAATATTGCCAGCTCGCCTCGTCGATAAGCTTGTAAATGATTCTATTTGAAAAGCGCTCAGCAAATTGTTTTATCAGTTTGGGATCGTTGCTGACTAATGTATGTGGGATTTTGAAGCCTGCATCCTGAGCAATTTTCAATTGATTCAGCTTGATTAGTGCCTCTTGCTGCTTAGTAGGATTATTTACCCAAAAGGCGTGCGACAGAGTTCTATAAATCCCCTCCAGCGCCCTTCCAGACTCCCAGTTGACCAAAGCTTCCAGCCACCGCTTGGGCATACTACCGCTCTTTGGTGTACCAGGACGCCTGTACCAAATGGCATCAAATGCACCTAATTCAAATGTTTGGGAATCCTGTGAAACAAGACTGGCACACTCATTGCCGCCCAGCTCAAACCCCAGCAAGCTTTCTTGCGGAATCCTGCGCGCGGACCAGACAACAACTTTACACTTGAGCTTGTCCAACTCGTCACAAACAGCACGAGTATGAACGTCTTTATCAGGCGCCAGAATGAGAATACTTCTGCTCATATATTTTCATCGCAAATTGCAGAAGCAACATCGCAGATTGGATCTGAATATTTCGACCACAAGGGCGCACAAATGTTATCAGGCTCACCCCACATTATGTCCGCATACTCACTGGTCTGACGCAGCCACCAGGCACGTAAAAAGAAAGGCACCAAATTGGCTAGCTGAGAATTGTCCATGTAGCCTATATTACATCAAGGAAGAATCTTGCAGAATCGCTTCGGACTGCTGATAAAATTTATAAAGTGACTAGCCAAACAAACACTGCAAAAAAAATGCTGCTCATTAGCCTAGATGGGCTATCAGCTGAGCAGTTCCGATATCTGTCAACAACATTTGGCTTACTCAATACCTATTTAAAGTCAGGCATTAAGAAGCTGACCAGCAATACTCTGAGTTCAACTCAGGGAGCATGGGGCGAAATCTTATCCGGCAAGCCTTGGTGGGAAACCGGCTGTGTAGGATACGCCGTTCCAAAAAATAGTCTTTGCGACTTGGAAGTTAGCAGCGAGTCTTCTTACAAGCTTGATTCCGCAATGACACAGCTACCAAGTCTTGTCGTCAACGTGCCTTTGTTGGAACCAAAAGACAGGCTCTGGCTTTCCGAAGGCTTGTCAGCCATCAGCGTTAATCCGAAAAGACTGATGTCTAGTGAACCTTTTAAGTCGTATCAAGCCCGTCCGTTTTCTTCACCGGCATATTTCTTGGGAAAACCTTTTGAAGGCACTCGACTCTGTCTTGAAGCGGAAAAGCAAAGACTCATCTGCGCCGAAGCCTTGGCTCGCGAAAACAATTGGCAATTAGGCATCATCCGCCTAACTACTTTTGATCAGTTAGCTCACTTGCTCGGCAACGACTATCTTGGCAAAACCACTCTGGCAATCCGCCCGGAAATTGAGTCTTTCATCAGCGAAATCAACGATGTGCTTGAACGTATTATTGAATCTGCAAAACCATCAACAGTTGCCGTTATGTCTTCGTACTCACACGTCGAGTGCAAGAAACGCATCAGCCTGAATCAGCTATTGGCACAATTAGGATTCTGCACACTTAAGGATAAAGCCTTGGTACAAAAAGAACAGGTTTTGCGATATGAGTCAACAATTGCTCTGTCCACCAGAAAAGTTTCCTCACCCTTAATTTCTACAACAAACGCTTTTGTTGAAGAATCTTGCATCGCAGCTTCTCCTATTCAAGGTGCCATTTATGTAAACGTAAAAGACCGATTCAAAAATGGAATCGTCTCCCGCGATAGCCAGCAGTCTCATGTCAAGCAAGTTGAATCACAGCTGAAGTCGGCATTGCATGAAGCAGGTGTGACCAATTTCAATATTGAGTTAAATCCGGAACCAACAAATTCCTCAAAGACGCCTGCTCCTGATTTAATGGTGTACGCAGATGGAGTCGACTTTCATAACCTCTACGATGCTCCTGTTGTTGACTCCTTTAGCCATCCAATTAGTTGTCACTCCACAAACGGCTTTGTTTGCATAGATAATAATGACGGAGATTATTTAAGTCGCTTATCACTGCATAGGTTGTTGGAAGCGAGGCTAAATTGAATTCGCACATTTATATACTCGGCAGTCACCTTTATCATCTTCAGTCTAAAGATGGCGAACTTTTGGAACTACTAAATAAACTGCTGCCAAACTATGACAGCAGTATGCACGCGAACAATTACATCAACACTGCCATCGAAACAATTGACTTGGATGGACCTCTTCCTATACGAGGACTGGATCAATCCTTATTTGCCAAAGATAATCCGGAAATAGCGTTAATAGGACTCTTAGACCGCTGTCTAGCTGATCATGCAGGTTACCTTTGGATTGACGCCTCAGCACTCTTAACTCCACAAGGCGCACTTGTTTTGCTATCTGGTCCATCCCATAGCGGCAAAACCACCCTTACCTTGTCTATGGCATTGGCGCACAATTGGAAAATCTTGGCCGAAGATATCGTACTCATTGATTTGAAAACTGGACTACTGGTCCCATTTGCCAGACCCCTTTCGCTGCGATCGGACACAGCCGGCAAAATTAAAACAGCAACCGGACTTGATGTCGGGTCGTTTGTCTTAGAAGGATGGCTCACCAATAGCCAGTGGTACAGTCTTAAACCGGTGCCGGCCAACTTCGACCTAGCCATAGACTTAGCTGTAACCGATAAGGATGCAGCAACCAGCCTAAAAATTAACACTGTGGAGAATGGCGAGTTTCTGCGAAGCCTGATTACCCATTCAAATGCGCTTCGTTACGACAATGGTGTCCAAGTCTTATCGAGCGCGTTTGCCAAAGCAACGCTCAACTTGCTGTCAGGCGGCTCACCTAGGGACAGAATCAACCATTTGCTCAAGCTAGGCTGCTAAAATGAGCCAATGCATTATCAACGCAATGATGAAATTAAGACAACTCTGATGCCGGATGGTCATGTGGTTCTATTTAACACAAAGACCGAATGGGCTCAGGTGTTAAACCCTGTCGGCGCTCTGGTCTGGGAGTATTGCGATGGGACTACTTCCGTCATGGAAATGACAGACGAAATCAGCAAGTTGCTGGAGACCGATAAGACTGCATTGCAAAATGATGTTAATTCCTTGATTGACGAACTTTTGACCCAAGGACTAATTAAACAGGCGCAGCCAAGTAAGCCATAAGCCAGGCTGAGCTTAGCTTTTGCCGTGCTGATATAATATGCTTTAGGGGGAGCTTGGTCTTCAAGTAGGGCTAGCCATAAGGTCGAAAACCATGACACACGACAACCAAAACGACATCACCATCAAAGACGCTAACTCTCCGGCCAGCGACAAAAGCATAAGCCGGAAAGAGTTTGTGCACTTGGTCTTGAAGCGCGGTGCCATAGCAGGCGCAATCGTTGCGGCCCCCAAAATTATCGATAAATTTCTAGTACCACCAGTCTATGCAGGCACTAGCACACAACCTCATGGACACTTGGCCTAAACTGGAACAATGCTTGCCGTGGTATAACTCCTGAGGACCTGAAAGAAAGGCCCTATGGATACTGCATTAAATAATAAAGTTATGGCAACTTGGAAGACCTATGCTGGGGTCTTTTTAGTTACTGCCGCAACGCTGCTACTAGAATTACTACTGACCCGAATCTGGTCTGTCACAATGTGGTATCACTTTGCTTTTGTGGCAGTTTCACTCGCTATGTTTGGCATGACTGGCGGCGCTCTTTTAATTTACCTTATGCCGAACCGCTTCCCTCAGAACAAAACGGAAAGCCAACTATCGCTAGCTACATTATGCTTTGGCATATCTATCATTATCTCCTTCCTTTGTCACCTCGCCATGCCCTTCATGCCGGACAAATCATTGAGCGGTTTATTTGCTATGGGTCTTTCTTACTTGACCATATCCATTCCGTTTATATTTAGCGGTATCGTCATAACTCTGGCTCTCACGCGTTACTCTCAGCAAGTAAATAAGATGTATGCAGCTGATCTCTCAGGAGCTGCCATCGGTTGTCTTTTATTCATCGGAATTCTAGACTTGGTCGACGGTCCCACAGCAGTAATCGTCTCTTCACTCGTAGCCCTTTGTGCTGCACTACTACTTTCGACCAATAAGAAACAAACTATGGCAACAATCATCGCTGTGGTTTCGGTCGGGCTATTGGTAGTTCTGAATGTCTGGTCTGTGCAAATAAAACATCCTCTTGTGCGTCTAATGTGGGTAAAAGCCAACTTTCAAACGCCATCATATTTCGAACGTTGGAATTCACTATCACGCGTTTCTGTCGATGGCGACCCTGAGCACAGATTTGCTTCTCCAGATATAGCAACTTCCAATCCTAGTGAAAAGGAGAAGGGCAAGCAATTACTACTGACCGTAGACTCACTTTACTCCACGCCATTGCCTGGGTTCAGCGGGAAGCTGGCAGATGCCGATTACTTGAAGCACGATATCAGCTTTTTGGCTCACTACCTAAGACAAGACGCTAATGTACTGGTAATTGGAGTCGGTGGGGGTCGCGATATTCTGGCAGCTCTCAACTTCAATCAAAAATCAATTACCGCCGTTGAGATCAACAAAATATTTACCGATTTGCTCCTTAATACCTTTGCTGATTTCTCCAGCAATTTCGCACGTGACAAGAAAGTGACGCTTGTAAATGACGAGGCCCGTAGCTTTGCAAGCAGGCAAAAAGACAAGTTCGACATTATTCAGTTATCTTTCATCAGCACGGGTACTGCTAGTTCCACAGGCGCCTTTGCTTTGACGGAAAACTCGCTCTATACAAAAGAAGCCTGGCAAATGCTTCTTAACCATTTAACTGACGATGGGATTCTGACGTGCACTCGCAACTATTTCGTGGATGAGAAGGGACTGGCTCGTCCTGGCGAACTGCAACGCCTAATTTCCCTTGCTCGCGCCGCGCTTGAACAAAACAACATTGCCAGCCCGGAAGCTCATATTGTCTGCATATCGCATACTCCAAGCAAGGCGATAGACGAAGGCATCGCTTCAGTAACGATGCTGGTAGGCAAAAAGGCTTTTTCAGAAAAAGATTTGATAATTCTCGCTCAAGTAGCTAAGGACAACAACTTTAATATCTTGTTGACACCGAAATATTCATCGGAACCATCGCTCAAGACATTGGCATCAGGCAACGGATTAGCTGAACTCACCAATGAATTTCCCACGCGGATCGATGCACCCACGGATGACAATCCGTTTTTCTTTTACATCTTGCGATTGGAGAAGCTTTTCACAACCAAAGCCAGCGAAGTAGGCACCTATGCAATTTACACCAAAGCAATGGAAATTCTTATCGAATTACTGATTGTGGTCGTGGTGCTCACTGCTGCCTGCTTTGTCGTGCCATTGGCCTTAACCAATAAGTCTCTGAAATTGAAGCGAGATTTACCACTGCTTACATTTTTCGCCTCAGTAGGACTCGGTTTTATGTTTATCGAAGTATCGCAGCTACAGCGTCTCGTTATATTCCTCGGACATCCGACTTATAGTCTGTCTGTTGTACTTTTCTCGCTGTTGTTATCTTCCGGACTGGGCAGCTATCTGGCAGGAATAATCAAACAAGATACGACTTATAAGGGCGACTTAACAAGACTCACACTGTTACTCTTTGCACTTGGTGCATATGCGTACGTATCACCTGTAGTTGTTCATTCCCTACAAGCTGCCACTACGCCAGAGCGTGTCATAGCCACGATAGCGATGCTCTTTCCACTCGGACTGCTTATGGGTATGGCCGTTCCAGCGGGCTTGCGATTAGCTCAACAGGAGTCCGCAGAAATTCTTCCCTGGCTGTGGGGAGTTAACGGCGCAACATCTGTTTGTGCATCAGTGGTGGCAGTTGCCGTCGCTATCAACTGGGGACTTACCAATTCCTATTGGATTGGCGTAATTTGTTATCTAGCAGCATGTACGGCATTCGCTTGCGCAAGAAAATCCTTACCGGAAAGCAAGTCTTAGCGTCGCGTAACAGCTAAGGGACTACTACCAAACATCTTTTCGATTTCTTTGGTCAATTCAGTCAAATCCTTAGCAGTATCAACTGTCCGCCAGAAAAATTTGGACTTATAGGCTCTCAATTGCCCGCTCTTAGCCAATCCCGGTAAAGTTGTCTCCTCATGATCGCCGACATCCGGCAAAAGATCAGTGATATCAGAATCAAGCAAATAAATACCGGCGTTAATCCAAAAAGGCAATTCCGGCTTTTCTCTAAAGCCAGTCACCAAGGCATTTTCCTCAATATCGACAATGCCATATGGGCTGCGCAAAGGGACCGTAACCAGCGTCGCAATTGATTTATGCTGAGTATGCGTTTTGTAGAGATCGTCAATCGGCAAGTTGGTAATAAGGTCGCCGTTGAGAGCTATCAAAGGGCCACCATTGGCACTATTACGCAAATGAGTCATGCACGCCTTAAGCGCACCACCACGTCCCAGTGGCTTTTCCTCTACAAGATAGTCAATTTTGAGATCCCACTTGGAACCATCACCGAAATGCTTCTGGATAATCTCGTGTTGGTAGCCGCAGGCAATAGCCACGTGCTCAATGCCATAAGACTTTAACCAATGAAGCTGATAAGCTAAAAGCGGATTTCCAAGTATTTCCACCATCGTTTTTGGACGGTCATCCGTCAGGGGCCGAAGCCTCTCCCCGCGTCCCCCGGCTAAGATAATGGCTTTTTTCATCGTTATGATTCCCGAACTAATAAAGTAAACAAATAGATTAAAGAGCTATGATAGAGGAAATGGCAAGATATTTCGAGCTAGGAGTCTCATCTTGGAAGCCGGCACCTTTGATACTGCGTCACATCATTCGGTAGCAAAGAAAACCATTTATGGTTTGTTCGGCAAGAGATTCTTTGACCTATTGTTCGGCAGCATCGTCTTTATTTTTTCCCTACCTGTCCTGCTTTTAGCATCCCTTGTAATCATGATTGATAACCCGGGAAGCCCTATTTACAGGCAAAAACGGGTAGGCAAACACGGCACCGTCTTTGACTTGTACAAGATTCGCACCATGTACATCGACCAGGAGCATCACGGTTTTCGCACCACCGATGGTGACAGCCGCGTCACCCGTTTCGGCAAAATTCTACGCGATACTAAAATAGATGAACTGCCGCAGCTGTTTAATGTTATTAAGGGCGACATGAGCCTCATTGGACCCCGTCCATTATCCGTCAGCGAATTTGAATACATTGAACACCTTGGATTTGCTGAGACACATCCAGGCTTTTGTCCGGAAGTCGCTCCCGGGCTAACAGGTCTGGAGCAGGTCAACCGCGCCGGATTGCACATGCCTTACGTAGACCGTTTCATCTTCAACAAATTCTATGAAACTCACCTGTCGCCATGGTGGGACTTCAAAATCCTGGTCAAAACTTTCCTGCTTTGCACACCCGTCTGCATCCTGTTAGGGCTAGCCGGACTTGCCGAGCTTGCCTGGCTAACGATACCTGCCTATTTAATCGTTAAATAGGTGGCGTCTTTCGACATTAGCAGCCAGAATTGTCTTAGACAGTAATGTTGACTGGGCCGTGCGCAGTGAAATTAAACGCTTGCGAAGAGCAACTAATGTCTTCGGCAGGTCTGACTTCACACCCTCATTTACCAGCCAACCTGGGACTGGTACGCCCGGATCGATAGACATCCAATAGGATACTTCCGTCTTTCCGCTTGCGCGCGGTGTTAGTTTCCAGCCACCATCCAGCGCCTTCAAAGACCCTTCTTTGCGGTGGAATGAAATCCTCTGCATTGGTTGATAGTCCGTTTCAACAACTGCATCAATATCGGGGACAACAAGTCCTATTGCTATTTTGCAGCGCATTACGGAACGTCGAGGCTCATCCTCCAACATCTGCACATCCTTCATACGCGAGTAAATACCATTTTGAAATTCATAGGGATTAGCTAAAACAGACCAGATCTGCTCAGGACTGGCATCCAAAATGATGCGGCCCAGGACGTATCTCGATGAGCCCTTTTTGGTAAATCCAACTACAACTTGACCTTTTTCAAGGTTCTGTTTTTCCTTGGCGGTCATTTGTACTGCACCTTCAATTTCTTCATTCGTTAGAGCAGGCACCGCCGCAAATGCTCCAAGTGTGCCAATCTGCAAGCCTAAGACAAGTGCCATCACCAGGGGAAGTATTCGCATTTTCAATTTTCCTTCTGTCGTGCATGAAGCTGCGCGAAAACTCAGCCGGCAGTGAAGACACTCCCCCCTTCACGGACTTAATTTACGCTGCTAGAGATAATTGACTGGGACTTACCAAAAAGGTTCCCAGACGGCTTTTGAATGGCTTTAAATAGGTCATTCAGGACTTCAGCTGCTAACGAGAATACGTCCCCATAAGCTTCGCCTCGGCCAGGATGTGCCCCTGCATTGTGCACAACACCTGATCAGCTGTTGCCTTCGCCTTAAGATGCAGACGTCCATCAACCGCATACAGCTTGAAGAAATAGTGATGCGTCTTGCCTGGCGGTGGCGACGGTCCATCGTAACCAACTCCGCCAAAACTATTAATTCCCTGGCGACTTCCATCACTCAAATCCCGACGAGTGCTCAGTCCTTCCGGAATGCTTTCCGAATTTCCCAGCATGTCATAAATTACCCAATGAACAAATGTCCCACCAGGAGCATCTGGATCATCGCATATCAGAACCAACTTCTTCGCATGCTTGGGCACATTGCTAAACAAAAGCGGCGGCGACATATTGCTACCATCCGCAGTATAAATTTTCGGAATCGGTTCACCATCTTTAAACGCCGGACTCGAAATCTTCATCGGCCGATACGGTGGTGCACAGCCATTGGCTAAGCCCTTCGGCGCCACACCTACAGTTGCCGCAATTATTGCAAGGCAACCCACTGCAGAGCAAATCTTAGTCATTGTGCCAAATCGCATGGTTGAGCCCCTTTCGATAAGCCTTATCAGCCTCTGCGCCGCCAATTTACGGCATTTCCACAGAATTTATGCCCAACAACTCTAAGTAAACTCGCCTATGTTAAGCAAACAAGACTGGCTGAAACAACAAAGAACAGCGGAGCGCCGGATTGCGACATAGCAATCCAGAGCGAGAGCGTAGAAATGCCAAGGAGACGAGACTAAATGTCTCGTCGGGGGCAAGCGAAGGCACTGGCTCAGCAGTGCCGGAGCGTTACAAAAAGACGGTCAGGGACCAGCGCTACATGCTGGCCCCTATCCCGGAGTCTCCGGCTGCCCAATTGTTATGGATGAACGTTGCCGACGGCCCTCAAACTTATGGTGATCTGCTGCGCAGTATCCATGGCTATTGGCTGATTCTGCGATATGGACATAACGGCAGCTTGTACATTTAGCTTATTAAGCCTATCGAGGGACACTTTCGTGAGCACTGCCTGCGCGTCTTTCTTTTCTGCCTTGCCAACCAGAATACCGTCTTCGCCAACGACTATTGTTTCGGTTGGCTCTTCAGAGGGGACCGGCGCTGGAAATGCCTGGAGGTTAGAGGAGGAATAAATAATAAGAGCTGCTACTGCCCATCTCAAAAGACTCATGATGTAGGACCTCCGAACGCCGTCAATACAACGAGCTTACGGGAGTGCCTTCCAACATCACAATTGGAAAAGTTTCTAGCCAGGCTTAACTTTAGTCAATGAAATCGCTTTGCCAACGATCATCTTGAGGTCATCTGGAGAATTAGAGTGCGCGCCCCGCTCGGCACGAAAAACTAAATCCGCTCCCTTTGCCTGCAAACTAAGTGTTGAATTTTTAGTCCACGAGCAATTGATACCAATGCTTTCCAAATCACGCTCTAGAATCCGCATTACATAAGCGGCATTATCTCTGCTCGTTAACGACTGCAACTCTTCTTGTATGCCATCAGCGTCGGCGAGAATAATGTCTCGTTCTAATCTGGACAAAACACTCATGCTTTCACTGTCGCTGACGCTCAAATTAGCCTTGTCTTCGAGCGTAAAGACATTACGGTTCATCTTTTGCATTATGGCAGTCACAGCCTTGAATTCTGCCGTCGAGTCCATAAATCACCTTAATTGAGCTTGGATCAGCTATATACCCAACCTCGGCTAAATTAACTGTGTCCATTCAGCATGGGAAAGCCCCCCTGATAACCTTTCCAACTATCAGTTAATTGCTAAGATCTCGACAGATAGGCGCTTTGAGGCATCCCCCTATGTCCCACGATAGAAATCACGACAGAACTCACAAATCCGTAGAGGAAAGAGCACATTCCATTTACTCGTTTGCCTCAAATGGACAGACGGACAAATTACTGGAAGAACTCAACGCCACAAAACCCAAGGAATTATCAAAACTTGCTGCTCGCTTGCAAGAGGAAGCAAGCAAGAAGGCAAACAAAGATTTACCCGAAGTAAAAATCACACAGCAAGCAGACACCAAAGAAGGTGGATCTCTCCAGCCGATTCAATTATCCTTCGAGGGAGACAATAAGGTTTCTCGAGCACAGGTATTTTCATACGACGTGCTAAAGCACAAGTGGTACCATTCGGATCTTGACGAGAAAGCTAGAAAAATTGAGTTATACGCAGCCGATCAAAGTCCGAGCAAAGTAATAGAAACTCTTAATTCCATAAAGCCCAAAGACTTTTCTGATCTTGAACGTAAATTAAATGAACAAACAAGCCACTTCACGCTTGGCTCCGAATCTTTCCCAAAAGTGGAGGCTACTCGCAACGGTCCAACAGAGGGCGGCATGCAGCCCGTGCAGTTTGCATTAGACAACAAATCCGACTATCACGCGCACGTCTACGAATACGACGCCTTAAAACATACGTGGAAGGAAAACAAACATGCAAGCGACAGAAGAAGCTTGCAGCGTCTGGGAAGTAATTGGCAGTTATGGCTGCATGACACTAAGCACATGTTTGGACAAGCCGGCAAAGAGTTTGCCTCAGGCTCAGACAAGTGCTATCGTTTCTTCATCAAGATGGAAGGCGTGACGAAAAGCCTTGAGAGCATAAGCGGCGGCAGTTCTGAAAACAAATAAGCAACGTTAGTTGCTTCTAGAGCAATTGCTCTAACGCCTGCCAAGCCGTCATCACTTCTTGTTTAGCATGATCAATCTCAGCAGCTGTCGGGAATACTTTTACGTTCTTGCCGCGCATTAAATCGCGAAGAGTACCTAACTTTTTGAGCACATTTTCAGCCGCCGCCAATCGAGTCGGAGCAAAAACATGTGCATCTGGATGACACACTCTGGCCATGTCACGGAACATTAGTTCCTGAGCTCTACCCCAATCACGATCAGTTGATTCACACATTGCCCTAACAGCTAACTTTGCCCTGTCAACTACTTCCGCCTTAAGATTGTGGGAGACCTCGGCTTGTGATTCTGGAGCATCGGATTCTTGTTTCGGTGCCTCGGCTTCTTGCTTCGGAGCTTCAGCTTCTTGTTTCGGAGCTTCAGCTTGCTGCTTCGGTGCGTGCGGCTGAGGAGCTTCCGCCTGAGGATTCGGTCCGCCTAATTCTGGACTTCCCTTTGTGCCACCAATTGAGGTTACTGGTTTTGGTTGCTCAGGAATCTCTACTGGCTTGGCTTTGAAGCGATAGCCTAGTCCACCAGATATTGTGCCCAGAAGAGCGCCACCAGCAAAACCGGCACCGATTCCCTTCAAGGAGTCATTAGCGCCTTGCCAAACGTCGTAATTGCGTCCTTCGTTGCGTGCGTGCGCATATCCGACATTCACCCCTTCAATAGCACCACCAGCCGCACCGCCGGTACCACCGGAGACGAAGCCTCTCAATAGGTATTTCGGCAAAGTCTGAGCCTTGAATTTCGAATCGACACCGTGCATTACTTTGTCACCGGCAAAGAATGCCAATCCGGATACGGCTCCCGAGCGGAAATCTTCTGCTCCGGTGCTGAAATTGCCATGTTCTAAAGCCTTGGCACCTGTTTTAACAGCACCACCGAAGCCGGTCATGAGCAGTCCTTGTTTCATAAAGCTGCCTATACCTTTTGCTTTACCCAGATACGCTGACAAAGCCCAGTTTGCGGCCAGCGTAGCTGCTTCGGTAAGATTTTCAACGGTACTTGTGTGGTTCTTGTTGAATGAATTGAATTGTAGATCCATGTTCAAGCGAGCAGTTTGTTTTTGATTCGGATCGAAATCGACACCTGTAAGCGCTTTATGAGCTTTGGCGAAGTCATCCAATTTGCCTTCGTTAGCATATTTGCCCAGTGCCTTGATGCCATTCTGCTTATCGCTCAAATCTTTCCTGACAGCATTGGAGCCATGATCGAAAAGATTCTCCCAAGCATCTGCACCATGACCGAATACATTGCCAACACTCTTGTCTAAGCAAGTTTGTTTGCACAATAAATCAGATTGCAAGTCTTGGGCAACTTTCTTCGCTACGACAATATCGTGATCAAGCTTTCCCTGACCAGAGGCTTCAGGCTTACCTGATGGATTTTCAGCAGGGTTTTCTTTGCCGGTACCTGGAGTCGGCTCCCCTTTAGGACCCTTATTTTCTGGAGTTTTCGGGACCCTAGGCTCTGCTTTTTTGTTCGCCGGATATTTCTCATTCCAATACTTAAATGCTTGCTTGTCCAGCTCCTTAAGCTGACCGGCTTCCGGCAACTTAATATGATCGCCTTCATGTATGTAAGGCAGTTTGAAGGATCTGGTTGCCTTACCGGTTTTCTCATCAACATGGACTTTGACCTTGTCCAGCCAGCCGTTGACCACGCAAATGGCACCCAAGTGAGCATCCAGACCTAGATATTTCGCTCTGCCGAAGTTGTAGACGGCATCGTGCAGCTTTACCTCGACGTCCTTAGGACTTTCCGGAGGTCCGACCCTTTCATGAAGATGACTAAATTCCTTGCCCGACACTTGCGTATCCCCCTAGGTTTGTGAGCGAATCTAATTCGCGCATCGTGCATCATTAAATGAAAAATGGCACTCGCCAACAATGGGGAAACTACGGCTGACTCATTAAAAACGAAGCCGCGTTATACTTAGCTGCACCAGCTAAGGAGATCACACGTGCTTAAGAAGGTAGCCCTCATCGTTGTCATAGCAATCGTTGCGTTTCTTGCTTATTGTGCAACCAAACCCGATACGTTTCGTATCGAGCGTTCAATAACGATTAATGCCCCTGCAGAAAAAATCTTTCCGTATATCAATAACCTGCATGATTTTGGCTCATGGTCTCCTTACGAAAAAAAGGATCCCGCTATGAAAAGAAGCTATGCCGGTCCGGATAGCGGCAAAGGTGCTATCTACGCCTGGGAAGGCAACGATGAAATTGGACAGGGACAAATGGAGATAACAGACGCGACAGAACCACACAACGTGACCATTAGCCTGGACTTTACAAAGCCATTTAAGGCTCACAATACTGTTGAGTTTAATCTGCAACCCAAGGGTGAATCCACAAATGTCACCTGGTCGCTGGCTGGGCGTAATGAATTCATGTGCAAAGTAATGCAGACCTTCTTTGACATGGACAAAATGTGTGGCAAGGACTTTGAAGACGGTCTAAATAGCCTTAAGCAGCTAGCCGAAAAGTAATCCTGACAGTGTCGAATAGTCTGGTCAAGTTTTAATAGTCAATCTGCTAAGAGACGGAATGCCGCTTAAGTTGCCGGTCAAATTATCAACCGGACGCGCCGCATAAAGCTACAACGGATCTCCGTCCTTTAGAGGTCTTACTTTGCCTGTTCCTCTACAAACAGGACAACGCGCACCGGCAACTGGATGCCCTCTGTTGAAGCTAAGTAACTGTCCTATGTGGACCTGGCTCAAATAATGAGGTCCATCAGGTGTATTGAATTTTATCCATAGTCCAGGGTGATCAGGAGAAGTTTGCCAACGCGGATCATTGGCTTTCACACAATTCTCGGGACAAACTCCCTTCATGTAGTACTGCAAAGTTCTAGCAGTTCTGGCGGCGGAATGCTGAAGGCTAATACTGTTCTTGCCATTCTTAGCGACCCATTCATATTCTTGGATTGCTTTACTGTATTGCCTCTGATGGTAGTAGCACTGTGCCAAATAATCATGTACTCGTTCATCACTAGAACCATTTTTGACAAAACCTTGAAACGCCTTCGTAGCCTCCGGATATTTCTTCGCGTTGAATGCTTTTACAGCAGCATCGAAACCGGCCGGCAGCGGAGGTACAACCGGTTTTATAGGCACTGCTACCTTAACGGGGTCTGGTGCTTCTACCGGCACGGGCGCAACTGGTACAACCGGCACTTCTTTTGATTCGGCAGGTTGCACAACTTCTGTTGTTTTCGGCTCTTCTTTCGCAACAGGCGGCGTCTCTTGTGCATACACCGGAATTATCAGAGCCGTGCACGCCAAAAGAAAAACAATTTTTTTCATTGTCGAACTCCCCAGTTTATCGAGCACCGTCAACATCAAAATTCAATTCACGTGCCTTGGCAAAATCTTGTTCCATCTTCGCATTGTTTTTCATCGCCTTGTAAATCAATCCACGCTTGAAGTAATGATGACCAAAAGTTGGATTTAACTCAATTGCCTTGTTCTCGTCGGACAATGCTTTTCTGTAAAAACCTAGCACGAGATAGGCGCAAGCTCTGTTGTTCCAAGGCCAATGATCGTCAGGATTAAGCTCAATAGCTTTGGTAGTGTATCGAAGTGAACCCTTCGCATCACCACTGCGCAAATAAGTCATTCCGATGCCATTCCACGCAAGCGCACTTTGGTCATTGATCTGACTAGCTTTATCAAAATCACGGAATGCTGCCTTCTGGTCGCCTTTATCGGAAATGAGAATACCGCGATTTACATATCCCAACGTAGCGTCCGGTCGGAGCTCGATGAAGGTCGTGTAGTCTTTAATTGCTTCGTCGTTACGTCCAAGCTCTTTCAGCAATGAAGCACGATCAGAATAGTATTTGTCATTCTTAGGCTCAATCTCGATGCACTTGGACAATAAATCTACAGCCTTTTCCGTTTGTCCATCCGACACAGCTTGAACGGCTTCTTCGTAAAGTTGCTTCGAATCCACCTCTGAACTTGTGACAGCACTAGGTGCTGCTTCTTGCGTTTTAGCCGGCACTTCCGGTTCCGTAGCAGGGACAGCCTTTTTAGGAGCCACGACAGGAGCCTGAGGCACAACCGATGCCTTGGGAACAGCTAGCGGAACGCCCGGAATCATTGGCGCTCCAAATACCAAGCTTGCGCTAATTAAAACGCACGCACATAAATTAGCCACAAAGAAAGCGATTACTTCAAAGCGCCTCATAGACACCACCCCTAACGCATCAAGTTATTTAGTAAGTGCTTTGATTGTCACAGAATTAATGTCGCTTGACAAGCGGAATTTAACTCTCTGGCACAAAAACAGGGCAAACTTAGAAACAATGGACCGCAGTAACTTCCTACCCTTGCCTCTTTTGTTGAAACTAGCTCGGCTAGTTCTAATACTTATTTGCATACAAATGCCCTTTCTGTCTGCGCAGAGCCAGGCAAGCATGGAGGGAGCAGACACAGCCTTTTGGGAGCAAATAAAAGCTGTCAGCGACGGTTTTACTGAATATGCTGACAAAAATGGTGTTTTTCCTGCCTTCAACCAGTTCGGCGGACAAATGCTGCCCGTTGTGATGAAAGCACTCGATGGCAATCTTACAAATCCATACTTCAAAGAGCGTCAAGATCTGGTTCGTCAAATAAGACTCGAAGAAAGAATGATGCACGATGTAGACTTTCGCTACATGATGGATAAAACTCTTGATGATGAACGCATTGATTATTATCGAGAAAATCCACCTGCGGATTGGAAAGGAATTCCCGGTACAATTGTCGGAGTAGGTAACAGCAAAGGCGACATCATTGCCTTCTTCGGAATTGGTGCTGATGGTAAACCACTAGCAGATACGACCGAACACGAAATTCAAGTTAGATTTGCAGTTGTACATCTAAATCAAAAACAATAAGCGCAATTGCTCCTTGCAACATCTGACACTTGCCCGCATAATTGTTTCATTCGGACCAATCAGCGCCACCATTACTAAAAAAGTGAATATGAAATATAAAAGAACCGCCATAAGGCGATCACACACAGGTGCTGCTATTGCAGAGTTTGCTCCTGCATTAGCTTTACTACTCCTTTTTGTGTTCTTTCCACTTCTAGATCTAATGCCTATACTAATTGGTTATGTCGGCTGCAATTATTTAAATAGCCAGCAATCAGATCTTGCAGCACAGTCATTGCGCGCCAGAGGCTCAAGCTTTACTAACCAGGCAGAAGTACAGCCTCGCCTTGACACATTGGCCACCGATTGGAAGTCCTCATCTCTGGGCAAACTGGCCAATTTAAATAGCTCCACAACTACAATCGCAGGTCCTTTGAACAGCACCCTCCATAGCGGTTATTTGACCTGCTACGTACGAGTAACGACAGCAGTTCAATGCGCACCGTTTCTCTTATTGCCGTTTATGGGTCCGGTTCCCGGTTTGGGCGCCCCAGTAAATATTTCCATTTCATCGGAAAGGGTGGTTGAAGATGCGACCCCATAGAAAAGGCCAAAGTATTATCGAAGTTGTTGTAGGAATAATACTTATTGTTGTCGCATTACTAGGCTTAGCCGATCTTGTAGTTGTTGTTCAGGCAGGCATAATCAATGGCGACTTAGCAGCAAGGGCAGCTCGCGCAGCGGCGAATCAAGAAGACTCAGCATCAGCGACAAGCGTCGCAGAAGATGTAGCTAACAAATTTGCGACCTCAACAATCATTTCCAGCGTTGAGGACATCAAGGTTACCTTAAACTCACCGGCCAATGGTCAGCTGACGGTTGATTCAGCGATAAAGGTCAATGTGCCTTTTCCTATTCCCGGACTCAACCTAAACCCCGTCACGCTGCGTACGCAATCCGTCGGACCGATGCTGCGCTAATTTATTTACTGATAAGTGATCTTCTATCAGCTAAGACAAATGCTTGAAGTTGAGCACGCCTATATCTTGCGACAAGGTATATTGAGCCATTTTGCCGGGCAGATATTAACTTGACAACATTTTCGGCTGCCCTTATGGTTGGTGGGTTCGATCTTACTAACTATAGGCTAAACCTTTGTTCGCAAGCCACCTTTCTTAGCTGAAAATCGTTTTTTTTGGGCATATTATTCTTGCCCGACACACGTCTTTTTGATCTCGCAAACATTTCTAAGGGGTACTGCTAATGCAGAATATTAAAGAGCGCAATGCAAAAGGTAGCACTTTGGCTATCGCAGCCGCTTGCTTCATGATTATTGTCTTTATAGGCATAGGATTTGCCTATATTTCTATGGCAGTCGGCAGCAAGAAGCAAACAGAACACGCCGTGCAAAATGGCTCACTAAGCCTTATGAATGCAGTCTGTAAAATTTCCGTACCCTATAGCTCTCTCACTGCCAAGCAGCAAGAAATTGTTCATGGTGCATTCGCCGGCAAACCACCTGAAGGAATCGATCTAATTAACTACAACCAGATCATTGGTTATGCCATGAGACAGTCTCAAAACGCCATTAATGGTGCCGGTGGCGAGAATGGCCAGCAGTACAAAGAAGCTCAAGTAATTATTGACGCTATTCAAAACGACTCAGACAGCATTAGTCAGCGACTTATTGCAGAAATCAACAAGAAGATCAATGATCCATCTTTCGTTGAAAGCAATTTTTCCTCTGTAGCTAATGCCAATCCGTCCGGCTTGTACGCATTCTTTGGCGGTGGCAATAAAATTCAATTGAGAAGCTGCACGCCTGTCTATGTAAATCAATACGGCTCAAGTACCGTCCCAATTTCCAACGTATCTGTGGACTTGAACAGTTCAGCTTACGACGACTTAGCGCAGTGGGCGCAAGGTGGTCCGGATACGTCAAAGACAAATCCAGACAACAAGCAACCCTTCACCTTTGTATCGGGCTACACTGCAATTGAGCCAAACATCGTGGCTGGCTCGGGCACAGGCGCCGCTACACCATACAGAACCTTCTATGCCATCAGCATCAATCCTAATGAGCCCGTACACTTAGTAGCTGCTTCCGAAGTCACAACTCCTGCTTCGAAGGTTTCAAAAGTCGCCGGCGGTAAGATGCCACCATTCAACGGCTTAAATTTAATAGCCGATGTCCAGGGCTCCGGCTCCAACGCAAATTACCAAACATCAGTATTTGTGGTTGCCGGTGGACAAACCTCCAGCGAAACTCCCATGCTGCCACCATCAGTACCTGGAGGCTATATCACAGTAAAAAACGCCGCACCCTTAAATTTTCCCAGCATCATAGAGATAGTAGACATCCAGGAAGCTCCGGAAGCCAACGAGCTTATGACCGGCGTTTACATTACCGGCACTACTGCTCCCTTTGGATATCCACTATTCTCAACAGATCAAAAAACCCTGCAAGCTTGGGCTAAATACAACTATTTGCGTTTGAATAATAAGTCGGCAACCAAGCCGGCGACAAATGCTGATCAGCCAATCTTTAATATAGGAGGGGCAATTGCCTCGAATGAGGAGCTGGAAGCAATTCGCTACGTCAACACTAAGGATGAAATCCTCGGTGTCGGCGTTGGTCCAAATCCCACACCAACTACAATTTGCTCGGAATGTTTCTGGAATAACTTTGAAGGTAAATTGGCAAAGAAAGCCTGCCAAGACTTGAAGACCTCTTTTACGATGGCATACGGTGTGCCGAAAATATTGAGTTCCTTTAGCCCACAAAACATAACTTCTGCAGAAGCAGCTAAAGGAGCCTACCTGGCAGCCTATCAATATGCGACCAAGAATTTGGCCGAATATGATTTTGCAAAACAAAAGACAACCACCTCATCAACCATATTCATAAACGTTCGCAAAGGCGCCGGTTATGGTGGTGT
Organism: Candidatus Obscuribacterales bacterium; assembly: GCA_019744775.1. NCBI lineage: Bacteria > Bacillati > Candidatus Melainabacteria > Candidatus Obscuribacterales > Candidatus Obscuribacterales bacterium. The sequence goes on from JAIETZ010000006.1 coordinate 170,850, forward strand.
TGCCGGCGATCCCGGTGAAGATCAGTGGATAACAACCACCACAACAACCGAGTCTTGGAACAAAACCGGTACCGCTCTCACATTAGCGGCAACCAAAAATATAGGGGAATGCATAAACAATATCGGCAAAACTCCTGACAGTGACTTTTATGTCGGCATATCAGGATTACAGAAATTCCCGCACGATAAAATGCTCTATGCTTCAGGCACAAACGGCTCAGGAGATTTTCTCTCCTTCATGTCCACAGTCGCAAAAGCACCAACAAATCCCGCTGAAGTTAAAAGTATTAAGGTCGGACTAGACGGCACAATTTTAGACTACATAAGCGAAGTTTCGGTTAACCACACTCCAGGCGTTGCGGCAAATGCGCCAATAATGTTAACGACCGAGGGCACGGTAGTAAAAAGAAAGGTTGCAGGACCTCTTGCTGAATTGCTTAAACCTGTGACAACGAGCTATCCGTTTGCCACTATCACCCAGTACGCTAATGGCACAGCTAAGGTAACTCCTGGAAAAGCCCTGCAGACAAGAGAAAAGTTTGCAGCGGAACTAAAAAAACAAATGACCATTAAGACCGGAAAAATTGGTTCCCTAATGCAAGCCATGCACCAAATTGTGCCTAACAAAGATCCGGAAATCTTTGGTGGTGAGGTCTATGACATTCTTACCGGGCAGACGATTGGTCTAGGCCAGACGATGTATATTTACGCGGATCAAAACAACAAAGATTCGCAGGGACAACCAAAGTTGATCCTGACCAAGACACCACCAGGCAACAATGCTAATCAAATTCCAAACGGAAAAATAGTAACGTTCCGCAATAGCTACGCTGTTATGGGAAAAACCGTCAACCCGAAAAAGGAAATGGCCATCGTTGATTCACTCTTTACAAAATTGACCAAGCTCTCCGGAGCAAGCAAGCTGAGAGGCGTTGACGAAATCACCTGGACGCCCAATACAGGCACCAACAATTACCTGGGAGAGTTAAGCTTCTCTAGTGGCTTGACTGGAATGTCCACTACAGACTTTAATATGCTACTCAGGATGATTTCACAGACGACCACAAAGAACGTCGTCAGTATCCCCAACTAATAAATCCTGTCCGGAGGACTAGTTGTGAATCGAAAAACAAATTGGTTTGCAGTTCTGGCATCGTTGTGTCTTGTGCATTCATTTTTTGGGATCGATGTATGTCATGCCCAACCTAATGCACCTACCAAGCCTAATGCAACTTCCAAGATTGATACAACCCAACCACAACGGAAAGAGCCACAAGGAAGAAAACCAACAAAACCTGGTGAATTCTATAAGCGCTCAACAACAGCGTTTAAGTCCAATGATCTGGTCCAAATACCTAACCTGCGCGAAGTCCCCCAATATACGGGATCCAATGTGGTATTTGGCTGGGGCGAGGAATATCCAAACGCCAGTGGCGGCAAGGTAATTGCCTATACTTTTTCCACTTCCGATTTGCAGAACACTGTCATCCAGTGGTATCAACAATATCTAACTCGGATTGGCTGGACTATAGAAGCAAAACCCGCAGAGTATACGGACGATACAGGGGCCATTTCGGCACACAAAGGACGCAGCGTATGCCAAATCTCCACAGAGCCGGACGATGACAACCGCATCCAAGTGCGCGTGCACTATCATGATGCGCCCAACTGACTTCTAAAACAACATAGCTAGAGTAACGAAAAATTTGCTAAGCAATGCAAATAAAGACTAATTCCAGGGATTAGTTTAAGCTCTGATGGGTAAAACCCTTTCAGGCTAATTGCAAAGCGAGGCACGCATATGTCGGTCCAGGAGCGTCTTGAATCATCTCTTGATAGTTCTAGTCCCTATTTGAACCGAGAGTTGTCGCTCCTTGCCTTCCAACAAAGAGTCTTGGAAGAGGCTCAGGACAAGTCTAATCCGCTTCTTGAGCGATTTAAATTCCTATCCATAGTCGGCTCCAACCTGGAAGAGTTTTTCATGGTGCGTGTTGCCGGTCTTAAGAGGCAACTGCAAACAAGCAACATCGCTACAGCAAAAGATGGCATGACTGTCGGCGAACAACTACAAGCAATTCGAGAAGCTGTTGTAAAACTAGTTGCCAGCGCCAATTACCTTCTCAAGAATGAACTTCTGCCGGCGTTAAACGAAGCAGGCATCGACATACTAACCTATAAGGACCTCACACCCAAGCAACGTGAGCAAGCCGACTCATTTTTCAATGACGTGGTATTTCCAGTATTAACGCCTCTGGCATTCGACCCTGGGCACCCATTTCCACACATTTCAAATCTGAGCTTCAATATGGCAGTGCTCATCAAAGACAGCAACGATAACGACAAATTTGCTCGTATCAAAATCCCCGAGAAACTGACCCAATTGATACCACTTCAAGCGACCGATCCGACAAGGCAATCTTTCATCTGGCTAGATGATGTCATTAGCGGCAATCTTGATGACTTATTTCCAGGTATGACAGTTGTCGAATCCCATCCGTTTGCTTTAGCACGAGATGCTGCCATGGAAATTCAGGAGTGGGAAGCAGAAGATTTACTGGAACTCACAGAGGAAGGCATCCGCCAACGCGAGTTTGGTGATGTAGTGAGACTAACAGTACAGCGAAATACACCTGCGCCAATTATCGAAATTCTCACCACCAATCTCGAAATCGGCACCGAAGACGTCTATGCAATTGAGACGCGTGGTCCATTGAGTTCACTCAAGCACGTCTTCGCAATAGATCGTCCGGACCTCAAAGATCCGCCCTTTGTGCCAAACATTCCGGCAATCATCAATCCGGATTTACAGGAAGAAGATATCTTTTCTGCCATCCGTCGCCAGGACATCCTCTTACACCACCCCTATGATTCATTTATGCCGGTCGTCAATTTCTTCAACGCGGCAGCGCAAGATCCCAATGTTTTAGCGATAAAAACGACTCTCTACCGTGTCGGCAAAAATTCGCCAATAGTACAAGCGCTTTTGGAAGCCAGCACACGCGGCAAGGAAGTAGCTGCTCTTGTTGAATTAAAAGCAAGATTCGACGAAGAAAACAACGTTGAATGGGCAAGAGCTCTTGAACGTGAAGGCGTGCACGTGGTCTATGGATTGCCAGGGCTAAAAGTCCACTCCAAAGTCACTTTGGTGGTCAGACAAGAAGGCAACACAATTAGACGCTACATGCATTTAAGCACCGGCAACTACAATGCCGTAACTGCGCATCTCTACACAGACATTGGACTTCTCACCTGCAACGAAGAGATTGGCTCGGACGTTACTGACTTGTTCAACTATTTGACTGGTTATTCCGCCAAGCAAGATTTCCGCAAGTTACTTGTTGCACCGATTAACTTAAGCGAAAAACTAACGGAGCTAATCCGTCGAGAAATAGAATTGCACAAGCAAAACGGCAACGGCCGTCTCATCTTTAAAATGAATTCCCTTGTTGAACCTCCGATGATTGATCTTCTCTATGAAGCATCGCGAGCAGGAGTAAAAATAGACTTGATCGTAAGAGGCATTTGTTGCTTGCTGCCAGGCGTTGCCGGCATTAGCGAGAACATCAATGTCACAAGCATTGTTGGTCGATTTTTAGAGCATAGTCGCATTTACTATTTTGGAAACGGTGGCAAAGAAGAGATATACCTAGGCAGCGCCGACCTGATGCCACGCAATCTGCATCGCCGCGTAGAAGTAGTATTTCCAATTCTCGACGAACGCATACTAAGACACTTGAAAGACGACATCCTCAAGACATTCCTAGCTGATTGCATGAATGCGCAAATAATGACTCCACACGGGAATTACACCCACAAACACACAGAGCACGGTCCTAACTGTATCAATTGCCAGCAAGTATTTATGTCAACAAAGAACTCAAACACGCCGTAATTCGACTTAGTTTGCTCCGGATTCTGAGCGAATGTCTTTTACGTCACCCTGTTGCTTGATGATATCGCGACGTTGATCACCAAGCTTGGGCAGCATTTCTCGCTCGTACTGCAATTGCTGCTGCTCCAACTTTTGCTCCAGAGCCTGGCGCTCTTGTGTAAGCTGCCGCTTTTCCTGTTGCTTCATTTGTCGCAGCAAAGTAGGCGCGTTCTGTGCTCCATCAGTGCCAGTAGTCCATTTTGGACCCACGACATTACCAGGCTCAAGCACACTTTTGCCGGCACCTTCTATAGACTTAATTAGCTGGTTGTTCTCATTCAACACATTCTCAGCAGTTACTTTTTGCTCTGGTTTGAGCTGACCGGAATTTTGCTGACGTTCTTTGGCAATTTGGCTCGAGAGATCATCCAATGTCTGTCTCAACTTATTTGCTCTGGACTGATCTATCCAACCTTCCTCCAAAGCATGCTTTATGCGCTTGTGTTGATGTTCTATGCGCTCATCCACATTACCGGAAGTCGGATTAACATTGTCTTGGCATAAAGCCGGCATTGCCAACCCAGCAGCAATCACGAGGCTCAAACAATAGCTATTGAAGAAATTCATGGTTAGTCTCCTACGTCATTGAATAAATAGTCTTCCGGTTCCAATTTATCCTTGCTTTCAGATTCCTTCGCTTTAAATCTCACAGAGGAACGTAACCTGGTTAGAGCAATTTCGAAATTCTTTCGCACAGAAGCATTGTCAAAATTACGCGAAGCATTCTTAGGATTTAGGTATATCGCTTGTTCAAAATCACTAACACTCGAGTCATTTCGACCTAATTTCGTGTTTACTATAGCTCGCAAGAAATAAGCTCTCGCATCATCCGGTGAATAATTCACAGCCTTATCCAAATCAGCAATCGCCAAATCATAATTGCCCAATTTCAAAAAGCACTTGCCTCGCAGCACATAATTTTGCGCATCCGTTGCATCCAAACCCACAGCCGTCGCCAACTTCTTTAACGCTTGATCGTATTCCTTAGCTTTCATCAATTCGACGGCTTCGTCCCTGGCTGGATTGCCATAGGACAAGGCGCCTGGGATAGCCCCAGCAAGGCTAAATACAATAATCGCTGCCGCAGCCAACTCTTTCATAGCCAATGCCTCTGTAAGCCTAAGTCAACTTACCAACCCAGATCAGTTTCCAAACTGCGTATGAAGTTAAACGTTACGACCCTTAAGATACGGAAATGCAATCGTCCGATGTCAAATCTGGCAAATCTGCTGCCCGTGATAAATAATATGGACGTAGATTGGATTCAACTGCGTGGGAGCAACTGCATGAAAACTAAAATCGTGGCAATGGCTTGTCTGCTTACAGCCTGCCTGACGTCACAAGTCCGACCAACAGCCATAGTCCTAGCAAATCCGACAGCAGTAAAAATAGATAGAGCTGCCCCTGTCAAAGAAATAAAAACAATTGATGACTTATCACGCTGGATGAACTATTACTATTTGCACCCACAGCCGGAGTTGATGATCACCGCAGTTGACTATATTCAAAAAAACAAGCTTGCTAGACCTGATGCAAGAAATTCACTAATCGCATTTTTTAGTCAGCTAATAGCCCAGAACCCGCAACGTTTAGCTGCGTGGACAGAACATTTCAAGTCGATGGACGACAATATGAAGGGAGTTCTCTGGACAGCAATGTGGCAAGCCGACACTCCTGAATCAAAAAAGCAACTGGCTGTATTAACCAAAAGTCTAAATCCGGAAATGCAAAAAGCCACAAGCAAACTTCCCGCTGCAATAGCCATTGAAAAAATGCCAATCGACGGACCCGCTGTTTTAGACAGACTCTGGTCGTGCTTCTGCGCAACAGGCGATGACCGCTATGTAAAGCGAATAATTGAAGTCCTGCCACCACCCAATACAAATGGCTCCGCAAAAGTCACTGGATCGGTGGCAAGCGACATGATGAGAGCAGGCGCTGCAAAATGGTCTTTAACAAGCAACGCACACAAACACAAGAAAGTGATGGTCATTTGCATGCAGGCTAGACAGCAAACATCTAATCCTATCCTCAAAAAAGAATTGTCTGCAGTAATAGAGAAGGCACAGAAATAATATGGAACGAAGAGATTGGAATCAACGATATATCGATGATGACACACCATGGGACAGTGGTCTTCCATCAGAAGAATTGAAAGCCATTCTCGCTGCGGGATTGATCAAACCTTGCCGAGTGTTTGAAGTTGGCTGCGGAACAGGCACCAATGCTATCTTTCTAGCACAAGCAGGATTTGATGTTACCGCCGTAGATCTTTCCGAAGTCGCAATCAATCGCGCCAAAGAAAAGGCAGCAGCAGCCGGTGTCAAAGTCAATTTCTTAGTGGCAGATGTCACTGCTCTACCAGCAGAAGTCGGCTCCGAATTCCCATTTGTTTTCGATCGCGGAACATATCACATTGTTCGCGACGTAAATCTCAAAGCCTTGCAGTCGACTCTTGCAAAACTAGTTGCACCCGGTGGCTATTATCTTGTCCTTGCCGGCAATGCAAATGAAGATGCTCCACCAGACAAAGGACCGCCACGCGTAAAAGCTAGTGACGTATGTGCAGAATTAGAAGGCAACGCCTTCGATCTCGTCCGCCTCAAAGAAAGTCATTTCACCGGCGTGAAAATCAACGGCGAAAATTTTTCACCACTTGCATGGTCAGGAATATTCCGAAGGCGGCATGAAGAACGCTAATCGCGAAACAGTCATTCTTTCAACCAGTCGACCATTTTCGGATTTATGTAGTAGTGATCTCGACCAGATTTGACCGATTGCAGTAGATTAATGTCCGCAAGCTTTCTAAGATACTTCGATGCTGCTTCTCTTTTGGCAATACCAGCTTCCTCCAGAAAGCTGATTCGACAATAAGGCAGTTTAAATAAGACTTCCACCGAGTCTTTCGAGTAAATTTTGGGCAGCTTATCTCGAACTTCTTCTTGCGTCTCATTCAACAGATTAATCAGTCCCCTAATTTTGCGAATTGCTGAATCTGTCGTAGACTCTACACCTTGAAGCAGCCGTTGATTCAGACATATTTAAAGCTAGCTTCTCAAGAATATGTCGACAAGATCCACATGTCGTCAAAATATGTCTACAAAATCGATTTTTGACGACATATTTAAAAGCTTCTTGACGTCAACCGTTTGCAGCGCCATTGACAAGATTGTTCAAATTGCTTAAAATGTATAAAGTATACATAGTGCTTAAATCGATCAATACCGAGACTTTGCATGAAAACCGTGACCGCAACTGAACTAAAAACCAAAACAGGGGAAACTCTTGATGCCGCCCAAAGAGAACCAGTGTCTATAGAGAAGAATGGGCGTCCTATCGCGGTAATCATTCCTCAGGCTGACTACGAACGGCTCACGCAACTAGAAAACGACTATTGGCTTGCGCGCGTTGAAGCAGCCGAAAAGAGCGGTTACATCGGAGCTAAAGCAACCACCAATTTTTTCAAAGACATGCTGAAGCATAATGCTAAAGCCTGATCTGACTAATGATGCAATGCGCTTTCTCAAAAAGCGCGATAGCAAGCAGTTTTTGCAAATTTTCCAAGCCATCACAAACCTGTGTGATGACCCACGCCCCCATGATTCCATTTCGATGGGAAACGGTACCCACTTTAGAAAAGATGTGGGAGAGTTTCGAGTGATTTATCGTTTTGACAAAAAGACAATGTACATAACAGTCGTCGGCAATCGCAACGACAGCGCTGCCTATCAAGAATTTGATCGTAAGAAGTAGAAACGGAAGAGAGCCAGTTATTCACTGGCTCTCTTCATAACTCCTGGCACCGGGCTATTTTTCCAGGCGGTCTCCCACCAAGTATTGTCGCTGCTGACCGTCTTTACCGCTCCCACCAATCTTTGGACAAGCCCTCGGGCACATCAGTAACGCTCAGCTACATACCGCCTTGATGCGGTACTTCCACCTGCGTCCTATTATCCAGTGGTCTACTGGGGGCCGCCCAGCGTTTACCGCTGGCACGATAACTGGCATGCTGGCGGTTCGTCCGTCCTGATCCTCTCGTACTAGCGCAGCTGGCTCGCCAGAGCCTACGGAGCGCTAATGACGATGCGAAGTCGCTTGCGACGCAGCAACCGGCGAAGCCGGTTCCTCTCAAAAATCCTACGGGCATGCCGGATATGGACCGAACCACGCTTTGACAATACACCTTATATGGTGTATTGTTTATCAATGACTGGCAAAGATTTGCTCAAATTGTTGAAGAAACATGGCTTTGTATTAAAGCGAGTAAGTGGCAGCCATCATATTTTGGACAATGGGAAAATGAAAATCATCGTACCGGTCCATGGCAATCGAGATCTGCCAATCGGCTTGCTAAAGAGCATCCTAAAACAAGCGGGGCTAAAATGATTTATTACTGCAAGGCTTATCGTGATGAAGATTGTTATTCTGTAGAGTTCCCAGATATCACAGGAACATCCACTTACGGAAAGACATTGGAAGAGGCACTAGCAATGGCCAAGGATGCTCTCAATTTAATGCTTGCTGCCATGGTAGATGATGGAGAGCCTCTTCCAAAATCCAAGAGTCGTAAGGCTGCTGGCTATTACCCGGTTGAGGTCAAACCTTCAATTTTAGCTGCTGCGGAAATTCGCCAAGCACGCAAAGCGGCAGGACTCACTCAAAAAGAAATGGCCAATCGATTGAATGTCGCCTATCAGGTTTATCAAAAACTCGAAGATCCAGATCGATCCAATCCAACTATTAAGACATTGACACAAGTCGCACGTTGCCTTGGACACGACCTAAAACTTGCCATTTAAACAGCAAGGACATTTGGATCTTAATCTAGAAATTAGAGCTTGATTCCTAGTTCGCTCTCAACACGATCTAGTGCATTTGTCTCGACTAGAATGCCTTGCCTCTCATAACGTTTTCTTGTTTTTGACCAACGCAATATCACATACTTGGCTGAGAAGTACTTGCCTGCTAGGCTTGTCACCTTAGCATTGCCTTGGCAAAGAATTTCCAGATGATCCAACTTCGCACATTTGCTGACTGTCTTTAGCTATGTCTCAACATATTCGCAAATAGCAACCGGTTGGGGAATTACTAAGCCATCCTCTTTCAGTCCGTTCAAGTGGAAACGAATTGCCTCGCGAATTTCCCTTTCAACTTCTTCCTTAGTCGCACCGGTGGCAATGCACCCAGGCAAATCTGGAACATAGGCGGAAAAATTATTAACACTCTTTTCAATGACTACTGCATATTTCATTCTTGTTGTTCACCCTTTAGCTGCGCTTGCTTGAGAATACTATTGAGGGTACCTGGAGCAAGATCATGTGAAGGTTTTCCTGCCACCGTTACTCGACCCGGCTTGGTCGGATGCTTAAATTGACGATGACTGCCACGAGTTGCGACCAAATACCATCCGTCTTTCTCTAACATTTTAATGACTTCACTGACCTTCATTGTTCATGGCATCCAAAACTAGTATTGCACGCAGGCCATTATCGCGGATGAATCAACAAAAGAGAGCCAGTTGTTCACTGGCTCTCTTCATAACTCCTGGCAGCGGGCTATTTTTCCAGGCGGTCTCCCACCAAGTATTGTCGCTGCTGACCGTCTTTACCGCTCCCACCAATCTTTGGACAAGCCCTCGGGCACATTAGTAACGCTCAGCTACATACCGCCTTGATGCGGTACTTCCACCTGCGTCCTATTAACCAGTGGGCTACTGAGGGCTACCCAGCGTTTACCGTTGGCACGATAACTGGCATACTGGCGGTTCGTCCGTCCTGGTCGTCTCGTACTAGCGCAGCTGGCTCGCATGAGCCTGCGGAGCGCCACAAGCAAGCGATCCGACGACCCGGTGGGTCGTCGGATCGCTTGCGACGCAGCAACCGGCGCAGCCGGTTGCTCTCAAAAATCCTACGGGCATACCGAGAGATGACAAGCGATATCACAATACAAGTTATTAATTGTAGTCAGTTACCGCCTCGTCGACTTGACAAGACGGTAACTACAACGGTAAACTTGTATAATGATACCGAACTTCGACGAGAATGGAAATTTGCCTCCAGGGCAACATCTAGCTACTTTGGAGGAAATAGAACAATACTTTGCCTACAACAGCAGCCGGAAAATTCTTTTCAGTGGACTAAGCTTGCTTGTTGAGGAACTTACAAAAGCCGGATGCACACGTCTTTATTTAGACGGCAGCTTTATCACTGACAAGGAAATACCCAATGATTATGATGCCTGCTGGGAAACTGACAAAGTACAGCCGACCATTGATCCTATTCTCCTGAATCCTTTCAAACAACTGACCGAAATTAAGAACAAATACAAAGGAGACATTTTTCCGCGAATTCCAGAATTGCAAGTTGGCATCGATCATCTAAGGATTTTTCAACTCGATATCAACGTGAACATCAAAGGCATAATAGTTATTGAACTTGGGTGAAGATAGTGATCAAGAACGAAAGACAATTCAAAACCACCACGTCTCTAATCAATCAATTGCATGATTCGTTGGCTGAGTTAAATCAAATGCCTTTAGCTGCGGGAAAAGCTTGGCTTCGGGACGCTCAGGAACAGGCTCTGCAAGCACAAATTGCGCAACTTGAAGAACAAGTTGAAACATATTTGGCTATCAAAACTCACAAGAAAAAGCCGGCTAGTCTCAAAATGGTCCAAGAGCTACCAACGCTCCTTATTCAGTGGCGTATTTATAATGGGCTTACCCAACAGCAATTGGCCGATAAGTTAGGCTGGCACTATCAGCAATTACAGGACTACGAGAAATCTGATTATGCCACTGCAACCTGGCAAACGATCACCAAGGTTGCCGAAGCGCTCAGTCATAGAGCGTTGTAACAGAACAAATAACGGAAGAGAGCCAGTTATTCACTGGCTCTCTTCATAACTCCTGGCACCGGGCTATTTTTCCAGGCGGTCTCCCACCAAGTATTGTCGCTGCTGACCGTCTTTACCGCTCCCACCAATCTTTGGA